>NZ_JBHYVM010000027.1:0-122486 GCF_042750105.1 Streptomyces sp. NPDC059443 | reverse complement strand
CGCCGCTCCCGAGCGGATTCCGGCGCCCGTCAGGTAGGCCGACACCACCACGTTCGCCGTGTACTGCCTGGCCGCCTTGTCGTACGCGCCGCCGCAGGTCACCAGCCTCAGCTCGGCCCTGCCCTTGACCCGCGGGCCGTAGGCCTTGGCCGGGTCGAAGCCCGCGCGCTCGTGGACCCGTACGTCCTCGACCGTGAACTCGGCGACCGAGCCGTCCGCCCGCACCACGCGGATCTTGTCGCCCGGCTTCGCCGAGCTCAGCCCGTAGAACACCGCCGGCTTCGACTGCGTGTCCACGTGTCCGACCATCAGCGCGGTCCCGGCCGTGCCGGGCTGGGCGCCGCCGCGCCACCAGCCGACCGTGCCCGGGTTCTCGTACGGGGGCGGCTCGATCGCCCCCTGCGCGTCCAGGTCCCGGGTGATCACCGGGGCCTGGATGCCTATGGACGGTACGTCGACCCGCGCGGGCGGCGCCGGCCCCAGCGGGACGTGCGCCGTGGGCAGCCCCGGGGCCGCCGGTCCCCCGGCCTGGCCGGGGAGCGGGCTCGGCACCCCGGTGATCTCCCGGCCCCACAGCCACAGGCCGAGGACCAGCACCGACCAGGCGGCGAAGGTCAGCAGCCGGGAGCCGCCGGAGCTCCTCGGCTCGCCGCTCACCCCGCGCTCACTCGCCGCTGCGACGGCGGCGCAGGCTCAGCGCCCGGCCGGCGACCGCCAGGGTGGCCACGGCCGCGAGCACCGCTCCGATCACGGTGTGCGGCAGGCCTGGGCCGTCGCCCGTGTGGCTCTTCTTCGCCGCGGCGGCCAGCTGGGCGGAGTCCGCCGCGGCCTTGGCCTGCTCCGCCGCCGCCGGGCCCGCGTCCTTCTTCGCCTTCGCGGCGATCTCCTCGGACATGCCGCCGCCGCCCGCGTGGACCGGCCAGACCGGCGTGTGGTGGGGGTCGGGGTGGTGCTCGCGGCGGTGCTCGATCTCGATGGAGCCCGACTCCCGTTCGTCGCGGCCTCCGCACTTGACCCGGATGGGGTGGCGCCCGGGTTCGGCCCAGGAGCGGATCATCGCGTCGCCCCACAGGGTGTGGCGGTCGTCGCGGCCGCTGGAGAGCCGGACCTCGGAGACGAAGACGGGTGACTGGGCGATGGCCCAGTCGTCGTCGCAGCCGCGGACGCGCAGCTTGACCTGCGCCCCCGGCTCCGCCGGATTGGGGTCGGCCGAGACGCTGCCGCGGTTCCAGTCCTCCGCGAAGGCGATGGGCGCGGTCGCGGCGGAGAGGGCCGTCAGGGCGACGGCCAACCCGGCGACACGGAGAGCGATCAGATCACTGCGCATGGTGAACCTCCTCAACAAGGAGATTCACGCGCGGCGCGCCGCTCCGCATCCGGAGCGGCGCTCTCTTGGCCCGTACGAGTCAGCCGTACGCCCTAACGGCTGGGCCGGTCGGACGAAGGCCGAACGGGGTCGCGAGGGCCCGGGCGGACCCGGGCGGACCCTGGCGGGGCTCAGACCAGGTCGACGAGGTCCGCGATCGAGTTCACCGTCTTGGTCGGGCGGTACGGGAACTTCTCGGTGTCCTCGATCGAGGTCAGACCGGTGAGCACGAGGAAGGTCTGCATGCCCGCTTCCAGCCCGGCCAGGATGTCGGTGTCCATCCGGTCGCCGATCATCGCGCTGCTGTGCGAGTGCGCGCCGATGGCGTTCAGGCCGGTCCGCATCATCAGCGGGTTGGGCTTGCCGGCGAAGTACGGCTGCTTGCCGGTCGCCTTGGTGATCAGCGCGGCGACCGCGCCCGTGGCGGGCAGCGGGCCCTCGGTGGAGGGGCCGGTCTCGTCCGGGTTGGTGCAGATGAAGCGGGCGCCCGCGTTGATCAGGCGGACCGCCTTGGTCATCGCCTCGAAGCTGTACGTACGGGTCTCGCCCAGGACCACGTAGTCCGGCTCGTGGTCGGTCAGCACGTAGCCGATGTCGTGCAGGGCGGTGGTCAGGCCGGCCTCGCCGATGACGTACGCGGTGCCGCCCGGGCGCTGGTCGTCGAGGAACTTCGCGGTGGCCAGCGCCGAGGTCCAGATGTTCTCGACGGGGACTTCGAGGCCCATCCGGCTGAGCCGGGCCTGGAGGTCGCGCGGGGTGTAGATGGAGTTGTTGGTCAGCACCAGGAAGGGCTTGCCGGACTCGCGCAGCCGGTTGATGAAGGCGTCGGCGCCGGGAATCGGAGTGCCCTCGTGGATGAGGACCCCGTCCATGTCGGTGAGCCAGGATTCGATCGGCTTGCGCTCTGCCACTGGACTGTTCTCCGCTCTCGGTGGCCTCTGACCACGGTGACCTCTGGTCTCTACCACCCTATCGGGGCCGGGCCGCGGACGCGTGAGGCGTCCACGGCCCGGACCACAGGGCGGAACAGTCCCTTCCGGGAGTCCCGTCAGTCCCGTCAGCCCAGACGGACGTTGTCGACGGTCCAGAACCAGTTGTTGCTGCCGCTGTAGCGGAAGCGGACCTGGACGTCGGTGGCGCCGGCCGGGACGTGGAGCGCGATCGACTCGGACTTGGCGACCGCGTCGGCGGTGTAGCTCTTGACGACCGACGGGGTGCCGCCGTTGTAGGAGACCAGGACCTGGGCGGTCTGGCCGGCCTCGTGGCGGTAGTGCGTCTGGAAGGTCAGGTTCTTCACCGAGCCGCCGGTGACCGGCCACTTGGGGGTGATCAGGGTGGAGTCGTAGGAACCGGTGTGGCTCTTGTCGTCCCACTCGTCGGTGGCGAAGGCCCATCCGGCCCACTCCGTGACACCGCCCGTACCCATCTTGGAGTTGTCGATCGACCAGCCGGCCGGCGGGGTGTGCGTGAACCCCTTGGTGGCGGCCGGGATGCCCGTCTCGTCCACGCGCGCCTGGAGGCCGGGGCGCAGGGTCTCGAAGGCGTCGTCGTTCGGGGCGTCGAGCGGAAGGCCGTCGATGGCGGAGCCGGGGTTGACCCCGACCTGGGCGAGCGCGGTCGCCGCGACGTCGACCAGCTTCACGTCGCCGCGCACCGAACCGGCGGGAATTCCCGCGCCCTTGGCGATGACGAAGGTGCCGCGCTCCTGGATGGTGGAGCCGCCGTGGCCGCCCGCGTCGGTGTGGCCGTGGTCGGTGGTGACCAGGATCTTCCAGTTCTCCTGCCCGTACGTGGGGCACGCCTGGACGGCGGTGAGGAGCTGGCCGTTCAGGTTGGGCGCGTCGGAGAGCTCAGGGGGACATGCCTCGGGTCCGGACCGAAGGTGCGGTCTTCGGTCCAGACCCGTTACGCAAGCGTCGCTATCCCGGTGGCGGGTGACCGGGAGTCGACGGTGAGACGACCGGCCGGCTGCCGGCCGGCTGCGGTCAGCTTCCGGTGGCCGACTTCCACCCGTCGACGTAGCCGGTGAGGTTCTTGTCGATGTCGGTCCAGTCCGGCTCGAAGATCTCGACACCGGTCAGGATCTTGGTGAGCTCGACGGCGTTGGCGTCGGTGGGCTTGACGTCCGTACGGGCCGGGAAGCCGCCGCCGACCGAGCTGACCAGCTTCTGGGCGTCCTCGCTCAGCATGTAGTCGAGGAGCTTCTTGCCGTTCTCGCTGTGCGGGGCCTTGTCGACCAGGCCCGCCGCGTACGGCAGGGCGAAGGTGGTGGGCTTGCCGCCGTCCTTGGCGGGGAACCAGATGCCCAGGTTCGGCATGGACTTGGCCTGCGCGAAGTTCATCTGGACGTCGCCGTTGGCGACGAGCAGCTCGCCCTTGTCGGTCTTGGGCGCGAGCTTGCTGGTGGAGGAGGACGGGCCGACGTTGTTGGCCTGGAGCTTCTTCAGGTATTCGTTCGCCTGGTCCTTGCCGCCGAAGTCGTGCATCGCCTTGATGAGCACGGCGGTGCCGTCGCCCGCGACGCCCGGGGTGGAGTACTGGAGCTTGCCCTTGTACTTGGCATCCAGCAGCTCTTCCCAGGTCTTGGGGGCCTCGGTGAGCTCCTTCTTGTTGTAGACGAAGCCGAAGTAGTTGTTGACGACCGAGGTCCACTTGCCGTCGGCGGCCTTGTCGGCGCCGTTGACCTTGTCGGAGCCCTGCGGCGCGTAGGCCTGGAGCAGGCCCTTGCCGTCGGCCTGCTGGATGAAGGGGGGCAGGGTGATCAGCAGGTCGGCCTGCGTGTTGGTCTTCTCGCGGACGGCGCGCTGGACCATCTCGCCCGAGCCGCCCTCCACGTACTTGACCTCGATGCCGGTCTTCTTCGTGAACTCGGCGAAGACCTTGTCGTACCAGCCGTCGCCCTTCTCGCTCTTGAGGCCGTCGGCGCTGTAGACGGTGACGGTCTTCTCGCCGCCGCCCTTTCCTCCGGAGGAGTCGGCGGAGTCGGCCGAGGAGGAGCCACCGCAGGCGGTGAGGCCGGCGGCGAGGGCGAGGCTGCCGGTGAGAGCCGCGGTGACACGAAGGTACTTGTTGCTGGGCATGGAACTTCCTTACGGGGAAAGGGAGTCAGCAGGGGTTCAGCGGGACAGGTTCAGCGGTACGTGGCCTTGGTGCGGACACGTGAGACGGCCAGGAGGACCAGCAGGGTGGTGGCCATCAGGACCACGGCGACGGCGGAGCCGCTGAAGAGCGAACCGCGGTCGGTGGCGGTGAAGATCCGGACCGGGAGGGGCATCCAGTCCGGCGGGTAGAGCATCATCGTGGCGCTCAGCTCGCCCATGGACAGGGCGAAGCAGAGTCCGGCGGCCGCGGTGAGCGACGGCAGCAGGAGGGGGAGCTTGACCCGCCACAGCACGTACGAGGGGCGGGCGCCCAGGGAGGCCGCCGCCTGTTCGTACGCGGGATCGAGACGCACGATGGCAGCCGAAACCGACTGGTAGGCAAACGCCGTGACAAGAATCGTGTGCGCCAGGATCACGATCGAGCTGGTGCCGTTGAGCAGCAGCGGGGGCTTGCTGAAGGCGACGAGCACGGCGAGGCCGACGACCACGGACGGTACGGCGACGGGCAGCATGAACAGCGCGTCCAGGGACCGCTTGCCGCGTCCGCGCAGGCCCGCGGCGGCGAGCGCCGCCCAGGTGCCGACGGTGAGCGCGAGCAGGCTCGCGGTCAGGGCGGTGATGAGCGAGGTGGTCAGGGCTTGGAGGGATTCGCCCTGGACGGCGGCGGCGTAGTTCCCGGTGGTCGGGCCGGAGGGGAAGGCCCCGGACCAGTGGGTCGAGAAGGAGGCGGCCACTACAACGAGCAGCGGCAGCGCGAAGAGGGGCAGGAAGAGGAGTCCGAAGAGGCTCCAGGCGGCCCAGCGGCCGCCTCTGCTATGCACCAGCACGCTTGCTCACCACCCGGTAGAGGCCGAACAGGCCTACGGAGATCGCGATGTTGACGACGGCCACCACACAGGCGGCCGAGTAGTCGGATTCGAGGATCGCCTTGCCGTAGATGAGCATCGGGAGCGTGGTGACGCCCTTGGCTCCGGTGAAGAGGACGATCCCGAACTCGTTGAGGCACATGACCAGGACGAGGCTGCCGCCGGCGGCGAGCGCCGGGAGGGACTCGGGGAGGATCACCCGCCGGACGATGCGGGCGGGCTTCGCGCCGAGCGAGGAGGCCACTTCCAGCTGGGCGGTGTCCAGCTGGGAGAAGGAGGCCAGCAGCGGCCGCATCACGAAGGGGGTGAAGTAGGTGATCTCCGCGAGGAGGACCCCCCACGGGGTGGTCAGGAAGTGGAAGGGCCCGTCCTGGACTCCGAAGGCGTCGGTCCACAGCCCGTTGGCCATGCCGACCGTGCCGTAGACGAAGAGGAGGGCGAGGGTGATGAGGAAGGAGGGGAAGGAGAGGAAGACGTCGATGAACTTGGCCACGGCGCGCGCCCCCGGGAAGGGGACGAAGGCGATGACCAGCGCGAGCACGAAGCCGAGGACCAGGCAGCCGATGGTGGCGCCGACGGCCAGCCATACCGTGGTGCCGAGGGCTTCGCGGAAGGAGTGCGAGGCGAAGACGGAGGCGTAGGCGTCGAAGGCCCCGCCGCCGTTCTCAGGGGTGAGCGACTGCTGGACGACCAGCGCGAGGGGGTAGAGGAAGACCGCGGCGAGCACGGCCACGGGAGGCACCGCCCACAGCCAGCCGGGGACGGTACGGGGCGACCGTGCGGCCTTCGCCGCGAAGCCGTCTGGGGCTTCGGCCGGGGAATCGGATCCCGCTGGGGCAGGGCTTCGTACCGGCTGGTGGGGGATGGCAGCGTCGGGCTCGGCCGCCGCCGGCGCGCGCCGGTCGGTGGCCTCAGTCATCGGAAACTCCTGCGGCCAGCAGAACGGCGTCGCGTGGTTCGAAGTGCAGGGTGACGTGGTCGCCCAGGGCCGGGGTCTCGCGGAGTTCGGGCAGGTCCGCCTTGACGCGGTGGCCCTCGATGTCGACGTAGAGGCGGTGCGTGGAGCCGCGCCACTGGACCTCGGTGATCGTGCCGGACAGGGCGTTGGGTCCGGCGCCGAGGCCGAGCAGGTGCGGGCGTACGCACAGGGTCGCGCTCGCGCCCACGGCCGCGCGGCCCGGGTCGAGGGCGAGCGGGTGCCCGGCGAAGAGGGCGCCCCCGTCGGCCACGGTCACCGGCAGCAGGTTGGCGTTGCCGACGAAGGAGGCGGTGAACTCGGTGCGCGGGGCCCGGTACAGCTCCTGCGGGGTGCCGCAGTCCTGGAGGCGGGCCTGGTCCATGACGGCGATCCGGTCGGCCAGGGTCAGCGCTTCGACCTGGTCGTGGGTGACGTAGAGGATGGAGACGTCCGGCAGTTCCCGGTGGAGCCGGGCCAGTTCGGCGAGCATCCCGGAACGCAGCTGTGCGTCGAGCGCGGACAACGGCTCGTCGAGCAGCAGCACCCCGGGGCGGATGGCGAGCGCGCGGGCGATGGCCACGCGCTGCTGCTGTCCGCCGGAGAGCTCGCGCGGGTAGCGCTCGGCGTAGGCCGCCATCCCGGTCATCTCCAGGGCCTCGGCGACCCGCCCGGGGATCTCGGCCTTGGGCGCCTTCTGCGCCCGCAGGCCGAAGGCGACGTTGTCGGCGACCCGCATGTGCGGGAACAGCGCGTACTGCTGGACGACCATGCCGATGCCGCGCTTGTGGGGCGGCAGCGCGGTGACGTCCCGGCCGCCGATCAGCACCCGGCCCGAGGCGGGCCGCACGAAACCGGCGACCGCGCGCAGCGCCGTGGTCTTGCCCGAGCCGGAGGGGCCGAGCAGCGCCATGACCTCGCCGGGCTCGACGGTCAGGTCGAGCCGGTCCAGGACGATGTTGCCGCCGTAGGCCACCGAGACCCCGTCGAAGCGGATGCCGCTCACGCGCCGGACTCCTCGGCGGCGTGCTCCAGGACTGCGGGGAGTTCGGCGATGGAGCCGAGGACGTGGGTCGCGCCGTGCCCGGTGAGGGCCGCGCGGTCGTGGGCGCCGGTCAGGACACCGGCCACGATCCCTGCTCCGGAGCGGACCCCGCTGAGCATGTCGTACGCGGTGTCGCCCGCGACCACGACCTCGCGTACGCCGTCCACGGCGCCGGTGCGCAGGAAGGCGGCCAGCACCATGTCCGGGTAGGGCCGGCCGCGGCCGCCCGCGTCGGCGGGGCACAGGGTGAGGTCGGCGAGGCCCTGCCAGCCGAGGGCGTCGAGGATGGCGTCCTGGGTGACGCGGGCGAACCCGGTGGTCAGGACGACGGTGCGGCCGTCGCCGCGGAGCTTCTCGATGGCCTCGCGGGCGCCGGGGATCGGGGCGATGAGGCCGCCGTCCACGAGTTCCCCGTAGGCCTCCTCGAAGGCGGAGTTGGCGCGCCGGGCGAGCTCTTCGCTGCCGAAGAGGTGGCGGAAGACGGAGATCTTCGACTCGCCCATGGTGTCGCGGACGTACTGGAGCTTCGCGGCGTGGTCGGCGCTGCCGGGCTCGACGCCGAGGCGTTCGGCGGCGCGCTCGAAGGCGCGCTCGACGAGGCCGCCGTCGGCGACGGTGGTGCCAGCCATGTCGAGGACGATCAGGCGATGGGTCCGGGCGGGCGTGTGGGGGGTGTTGTCGGTCATGGTGCTTACCAGCCCAGTTCGTTCGCGGTGGTCTCGGCTATGGCGGGCGAGCAGGTCATGCCCCGGCCGCCGGGTCCGGTCACCAGCCAGACGCCGTCCCGCACCTGCTGGCGGTGGACGACGCGGGTGGTGTCGGTGCACTGCGCGTACACGCCCGCCCAGCGGTGCCGGATCTTCGGCAGCGGGCGGCCCAGGAAGGACTCGACCACCTCGGTGAGGTGCTCGTAGGGGTCTTCGAGGGTGTCGAACGCGAAGGGGTGCTCGTACTCGTGGGTGTCGCCGATGGTCAGTCCGCCGTCCCGGCGCTGGACCATCAGCAGCTGCATCTTGTGCGCGGCGGCGATCGGCGCCTGGGCCTGCTCGGCGTTGAGCGCGTCGAGGGCTTCGCTCTTGTACGCGGGGTAGTAGCGGAAGCTGTCGGCGTCGGCGACCGAGGTGGTCAGGGGCTCGCCGAGGGGGGCGGTCTGCATCATCTGCAGCCGGACGCGGCGCACGGGCAGTTCGGGGGCCAGCTCTCGGACCAGGCCGGACAGCCAGGCGCCGGTGGCCAGGACGACGGCGTCGCCCCGGTGGACGTCGCCGTGGTCGTCGCGGACGGCGGGGCCGCCGGGGCCGGTCGCGTGGTCGAGGACCTCGCGGACCTCCCGTCCGGGGAGGAAGGTGTAGCGGCCGGAGGCCTTGAGGGCTTCCCGCAGGTGGAGCTGGGCGGTGCGCGGTTCGACGGCCGCGTCCCGCTCGCACCACAGGGCGGCCTCGAACGCACCGCGCAGGGCGGGGTTGATCGACCGGGCCTCCGCGGCGGTGACCAGTTTGTAGCCGCGGGCGGCGGCGTCGGGGCGGGCGACGGCCGCCTCGGCGACGGCGTGCTCGCGGGCGTTGCGTACGGGGGTCAGGGACCCGATGGCGCGGAAGCCCAGGCCGGGCACCCGCTCACCGATCCCCTCCCAGAGCTCGCGGGCCCGCAGGGCGGTGTCGAGCTCCTCGCCCCCGGCCCGTCCGCTGACCCATATCTGGCCGAAATTGCGCAGTGACGCGCCGCGGGCCTCGGCCTCTCGCTCGATCTGGACGACCTCGTGGCCGCGTTCGACTGCTTGCCAGGCGTGCATGGTGCCTACCACGCCGCCTCCGACGACTATGACTCTCACGTCGTCCACGGTGTCGGCGGAGCGTGGCCCGGGGGGATCCGGCGGACGACGTCCGGGTGAACAGCCTTCGACGCTTGGACTAGACCCGTTACCGTTTCGTGATGCTTGTTTGCCCTTTTTGTGGTGGTTTGTGGATTTTGGCTCGGGGCTATTCGGGCCGGAGGTGGGTCGTGAAGCTGAACCGGTCGCCACGGTAGAGCGAACGCACCCGCTCCAGCGGCCGGCCGTCCTGGTCCCGCGAGAAACGGTGGATGAGCAGCATCGGGAGCGCGGGCGGGGTGCCGATCAGCAGGGCCTCGCGGGGGGTGGCGAGGACCGTTTCCAGCTTCTCGTCCGCATCGCCGAAGGAGATGCCGAGGCTGTCGCGGAGGTATCCGTAGAAGGAGGAGTCCGGCTGGAAATCGACGTCGAGGCGGGGCGCGCGGGCGACCCGGAGGTACGTGCTCTCCAGCCCGACCCGCTCGTCGTCGGCGAGCAGCACCCGTTCCAGGTGCCAGACCGGCTCACCGGGTTCGGCGCCGATGCCGGCGGCGACGTCGGGCGGGCAGGGGAACCGCTCCAGCCCGATCAGGTTCCGGCCGGGCCGGCGGCCCTGGCGGCGCACGCCCTCGGTGTAACTCGCGAGCGACAGCGGCTGTTCGAGCTTGGCTCCGGCGACGACGGTGCCCCGGCCGGAACGGCGCAGCCGGCCTTCCAGCAGCAGCTCGCGCAGGGCCTGGCGGACGGTCTCGCGGGAGACCTCGTACTGCTCGGCGAGATCCCGCTCGGTGGGCAGCAGCCCACCCTCGCCGAGCTCGTCGAGCAGCCCGGCGATGCGGGCCTTGACGGCGTAGTACTTGGGGATGCGCCCGTGCTCCGGAATCCCGGACCGGACGGGCAGGCCGGGCTGGTGGTGGTGCGCGTACTGGATCGGTTCTTCCACCCTCGGACTCTACGTGGACTGCGGGCGGGGGCGGGGCCCTGCCGGCCGGGGTCAGGAGCGGGCGGAGCCGGACTGCCGCCCGCGGAGGCGGCGGGCGCCGAGGAGGAGTCCGCCGCCCGCGGCGAGGGCGGTCGCGGCGCCGATCCCGTACACCCAGGCCTCGCGGTCGCGGCCGGTCTGGGCCAGCGCTCCGGCTTCACCGGTCTCGGCGTCCTGCCCGTCCGGTCCCTGGATGTCGAAGCGGTACCCGCCGGCCTCGCCGACCCAATCGCCGTCGTCGCCCTTGCGCTGGACCAGGGCCGCGTCGGCGACGGCCTCGCCGTGCGGGGCGTTGGGGGCGAAGGCGAGGCGGACGGTGACGGTCACGGATCCGCCGGGGCCGACGGTGAATCCGGAGAAGGCGTTGCCGCCGTCGAAGACGGCGATGACCTCGTCCCGGTCGGTGTGCTCCAGGCTGACGGGGAAGGTGCCGGCGGTCGTGCCGGGGGCGTCGAACTCCATCCGGAAATGGGCCGGTCGCAGGGCGCGGGCCTTGTCGGTGAACACGACGACGGGGTGGATGGCCGTGCACTCGCCGCCGGTGGTGTTGGTGAGGTCGAGGTACCAGGTCTGCGCGTCGCCGCCGGTGCGGTACACGGCCGGGCCGCCGCGGATGCGCGCGCCGATGGGGAACTGCGTGCTCTTCCCGTCGCCGCAGCTGGCCTCGACGCGCGAGGGCAGCGCGGGGGCGGGCCGGGCCCCACCGCCGGTGCCGACGTCCGAGGCCGCGGTGGGGGCGGTGACGGCGACGAGGACGGCGGACAGGGCAAGGGCTTTGCGCAGTCGCATGGAAGACCCTCGCTACTCACCGACGGACGGATGGACGGACGGACGGGTGGACGAACAGGACGCTAATCGGACGAGGCGACAATCACCCCGGCCCTGCCCGCACCCTCCCACGCCCCTACAACCCCCTGTCCGCCGCCGCGCGCGCCCCCTCCCGCTTTCCCCCCATTCGGCGGACACCCGACACCCGGAACGGAGCCAAAGCGACACGGGCGGCGCGTGCGGGGCGGGGGCTGGGGCGGAGCCGGGCCGGGGGGCGGGCGTAGCCCAGCCCGACGGATCCGGGCGCGGCCCGGACTGGCGGGGCTGGGGCTTCGGGCGCAGCCCGGGCCAGTGTCTGGGCGCAGCCCAGCCCTACGGGTCCGGGCGCAGCCCAGGACGGCGGGACGGGGCGCAGCCCGGGCTGGCGGGTCCGGGCAGAGCCCGGGGAACGGTGGAAGGGTGGGTAGGGGACACGCCCCGCAGGGCCGACCAGCCGCAGCCGGCCGGCACCGGCACCGGCACCGGCACCGGCCGACTCAGCCCCCGCGCCCGAACAGCGGCGCCAGCACCAGCTCCGCAGCCCCCTCCGCCACGCCGACCTGCGCGAGGTCCACCCTCACGCCCCCGGCCCCGGCAACGGACCGCGCAGCCACCACCCCCCGGACCCCGTCGAGGAACACGCCCGGCGCAGCCGCGACCACCCGTCCCCCCAGCAGCACCCGGTCCACATCGAGCAGCGCCACCAGGTTCGCCGCCGCCTCACCCACGATCCGCGCCGCCTCCTCCAGCCGGCCGCCCGCCACCGCGTCCAGGCACAGCACCTCCGCGCACCCGTACCCCCCGCACCGGCACGGCGGGCCGTCCAGCCGCAGCACCTGGTGCCCGAACTCCCCCGCCGCCGAACGCCGTCCCCGGTACACCTCGCCGCCTCCGAGCAGCCGGAGCCCGGCCCCGAGTCCGGTGCCGACGTGCACGTAGGCCACCGCTTCTCCGAAAGCCGCCCCCGCCACCCCCGCGTTCGTGTCCTTGTCCACCCGCACCGGGACCCCGAGCCGCCCCTCCAGCGCCTCCCGCAACGGGAACCCCTCCCATTCCGGGAACCCCGTCACCCGCCCCAGCACCCCGGTCCGCCAGTCCAGCGGCCCCGGCGCGGCCACGCCGACGCCGAGGACCGGCCGGTCGACCCCGACGCCCTCACCGCGTACCCGCGCGACCGCCCGTACGGCCTCCTCCACCACCGCCTCCGGACCGGCCCCGAAGTCCAGCGGGCTCCGGCCGTCGGCGACGACGCGGCCCGCGAGGTCCACCCGTACCGCCGTGAGCTCGTCGCGGTCCAGATGCACCCCGACCGCGTACCGCGCCTCCCGGACCAGCCTCAGCAGCGTGCGCGGCTTGCCGCCCGTGGACGCCTCGCGCCCCGCGTCGGCCACCAGGCCCGATTCCCGGAGCCGCGCCGTGATCTTGCCGACGGCCTGCGGGGTGAGTCCCGTACGGTCGGCGAGGTCGCCGCGGCCGAGCCCGGCGGGGCCGGCTCCGCGCAGGAGGTCCAGTACCAGCGCGTCGTTGTGCCCGCGCAGCACTGGCAGATTCACGCCGCTCCCATTGCTCCTGTTACCCCTGTTACCCCTGTCCACCTGCCCATTGTCCACCCTCCTTGCACTTACGAAACACTGTTGCCAAAGTATTGGCATGAACGACACCACCCCAGCCACCCCCGCCACCCCTCTCCGCGTCGGACTCGTCGGCTACGGACTGGCCGGTTCCGTCTTCCACGCCCCGCTCGTCTCCGCGACCGACGGCCTCGTCCTCGACACCGTCGTCACCTCCGACCCGGGCCGCGCGGCCCAGGCGCGCGAGGCCTACCCGGACGTCCGCATCGCCGCCACCGCCACCGAGCTGCTCGGACAGAGCCCCGCCCCCGGCCTCGTCGTCATCGCCTCCCCGAACAAGACGCACGTCCCGCTCGCCACCGCCGCCCTCACCGCCGGCATCCCGGTGGTCGTGGACAAGCCGCTCGCCGCCACCGCCGCCGAGGCCCGCGAGCTGGCCGCGCTCGCCGACCGGACCGGGACCTTCCTGTCGGTCTTCCAGAACCGCCGCTGGGACAACGACTTCCTCACCCTGCGCCGCCTCCTCGCCGACGGCGAACTCGGCGAGATCCAGCGCTTCGAGTCCCGTTTCGAGCGCTGGCGCCCGCAGCTCAAGGGCGGCTGGCGGGAGTCCGGCGCCCCGGAGGAGATCGGCGGGCTGCTGTACGACCTCGGCAGCCATGTCGTGGACCAGGCACTGGTGCTGTTCGGCCCGGCGGTACGGGTCTACGCGGAGGCCGACGTCCGCCGCCCCGGCGCCGAGGCGGACGACGACACCTTCATCGCGCTCACCCACGCGAGCGGGGTCCGCTCCCACCTGTACGTCAGCGCCACCACCGCCCAGCTGGGGCCGCGGTTCCGCGTGCTCGGTTCCCGCGCGGGCTACGTCAAGTACGGCCTGGACCCCCAGGAGGGCGCCCTGCGCGAAGGTCTGCGCCCCGGCGACCCCGACCGGCCGTGGGGCGAGGAGCCCGAGCACCTGTGGGGCCGGCTGGGATCCGGAGAGTCGCCCCTGACCGGCGGCGGGATCCCGGTCACCACCACACCGGGCGACTACCCGGCGTACTACGCGGCGGTAGCCGCGGCGCTGCGCGACGGCGGCCCTGCCCCGGTCACGGCCCTGGAGGCCGCGCACTGCCTGGACGTACTGGAGGCGGCGCGCAGGTCTTCGCGGGACGGGGTGACCGTCGACCTGTGATTCGCGCATGTGAAGGACATGGCCGCCGAGGAAGAGGCCGACAGCCGGACGACGGCAGGGGCGACGGCGAAAACGAGGGCGCGGGCGAGGACGGCGGCGCGGCCACCAAGCCGATCGCGGGCGCGGGGCTGGTGCCGGCCAGCCGGCGTCGCCGGATGGCGTCCGGGGTCTGACGGGAAAGGGGCGGCGCCGTCGACGACGGCACCGCCCCTCCTGTGGAGCTACCCGCTGGAGCTACGCGCTCTTGAACTCCTGGCGCTGACGGCCGAGACCCTCGATCTCCACCTCGACCACGTCACCGGCCCGCAGGAACGGCTTCGGCTCCGGCTGGCCCGCGGCCACACCGGCCGGGGTGCCGGTGACGAGGACGTCGCCCGGGTACAGGGTCATGAACTGGCTGACGTAGCGGACGACCTCGCCGACCGGGAAGATCTGGTCCGAGGTGTGGCCGTCCTGCTTGAGCTCGCCGTTGACCCACAGCTTCACGTCCAGGACCTGCGGGTCCGGGATCTCGTCGGCGGTGACCAGCCAGGGGCCGAGCGGCGTGAAGGTCTCGCAGTTCTTGCCCTTGTCCCAGGTACCGCCGCGCTCGATCTGGAACGCGCGCTCCGTCACATCGTTGACCAGCACGTACCCGCCGACGTGCGCGAGGCCCTCCTCGGCGGAGGCCAGGTAGCGGGCGGTGCTGCCGATGACGACGCCGAGCTCGGCCTCCCAGTCGGTCTTGACGCTCTCGCGCGGGATCAGCACGGTGTCGTCGGGGCCGACCACGGTGTCGGGGGCCTTGAGGAACAGGATCGGCTCGGCCGGCGCCTCGGCGCCGACCTCGGCCGCGTGCCCGTGGTAGTTCAGGCCGATGCCCACGACCTTGCCTATGCGGCCGACCGCGGACCCGATGCGCAGGCCTTCGGCGTCGAGCAAGGGGAGGTCCCCGGCCGCGGCCGCTTCCCGTACTCGCGACAGCGCGGAGTCGTCGGCGAGCAGGGCGCCGTCCACATCCGTGATCAGGCCGGACAGGTCCCGCAGGGTCCCGTCCTGGTCGAGCAGCGCGGGGCGCTCCGACCCGACGGGTCCTACACGCAGCAGCTTCATGGGCATTCTCCCGTGGTCGTGGGTGGTCGACCCATGGGCATGCCCCGGGCCGGACGATGGGTTGCGGCCATCGGAGGATTGGTCGATCCTCCAAGAAGTCCGCCCAATCCGCAAGACCCTGTTCACAGACTGGAACGGACCCCTCCGGCGAGCTCCCGTCCGGCACGCCCGGCACGCTCCTTGCGGTACTGGAGCCAGGCCCGCTCGGCCACCGACCAGGCGGTCGTGGTGACCAGGTACAGCCCGGCGGCCAGCGGCACCACGGCAGCCGTGATCAGCGTCCCGAACGACAGCAGGGGCAGTACGCCGCCCAGCTTGCGCATGACCTCCTGCTGCTCGGCACTCACCCCGGCGACCGCCCCGCCGGCCCCGGCGACCGCACCCTTGCCCTTGCCCTTGCCCTTGCCCGCGCCCTCGGCGGCGGCCACCGCTGTCGCTGCCGCGGCCGCCGTCAGCGCCGCGGCCCTGCGTCCGCGCACCGCGCTCCACGCGGCCACCACCGCGATGGCCGCGAACAGCCCGAGGAACACCAGCCCCCGCGCCCCGAACACGCCGCCGTCCCCGAGCGCGTCGCCCCACCGGTCCCCCAGGGGCGCGGCGAGCAGCCGGTGACCGAGCAGCTCGTTGGCGGCCCCGCCGATCTGCGCCGAGGAGAAGGCCCGGTACATCACGAAGAACACCGGCAGCTGGAGCAGCACCGGCAGGCAGCCGGCCACCGGGGTCGCCCCGCGGAAGGCGGCCCGGCTGAGCGGGTGCAGCGCGAGCCGCACGAGCACGGTGAACAGCACGATCGCGGCAGCGGTCGCGGAATCGGCCAGCACCGGCTCCAGGAGCCGGCCCAGCAGGGCTACAAGATGGGTGAATACGGACACGTGGGCCCTCCGAGGGGTCTCGTCGAACGTCGAAAGAGGTGCATTTCGGCGTGACGACCCGCGAGGGGCGACAACGGTGAAGTGATCAGTGACCAGCGATCAGTGATCGGAAGGAGCTGCGCCCCTACGCGGCCGTCGGGACGAGACGGCCGGGTGCCCTGGGCCGCGACCGGCCCGAGGCGTCGGGATCGCGCTGCGGCAGGAACGCCGTGCGCTGCTCGCGATCACGGATCGCGGTGCGTATTCGGTTCGGCGGCACGGCCCGGACCAGCCGGGCGGCCAGAGCCGAGGCGCCCACGGCCAGGGTGGCGGTGAGGACGACCACCACCGCTCCGAGCCCGCCCTCAGCGGCGAACAGCCCGAGGAACCCACCGAGCAGCACGAGCGGCAGCAACACGGACAACAGCCGGGCGGGCAGCGAAGGAGCCTGGGGCAGCGGGAACGGCATGCTGCGGCGACGGCGAAGACTGCTGCGCCCTGCCATGCGCCCCCCTCCCACTCCCGCGCACGAACTCCCGTACGACGTCCGGTACTCGAAAACGATACTAACCTCGGCCGCCCACAACCCGCAGGGGCTGTGGATCACGGGCGAGCACCTCCTCGTCCGGCCGCCCGTCCTCCGTCTCCCCCGCAACCCCCGCGCCTCCCGCGCCTCCCGGCCCGAGCCAGGCCACCATCAGCGCCACCGCCAGGTTCACGCCGAGCGCGACCATGCCCGCGTTCACGCCCCACACCGGGTCGTTGCCCGTGAAGACCAGCCCACAGACCACCCCGACCCCCGCGACCAGCCCACCCACCGCCGCGGTCAGCGTGAACCTGCGCCACACCAGCCCCAGCAGCAGCATCGGTACCAGTTGCGCCATGCCCTCGTAGGAGATGAGCGAGAGCCTCACCAGCGTGTTCGGCGCGGTGTACGTCATGACCAGCGCGATCGTCCCGGCCGCCACCACCACCAGCTGCGAGGCGAGCTTCTGCCGCTCGCCCGAGCTCCAGCGCGGCACGAGCGAGAGCACGCTCCGCCCCCACATCGTGCCGATGACCAGCATGAACACCGCCATCGGCACGATCGAAGACAGCGCTGCCGCCACCCCGATCACACCCACCGCCCACGCCGGCAGCGAGTCCACGACCAGCTTGAACAGCGCGAGGTTCGAATCGGCGCCCGCCAGCCCCGGTACGACGAACAGCGCGGCCATGCCCAGCAGCATCGGCACGAAGAGCAGCACGTTGTAGGCGGGCAGCAGGATCGCGTTGCGGCGCAGCGCGTCGGCGTTCCGCGCACCCAGGTAACCGGCCACGGTGGTCGGGAAGATGACCACGGTCAGCGCGTTCAGCACCGAGGTGGACGCGAACCACGCCACCCCCAGCTTCCCGCGCCCGACCTCGCCGCCCCCGCCGCTCCCGCCGCTCCCGGCTCCGGGAAGCGTCAGCCACTGCGGCCGCTGCGCCGCCAGCCGGTCGAAGAGTTCCCCGTAGCCGCCGAAATAGTGGAGGGGCACGTACACCGCGAGGAAGGCGAGCGTGCCGATGACCAGCACGTCCTTGAGCACCGACACCCACGCGCTGCCGCGCAGTCCGCTGACGACGACGAAGCCGGTGGTGACGGCGAAGGCGATGAAGTAGGCCCACTCCAGGGACACCGTCCCGTACGTCACCGTCGAGACCACCACGCCCATTCCGGTGATCTGGAGCTGGATGTAGGGGAGCAGGAAGACGGTGGCGAGGATCGCGACGGCCGCGCCCAGCCAGGGGCGCCCGTAACGGTGGGCCACCATGTCGGTGATGCCGACGAGGCCGTGGCGGCGCGCGTAGTCCCACAGCACGGGCCCGACGACGTACCCGATCGCGTACCCGCAGGACATGTACGCGACCACGTACATCACGGGGGCGCCGTAGTTGTAGCCCCAGCCGGCCGCGCCGAGGTAACTGAAGCTCGTATACCCCTCCCCCGCCATCAGAACCCAGATGAAGACGGTCCCCAGCGAGCGTCCGCCCACCGACCACTCGGCGAGCCCGCCGCCGCCCCCGCCCCGCCCGCGCACCGCGAGCAGTCCCAGCGCGACGGTCGCCACCATGAACACGGCGAAGACGGAGGTCGCGACGGCCGCCGCGCTCACCGGTGATCACCGCGCCAGGTCAGCCAGACGGCGAGCGGGGTCACCAGGGTCGACCCGATGAACCAGAGGAGCAGGAACGGTACGCCGCCGGGCGCCGGCTCCACCCGGTTCACGAAGGGCAGCGCCCCGACGAACATCACGAACGGCACGGCGAGCCACAGCAACTGAGGACGTTTCACCCATTTCACACGCACCGCCCCACACTAAGGCGCACGCGCCGTGCTCATCAGCGCTTGAGCGTCCCCCACACCACGAGCCGGTACTTGGAGGTGTACTCGGGCGTGCAGGTGGTGAGCGTGATGTACGCACCGGGCTCGCTGTAGCCGGCCTCCGGATCCACGGTGCTGCGCGGGACGGGCGCGATCACCCCGGTGTCGTGCTCGGTCGTCTGACTCAGCGTCTTCCCCACGAGGTACACGTACCGGCGCCCCTTCACATCGACGATCAGCTCGTCGCCGGCCTTCAGCCGGTTGATGTAACGGAAGGGCTCCCCGTGCGTATTGCGGTGCCCTGCGAGCGCGAAGTTCCCCTCCGCCCCGGGCTGCGCGGTCCCCACGTAGTGGCCGGCGTACCCCTTGTCCAGGACGGACCGCTTGTCGACCCCCTGGGCGACGGGCACGACGACGCCGAGGCGCGGGATGCGCAGGACCCCGTACGCGCCCTCCTGCGGCGGCGACTTGCCGACGGAGCCGGACCCGGAACCCGAGCCTGGACCGGACCCGGACCCGGAGGCGCGGGCCGTCGCCGTCCCGTCGCTCCCCTCCGAGGCGGCGGAATCCTCTCCGGGGGCGGCCACGGGGTCGGACCCCGGATCGTCGGACGTGCCGGTGGCCCCGGAGTCCGCCCCAGGGGCACCCCACTCCCCCTCCAACTCCGCGACCCGCTCGTGCGCGGCGGTCAGGGCCTGCCGGTTGGTCCACCACACCTGGTGCACCACCAGCAACAACACCACCATGCCTACCGTGACGGCCAGTTCACCCGCCGCCCACAGCACCCCCGCGAGACCGACCCGGCGCGCATGCCAGGCCCGCCGGCCCTTCCCCTGCACCACGACCCGCACGCGATCTCGCACGGGCGGCACCTTAAGTCCTCCCCCGTCAACTGACCAGCAGCAGTACGGTGTGAACCATGCGCCCCGACACGCCTGCCGAGCACATCGCCGAAGCCGAGCGCCTCATCCGCACGGCGACCCGCTACCCCGAGGACCAGGAGCCGTTGCTCCTCCAGGCCGCGGCCCACCTCGAACTGGCCGACGCACGCGACCGGGCAAGCGCGCTCTACGACCAACTCCTCGCCGCTTCCCCCACCAGTCCACACCTGGTCAAGGCCCTGCAGGCGGCCAACCTATGGGAGTACGGTCACGAGCCCGAGGCCCGCGCCCTGATCTCCGGCATCCGCGCCGCCGCCCCCGAGGACCCCGCGCCCTGGGAGGTCATCGCCGAAACCCTCGAAGCCCACGACGAGTTGCAGGCCTCGCACGACTGCTTCACCGAGGCCGCCACCCTCCTCATCCCGGACAACGCCCCCCTCACCCAGGCGACGACCGCGCTCCTCACCGGACGCCACCGCGTACGCCGCCTCCTGGGGCTCCCGCACGACGACTGGGACATGGTCGCGGACACCCGTCACATCGGCCCGATCCCGCTGGACGAACTCCACGACCCCAAGCGCATCTGGGCCCTCGGCTCCGACGACCCCGCCGAACTGCGCGCCGAGATCGCCCGCCTGCGCGCCGAACTCGGCGACCGCCGCGCCGCGCTCTCCCGCCCGTTCCCGGTGGCGATCCTCCACTGGCCGGCGCGCGAGCTGGCGGAGCTCCTCACCTCGTACCCCACCCTGGCGGCGGAGTACCCCTCCCACGACGCCCACCTGGCCGAGGTCGAAGCCTCCCTCCGCGCCCTGGCCGCCTCGGGCACGACGAACCTGGGCATCGTCACGGCAAGCGTCCCCTCGTACGAAGCCTTCGCAGCCTCGGAGAAAACCTCCCCGTCCTCCCCGTCCCTCCTGGCCGAATACGCCACCACCCTGGCCGCCCGAGGCAAAGCCGCCCCCTGGCCCCCGACGGGCACAACCCCGTGCTGGTGCACCTCGGGCCGGCCTTACGGGGAGTGCCACGGGGCCCCTACCCCGTGATCACGACCGGTCGCTCGGCTGGCCGACGTGGGGTGGGTACGCATTCTCGGCGGCTTCTCAATGGCCGAACGGAAGCGGGAGCTGTTGGTGGCCGCGGGCCAGGGCCGTGGGTGGGGTGGGGCGGGTGGTGGCCAGGGTGAGGAAGGCTCGGAGGGCTGCGATTACTTCTGTTGGGGTGTCTCGGATCATTGAGGGCGTCGCGCTGACCACCAGGATGCCGTGGGATTCCAGGCGGAGGCGGCGGCGGAGGGTGGCGTGCCAGGAGTCGCGGGTGTAGTGGTACTCCGCCGAGTCGATCTCCAGAGCCACGCCCTCGTCGGGCCAGTACGCGTCCGGGGTCGCCAGGAAGGTGCCGTCCGGGGTGTGGAGGCGGGCGTTCCACAAGGGGGTCGGGAGGTCCGTGGCCGAGAGGGTGTCGCGGGCCTGGGCCTCGGCTACCGAGCGGACTCCGGCGAGGAGCTCAGCCGCCGCCGCGCGGATCGCGGGGCGGGTGAGGAGGCGGGCCGCACGGAGTTCGGTGTGCAGGTCGTGCGGGTGGCACCAGCCGGACTGGACGACATGGGCCAGGACCGACCTGATCTGGTCCGCCGGCCGGTCGGACCGGGCCGCGAAGTCGGCGGCCGCGCGGACCGGGCGGGTGCTCGGGATGCCCGAGACGGTGATGGTCCGGGGCCAGCGGGCGGTCGGGAAGGGGCGTACTTCCGGGGATCCCGCGAGCCGGCGCGGGGCGCGGATCAGGACGTCTGCAGGGGTGTACGGGGCTTCGCGGATGCCGAGGAGGGCGAGCGCCGCGCCGCCGGTGAGGGCGGCCGTGTCGCCGGAGAGCGGGTCGGAGCCGGGCTCGGCGGCGTAGAGGACGGCGGCGAGGGCGCGTTGGCGGCGGTCCGGGGGACCGGTCTGGAGGAGGTAGACCCGGGGCAGCAGGCGCTGCCAGGGCCCGCCGGGGCGGGTGCGGGAGGTGATCGTGCCCGACGGGATGCCGGCCTTGGTGGTGAGCTGGTGGCGCGTGGCGAGGTTGAGCTGCCGGCGGACAGTGGGGGTGGAGGTTGGGGTGGGGGTCGAGGTGGTCCGTGCGGAGCGGGTTGAGTGAGCGGTGCGTGTGATCAGGGTCATGGCCGCGGTATGCCCCGCCTCGGCGGCCCGAACGCGCTGTCAGGCGGTGTTTCGGGAACCGCGCCCCACTTGCCCGAGACTGCCTACGCCGCCCGGTTCGGGTGGTCCGGGGAGAGGAAGACGATCACGCCCGTCTCCGTGCCGGGCAAGGGGGCGACCTCGTGCCAGCCCAGGCGGCGGTACGTGGCCACCGTGCTCCTGGCGAGGCGGCTGGTCAGCAGCCAGGCACGGCGGTCCGGGGCGTCGGTGGTGATCTCGGTGAGGAGGGCGCGACCGGTGCCACGGCCGCGCGCGTAGGGGCGTACGGCCAGTTCGTCTATCTCCAGGGCTCCGGTGAGGAACTCCTTCACCCGGGCCGGGCCGAGCTGCGCGGCGACCTGGGCGTACGCGCGGTTCTTCGGGAAGGCCGCCGGGGTGATCCAGCCGGTCGCGAACCCGTCGATGCCGGTGGCGGACTGGGAGAAGGCCGTACGGAAACCACGGCGCCGGGCGTCGGCCGGGAGGCGGGCGGCGAACTGGCGAATGGTTTCTTCGTCTTCGTTCCACGGCGGAGCGGAGAAGACGTCGGCGTAGGCGTCGACCAGTTCGTCCGCGAGGTCGAGGACGGCCTGTCCGTAGCAGATCACGATGTCCTTGCTCCTGATGTTGATGTGGGGGCGGTGGGGTGGGCGTGGGGCTGCGGGGGCCTGGAGGGGTACCGGGGGCTGAGGTGGTTTGCCCCTTTGGGTGGGAGATTGAATTTATGCCCATCCGGTTCCCTGGGCAGACATCGCACGGATCCGGCGAGTGTGCGACAAATCCCCTCCCCACCCTCCGTGTCGGGGGCGGGGCGGCCGCGTTGAGCAGCGCGTGGACAGACTGCTTCGGGTCGCCGGCGGGTGCGGACTCGCGTTTCTTCTCGTCCTGGGCGTGGTGGCGGCGCTGCCGCGCGGTGTGCGGGACGCGGTTCCCAACGTGGTGATCGGCGGGGCGGTTCTCGTGCTGGGGGCGCTGGGCGCCCGGCGTGCGGCCAAGGCGTCGCGTTAGCCTCGTAGCGCATGGTTCGTAGGACGAGCGTGCGGGTCGATGAGCGTACTGGCTGATGACGTGAAGGAGTTGGGCATGGCACGGGTACCGAGTTCCGTAGTGGCGGCCGCCGGTCTGGTCGGCGGGTACGCCGTCGCCCGGTGGACCAAGAAGCGGCCGCTCGGCGGTGTCGTGCTCGGCGCCGCCGGGGTCGTCGCCGGGCGGGAGTGGCACAAGCGCGGCGGGGTCCCCGCCGCGGCAGGGCTCGGCGCGCTGTACCTCGCAGGGTTCGCGGGCGCGCACCCGCTGGCGAAGAAGGTCGGCGCCTGGCCGGCCGTCTTCGGAGCCGCGGGAGTCGTGGCCGCGGCCTCCTGGGCCGTCGCCGACCGCGGCTGATCGCCACCGACCACCCCGTCGGCCGGGACCGGCCCCGAAAGGGCCGGCTCGGCCCCGCCTACGCCCCGAACGCGCGCGACACGCTGTAGATCAACAGCCCGGCGAGCGCGCCCACCACCGTGCCGTTGATGCGGATGAACTGGAGGTCGCGGCCGATGTGGGCCTCGATCTTGCGCGAGGTGTGCTCCGCGTCCCAGCCCGCCACGGTGTCCGTGATCAGCGAGGTGATCTCGGTCCGGTAGGTGGTGACCACGTACACCACCGCCCCCTCGATCCATCCCTCCACCTTGTCCTGGAGCCGGCCGTCCGTGGCCAGCCGGGCCCCCAGCGACATCAGCGAGGACCGTACGCGCAGCCGAAGCTCGCTGCGCTCGTCCTCCGCCGCCGAGATGATCATCGAGCGGACCGCGGTCCACGCGGAGGCGATCACGTCCTGCACCTCGCCCCGCGCCAGGATCTCCGACTTGAGGCGCTCGACCCGGGCCCGGGTCTCCGTGTCCGACTGGAGGTCGGCCGCGAAGTCCCGGAGGAAACGGTCCACCGCCCCCCGCGCCGGGTGCTCCGGCATGTCCCGCATCTCCTGGACGAAGCGCAGCAGCTCCTTGTAGACGCGGTCGCCGATCTTGCGGTCCACGAACCGCGGGGTCCATCCCGGCGCCCCGCCCTGGACCGCGGCCTCCACCGAGTCGGCGTGCGTGACCAGCCAGTCGTGCGCCTTGGCGCAGAGCAGGTCCACGGCCCGGTGGTGCCCGCCGTCCGCGACGACCTTCTCCAGCGTCTTGCCGAGCCCCGGCGCGATCTCCGCCGTCTCCGCGCGCCGCGTGATCGCCTCGCCCACCACCGCCTGCACATCGGAGTCCCGCAGCACCGTCAGCGCGCCGCGCAGCGCGGCGGCCAGCTCCGCCGTGACCCGGTCCGCGTGCGCGGGCTCGGCCAGCCAGGCGCCGAGCCGGCCGCCGATGCCGAGCGCGTGGAGCCTCGTACGGACCACGTCGGCGGAGAGGAAGTTCTCCCCGACGAACTCGCCGAGGGAGACCCCGAGCTGGTCCTTCTTGGTCGGGATGATCGCGGTGTGCGGGATCGGCAGCCCCAGCGGGCGGCGGAACAGCGCGGTGACGGCGAACCAGTCCGCGAGCGCGCCGACCATGCCCGCCTCGGCCGCGGCCGCGACGTAGCCCGCCCAGCCGCCCGCGCCGGCGTGCTGCGCCCCCTTCGCAGCCACGTAGACCAGCGCCACCAGGACCAGCAGACCGGTGGCGATCCGCTTCATCTGCCGGACCCCGCGGCGGCGCTCCTCGTCCGCCTCGCTGAAGACGAACCCGCCTCGTGCCGTCGCCGTCTTCTTCGTGCTGCTGCCCTGCTCCACGTGCTCCTGCCTTCCCCCGGGCGCCGGTTTTGTCTGCATAGCATCCGACTCCCGAGGCGCCCTGGGAGTTCCCGGCGCGCCGTGCCACTTCCGGAGCCCCGGGTACTCCAGGTGCCCCTACGTGGCCGAGGAGCGGGCCCTACAGCTCCTTGCGCGGCTCCGACGTCCCCATCGGCTTCCCCTTCTTCGGCGGCTTGACCTTGACACCCACCCCGCCCCAGAAGGCGAGGCCCGTCACGACCACCCGCGGAGCCCCCGGGGTCGGCGGCCCGTAGTTGTCGCGCCGGTCGAAGCCGCCCATCACGCCGATGCCCCGTACGTCGACCTCCACGCCGGGCGGCACGATGATCTGCATGCCGCCCATGATGGCCACGCAGTTGATCACGACCTCGCGCTCCGCGAAGTTCGCCTCGCGCAGGTCGATCTCACCGCCGCCCCAGAACGCCAGCGCGTGGAACCGGGCGGGCACGGTCCAGTTGCCCTTGCGCTGGAAGCCCCCCATGATCCCGACGGCCATGGCGGGCCCGCCCGCCGGGCCGCCGCCCCCGATCCGGGCCGCCCAGGCGGAGTCCGACCCCGCGGGCACGGCCTTGGTCAGGCCGACCGGAGCGGATGCCACCGGGGCCGCGACGCCGGCGCCGGGCAGGTCCCGGGTGAGGGGCTCCAGCTCCGCGTACGTACGGGACTTGTACGTCGCCTCCAGCCGCTCCTCGAACTCGTCCATGTCGAGCCGGCCCTCGGCGACGGCGTCCCGCAGCCGCTCCACCACCCGGTCCCGGTCGGCGTCCGACGCCCTCAGCTCCGGCAGGGGACTCCCCTGCGAGGTGTTCTCAGGCATCGACTTCTCCGGCCGCTCGTCACTCATGAGGAGCAGCCTATGCAGTCATCCATGAGAGTTGTATGACTTGGCCCCTCCTCCAACTCAGGGTTGTCCCTGATTTATCCCCGCCCCGCGTACATCCGCGCGATCACGTCCTCGATGTCCGGCTCCCGCACCGACAGGTCCAGCAGCGGGTACTCCGCCGCCACCGCCGCCACCAGCGGGGCCGCCGACGCCTGGGCCGGGAACGCCAGCCACTGCCGCGGCCCCTCCACCTTCACCACCCGCGCCCCCGCCACCTCGATCGGCGGAAGCTCCCGCTCCAGGTCCACCACCAGCGTCCGCTCGCTCTCCCCCGCCCCGCCCGCCGTGTGCAGCCCGCCCAGCGACCCGTCGTACATCAGCCGCCCGTGGTCGATCACCATCACCCGCTCGCACAGCTGCTCGATGTCCTGGAGGTCGTGCGTGGTCAGCAGCACCGTGGTCCCGAGCTCCTCGTTCAGCTGCCGCAGGAAGCCCCGTACCTTCGCCTTGCTCACCACGTCGAGCCCGATCGTCGGCTCGTCCAGGTACAGCACGTCCGGGTCGTGCAGCAGCGCCGCCGCGATGTCCCCGCGCATCCGCTGCCCCAGCGAGAGCTGCCGTACCGGTACGTCGAGCAGCTCGGCCAGGTCAAGCCGGTCCACGCAGCGTTCCAGGTTCTCCGCGAACCGCGCCGCCGGGATCCGGTACATCCGCCGCATCAGCCCGTACGAGTCCTTCAGCGGCAGGTCCCACCACAGCGTCGTGCGTTGCCCGAACACCACCCCGATGCGGTGCGCGAGGCGCATCCGCTCCCGCGCCGGGTCGATGCCGGCGACCCGCAGCCGGCCGCCGCTCGGGGTGAGGATGCCGGTCAGCATCTTGATCGTGGTCGACTTGCCGGCCCCGTTGGGCCCGATGTAGCCGACCACCTCTCCGCGCGCGATCCGGAAGCTGATCCCGTCCACGGCTCTGACCTGCCGTTTCTCCCGGCGCATCAGGCCCGTCCGGCGTCGTACGTCGAAGACCTTCTCGACCCCGTCCAGCTCGATCAACGCGTCCCCGGTCAACGCGTCCCCGGTCAACGCGCCCTCGGTCATCGCATCCATGTCCACAGCCACTCAGCTCCCCGTGCTCCGGTACGAACGAACCCCCGCGCGCCAGGCCAGCGACGCGGGCACGAACACCGCGAACGCCACCAGCGGGCTCGCGTACGCCGCCCACCCGGGCAGCCCCAGCGGATCGGGCCGGCCCAGGACGTGCAGCGCCGGCAACCAGTTGACGAAGGCCAGCGGCACGATGAAGGTCACCCCGCGCAGCAGGTCCTTCGCGAAGACCGTCGGCGGGTACTGGAGCATCGTGCAGCCGCCGTACGTGAAGGAGTTCTGCACCTCCGCCGCGTCCCCGGCGACGAACTGGAACGCCGCGCCGGCCACCATCACCGCCCCGAAGATCGCCGCCCCGGCCGTGATCATCACGGGCACCAGCAGCACCTTCCCGACCGTCCACTCCACCTGCGGACCCAGGTCCGAGACCGCCCACCCCAGTACCGCGAGCCCCTGCCCGATCCGCCCCAGCCTGCGCAGCGCGAAGCGGTCGGCCGCGACCTGGGCCAGCACCGGGACCGGGCGTACGAGCATGGTGTCGAGGGAGCCGTCGCGGATCCGGGCGCCGATCCGGTCGGTGTTGCCGAGGAGCAGGTCGGCCAGGCCCAGGGAGGCCGAGCAGGACCCGTAGAGCAGGGCGATCTCGGGGAGGGTGAAGCCGCCCAGCTCGTCCACGTGCGAGAACATGATGTAGATCGCGACGAAGTCGAGGAGGGTGATCGCCGCGTTCCCGAAGGTGGAGAGGAAGAACGACGTGCGGTACGTCATCGTCGACCGGATCCACATCGCCGCGATCAGCCCGTAGCCGCGCAGCCCTTCCAGGGCCCGGTTCCGTTTCGGTACGAAGAGCGGCCCTTCCCGGTTCCGCGCCCCTCGCCCGTCAGCCACGTACGCCGCGTACGCCCCGCCCTCCCCGTCCGCCACCAGCGCCGTCTCGGCCGCCGTCCGCTCAGCCACCCTGGACCACCACCTTCCGCGTCGCGGCCGACTGCAGCAGCCGGCCCAGTCCCAGCAGGGCCAGCGCCCACGCCACCTGGAAGCCGAGCGCTCCGGCCGCCGCCCCGGCCCCCGCGCCCTTGCCCAGCAGGACGTCCAGGGGCACCTGGAGCATCGCCGACCAGGGCAGGACGCGGACGAACTCCCCGAAGCCGCCCGGGAACACGCTCAGCGGCAGCAGCATCCCGGAGAAGAAGATCGCGACGACCGTGGCCATCATGTTGATCCCGGCCCCGTCCATCAGCCAGAACGCCGCCAGCCCCAGCAGGTAGCGCAACGCGAAGCTCACCACCAGTCCGAGGAACACCGAGACCAGGAACAGCAGCCAGCGCACCGGGTCGGCGGGCAGCGCGAGGTCGAAGGCGAGCGAGCCGGCCACCAGCGGCACTACGCCGCGGCCCACGAGTTGAAACCCCGCCCGGCCCAGGTCGCCCGCGAACCACCACATCTGGAGGTCGGCCGGGCGGTACAGGTCGACGGCGATGTCACCCGTACGGACGCGTTCCTGGATCTCCTCCTGGAAGCCGCCTCCCATCAGCGCGGCGGCGGCGAGCAGCCCCTGGGTGACCCAGATGAAAGTCAGGGCCTGGGACTGGTCGTAGCCGCCGAGTCCGGGCCGTTCGTCCCAGAGCGCCACGTACGTGTAGGCGAGGATGAAACCGAACACGGTGTTGGTGAACACCCCGGCCGCGGTGGCCGTCCCGTAGGTGGCGTACCGGCGGAAACCCCCGGCCGCGACCGCCCCGTAGAGCCCCGCTCGCTGAGCCGCTCGCCGAGCCGTTCTCTGCCGCACCCCGTCCCTCCGTTTCCCACGTCGTCGCTGCGTCGTTCCTACGTCGGCCAAAGCGCGCGAGCTTAGTGCGGAGGGGCGATCCATGCGAACGGTTTACGCCCGTCCGAAGCGGAATCGGCGGCCATCGGGTAGACAGCATGAGGTACAGATGTGGATATTTCGTATGGCGTCGAGGAGTCCCGGAGATGAGCGACCCGTCACCACCGCCCGGCTGGACCCCTCGCGATCCGGACACCCCCGAGGAACCCCAGGCCACCGGTGCGGACGCGGCCTCGCCGCCCGGGCCTGAAATGACGGCCGAGGAAGCCGAGAAGGCGGCGAAGGAGCGGGCCGAGGCGGAGGCCAAAGCAGAGGACAAAGCAGAGGCCAAGACGGAGGCCGCGGCGGCGAAACAGGGCAAGGGGACCAAGCGGGCCAAGCGCAAGCGCACCGGCTGGCGCCGGATCTTCCCCACCTGGCGCATGGTGCTGGGCGGCCTCCTGCTGCTCGCCCTGCTGCTCGGCGGCGCCCTCGTGGCCGGGTACCTGCTGGTCCACATCCCGCCCGCCAACGCGGCGGCCGTCGCCCAGTCCAACGTCTACCTCTACACCGACGGTTCCCAGCTCGCCCGCGACGGCGAGGTCAACCGCGTCAACGTGCCGCTCTCACAGATCCCCCGGACCGTCCAGGAAGCCGCACTGGCCGCGGAGGACCGCGACTTCTACTCCGAACGGGCGGTGGACCCGGCCGCGATGCTCCGCGCCGCCTGGAACACGGCGACCGGCAAGGGCACCCAGTCCGGCTCCACCATCACCCAGCAGTACGTCAAGAACTACTACCTGGGCCAGGAACAGACGATCAAGCGCAAGGTGAAGGAGTTCTTCATCGCGATCAAACTCGGTCGCGAGAAGTCGAAGGACTACATCCTTGAGGGCTATCTGAACACCAGTTACTTCGGCCGCAACGCCTACGGCATCCAGGCAGCCGCCCAGGCCTACTACGGCAAGGACGTCAACAAACTCACCACCGCCGAGGGCGCCTACCTCGCCACCCTCCTCAACTCCCCCAGCGCCTTCGACGTCGTCTCCCACCCCCAGGGCCGCCCGCGCGCCCTCGCCCGCTGGAACTACGTGCTCGACGGCATGGTCAAGAAGGGCTGGCTGACGGACGCCGAACGCGCGACCGCCAAGTTCCCCGAGCCCGGCAAGGTCCGCCCGGCCGCGGGCCTCTCCGGACAGCGCGGCTACCTCGTCGAGGCCATCAAGGACTACATCGTCGAGAACAAGATCCTCGACGACAAGACCCTCGCCGAGGGCGGCTACCGCATCACCACGACCATCGACAAGCGCCGCCAAACCGCCGTCGTCGACGCCGTCAACGACAAGATGGTCAGCAAGCTCGAACCCGACCAGCGCAAGGCCGACCGCCTCGTACGCACCGGCGCCGTCTCCATCGACCCCGCCACCGGCAAGGTCGTCGCCATGTACGGGGGCATCGACTACACCAAGCAGTTCGTCAACAACGCCACCCGGCACGACTACCAAGTGGCGTCCACCTTCAAGCCGTTCGTCTTCGCCTCCGCCGTGCAGAACAACTCCCGCACCCAGGACGGCCGCACGATCACCCCGTACACGATCTACAACGGCGACAACAAGCGGCGCGTCGTCGGCACCCGGATCCCCTACGCCCCGGAGAACGAGGGGCAGGTCAGCTACGGCAACATCACCGTGAACACCGCCACCGACCTCTCCGTCAACGCCGTCTTCGCCCAGATGGTCGTCGACGTGGGCACCGACAAGGTCAAGCAGACCGCCATCGCCCTCGGCATCCCCGAGAACACCCCGAACTTCGACGCGGGTCCGGCCATGGCGCTCGGCACCATGCAGGCCAGCGTCCTGGACATGACCCAGGCCTACGCGACCCTCGCCGACCACGGCCGCCACACCCCGCACACCTTCGTGGAGAAGATCACCAAGGCGGGGGACACCGTCCCGCTCCCGCACCGCAACCAGACCCAGGCCGTCAGCCGCGAAGCCGCCGACACGACCACGTCCATGCTGGTCAGCGTCGTGGACAACGGCACCGGCACGGCCGCCCTCGCCGCCGGCCACCCCGCCGCGGGCAAGACCGGGACCGGCGAACTGGACCGCTCGGCCTGGTTCGCCGCGTACACCCCGGACCTGGTCACCGTCGTCTCGATGATGGGCCAGGACCCGGACACCGGCTCCCTGGAATCCCTCTACGGGGCCCTGGGCGAGGCCCGCATCGGAGGCGGCGGCTACCCGGCCCGGATCTGGGCGCAGTACACGAAGACGGCCCTGGCGGACAGCGACCCCGTCGACTTCGACCTGGAGCTCATGCAGGGCGCGAGCCAGCCCCCGCCGCCCTCACCCGTGAACCCGAATCCCAACGAGTCGCAGCAGGAAACCCCGGGCGAACGCCCCTCGGGCCCGCCGGTCCGCCCGACGCGGACGCCGCCGACGGGCGGTCAGACGAACGGGGGCCAGACGAACGGCGGTCAGACCAACGGCGGTCAGACGACAGGCGGTCAGACGAACGGGGGCCAGACCACCGGCGGACAGACGACAGGCGGCCAGACGGACGGCGGCCAAACCACCGGGGGCCAGACCACCGGCGGGCAGACCACCGGTGGCCAGACGGACGGCGGCGCCACGGCCGGCAACCAGGGCGCCACCACCGGGGGCCTGCGCCGCCCGCCGGCGGACCTGCTGGAATAACGCCCACCGGGGTGGCACCCATCAGATGGATGCCACCCCGGACCTCGGGGAGCGCCTCGCTCAGTGACCGGAGGTCACCTTGAGCCCCACCACGGCGACCAGCAGCAGAGCGATGAAGAAGATCCGGGAGGCGGTGACGGGCTCCCCCAGCACCACCATGCCGAGCACCGCGGCCCCGGCCGCGCCGATGCCGACCCACACGCCGTACGCCGTACCGATGGGCAAGGTCTTGGCGGCGATCGACAGCAGCACCATGCTCGCCACGATGCCGGCGCCCGTGAAGACGCTCGGCCAGAGACGGGTGAATCCTTCGGTGAACTTCATGCCGATCGACCAGCCGACTTCGATGAAACCAGCGACGAGAAGCAGAACCCAGGCCATGACAGGCACCTCCGGGACGAGAGCGGAACGGGGGTGCGTCGTCTTGTCATCCGCCATCGCTGGCGGCTACCCGGTACGGCGCGTCTCGTCGGGGGTTCCCCACCACCGTAGCAAAACCGCACGAAAATGGCCGGTGACGGTGGTCACCGGCCATCTCGCTCGCATGTATGTCGTGCGGGGCTAGAGGTACAGCCCCGTGGAGTCCTCAGACCCCTCCAGCCGCTCGGCGGCCACGGCGTGCAGGTCCCGCTCGCGCATCAGCACGTACGTGGCCCCGCGCACCTCCACCTCGGCCCGGTCCTCGGGGTCGTAGAGCACCCGGTCCCCCGGCTCGACGGTCCGTACGTTCTGACCCGTAGCGACCACGACCGCCCAGGCCAGCCGCTTGCCCACCGCGGCCGTCGCGGGAATCAGGATGCCGCCGCCGGAGCGCCGCTCGCCCTCGGGCGAGTCGGACTTCACGAGCACGCGGTCGTGGAGCATGCGGATGGGCAGCTTGTCGTGGGTGGTGGTGTTCTCGCTCACGCCCCGAACCTACCCGCCCACACCCGCACCGCGCTCGGCCGGGTCACGAGCCCTGTCCCGAACCCCGCCATCAGCGCTTGCGGCGCGCCGTCAGCACGAGCAGCCCCACGACACCGATCGCGACCAGCGCGACCGGGACGATCCGCTCGACGCGCGGGGCGCCGTCCTCGTGCCGCAGCCCGTCGCGGGCGTCGGTGACGAGACGGTTCACCGTCGCCACGGCGCGCCCGGCGGTGTGGTCCACCACGCCGACGGCCCTGGCCTTCGCGTCCCCGATGATCGTCTTGGGATGCATGCGAACGCCGATCTCGTCGAGCGTCTCGGCGAGCTGCTCGCGGCGGCGGACGATGTCCGCCTCGATCTGTGCGGGGGTCCTGGCTTCCGGCACCGCGCTGCCTCCGTCGTCGTGGTCGTGACCGGGTCGGTCGTATGGAGGGGTGTAGCCCACCATGAACAGTCTGTCAGCAGCTTAGTCTCGGACCGTACCGATCCCCTCCCGAGGAGACTGTTAGATGAGCGAGCGACTTGAGCCGGGCGACATCGCCCCCGCCTTCACCCTGCCCGACGCGGACGGCAACGAGGTCTCGCTCGCCGACCACAAGGGCCGCAAGGTCATCGTGTACTTCTACCCGGCCGCGCTGACGCCGGGCTGCACGAAGCAGGCCTGCGACTTCACCGACAACCTGGCGGTGCTGGCCACGGCCGGCTACGACGTCATCGGCGTCTCCCCGGACAAGCCGGAGAAGCTGGCGAAGTTCCGCGAGCAGGAGCACCTGAAGGTCACCCTGGTCGGCGACCCCTCGAAGGAGGTCCTGGCGGCCTACGGGGCGTTCGGCGAGAAGAAGCTGTACGGCAAGACGGTCACCGGCGTCATCCGCTCCACGGTCGTCGTCGACGAGGAGGGCAAGATCGAGCACGCCTTCTACAACGTCAAGGCCACGGGCCACGTAGCCAAGATCATCAAGGACCTGGGCATCTGACGCCGCCCTCCCCTTCCCAGCGGCCCGCACCCATCCGGCGCGGGCCGCTCGCTTTATCCGACGAAATCCCCGTAACCGTCCCGACCATCGACCCGTCACTCCGCACGAGGGCCGCACATGCGACCGAAACGGAGGGGCCATGACCGACCCGTACGACCGTGACGCCCCGACCGCTGCCGTCTCCAGCTCAAAGGGCTGGGCCGACCTGACGCAACGTCTCCACCTCAAAGCGGCTGGGCCAGCCGATCACCCTCCACATCGACCACGCCAGTGGGGACCGGCTCGACAATCGGCGCGAAAACCTCCGCTACCTCTGCCCCAATTGCCACAGCCTGACCGACACGTGGCGCCGCAAGGGCCGCCCCAAGTCCTTCGCCTCCCCGACCTACGCCCCGTAGACTAGGCACAGCCCAGTCAGGAGTAATGTCCGAATTGGTCTTAATGTCGCGGTTGTGGTGGAATTGGCAGTCACGCTTGGTTTAGGTCCAAGTGGGTTAATACCCGTGGGGGTTCGAGTCCCCCCAACCGCACGTTCACGCCGAAGGCCCCGTACGCAGTTGCCGCGTACGGGGCCTTCGGCGTACAGATGGACCTCAGCCCAGCAGCTCCCGGATCACCGGGACCAGGGCGCGGAAGGCCTGGCCCCGGTGGGAGATGGCGTTCTTTTCCGACGGGGTGAGTTCCGCGCAGGTGCGCGACTCGCCGAGGGGTTCGAGGATCGGGTCGTAGCCGAAGCCGCCCGTGCCCGACGGGGTGTGGCGGAGGGTGCCGAGGAGGCGGCCTTCGACCACGCGTTCCGTGCCGTCCGGGAGGGCGAGGGCGGCCGCGCAGAAGAAGTGGGCTCCGCGGTGGGCGTCGTCGATGTCCGAGAGCTGGGCCAGCAGGAGGTCCAGGTTGGCCCGGTCGTCGCCGTGGGCGCCGGCCCAGCGGGCCGAGAAGATGCCGGGGGCTCCGTTCAGGACGTCCACGCAGAGGCCGGAGTCGTCGGCGACCGCCGGGAGGCCGGTGGCCTTGGCCAGGGCGTGGGCCTTGAGGAGGGCGTTCTCGGCGAAGGTGACGCCGGTTTCCTTGACGTCCGGGATCTCCGGGTACGCGTCCGCGCCGACCAGCTCGTGCGGCAGGCCGGCGGCGGAGAGGATGGCGTGGAGCTCCGTGACCTTGCCCGCGTTGCGCGTGGCGAGGACGAGCCGGGTGGGAGCGGGGGCGGGCGTGTGGGTGGGGGTGGGCGTCGAGGTCATGGCGCCATTATCCCGGGGTGGGCCGGGTCCCCACCGGCCGTCCCGCCGGCCCCGCGCTATCCCGACGTTCCCGTGCTAGCCCGGCGTGCAGACCTTCGAGATCTCCTTCGCGGCGTCCGCGACCGGCGTGATGTCCGGGGTGGAGTTGCCGTTCTTGAGTGAGGTACGGACGTTCTGCACGGCCGTGTTCATCGAGCTGATGGCCTTGCTCAGATCGGCGTTGTCCGTCTGGTCGCCGACCTTCTTGAGGTTCGCCTCGATCTGGTTGAGCGCGTTCTGTGCGTCCTGCGGGCTGTTGCCGGCCTGCGAGACGGCCTGCTGGAGGTCGTTCGCCCCGTCCGTGATGGCGACCGCCGTGCTCGCGCAGTCCATCGCCGTCGAGATCGCGTCGCAGGAGGTGATCGCGGGTACGGCGAGGGCCGCGGTCAGGGCAATGGCTGCCAGGCGGTGCTTCGGCTTCACTTCGACCCCCAGAAGATTCGGATGCGTGGACGGGCGCACGGCTTTGACACCGTGCGCCCGTACAGCAGGAGACGCGCGCGGGCTCCGCGCGGTTGCCGCCGACCTAGCTCAGAGCGAGAGCTCCAGGGCGCTCAGCTGGAGGGCCTCCAGGTCGGCGCAGCCGCCGGCGGCCAGGTCGAGGAGGGCGTTGAGCTCCTTGCGGTCGAAGGGCTCGCCCTCGGCCGTGCCCTGGACCTCGACGAAGCGGCCGTCGCCGGTGCAGACCACGTTCATGTCGGTCTCGGCGCGCACGTCCTCCTCGTAGCAGAGGTCGAGGAGCGGGACGCCGTCGACGATGCCCACGCTGACGGCGGCGACGGTGCCGGTCAGGGGCTTGCGGCCGGCCTTGATGAGCTTCTTGCCCTGGCCCCAGGAGATCGCGTCGGCCAGGGCCACGTAGGCCCCGGTGATGGCGGCGGTCCGGGTGCCTCCGTCGGCCTGGAGGACGTCGCAGTCCAGGACGATGGTGTTCTCGCCCAGTGCCTTGTAGTCGATGACGGCGCGCAGCGAACGGCCGATCAGGCGGGAGATCTCGTGGGTCCGGCCGCCGATCTTGCCGCGGACGGATTCGCGGTCGCCGCGCGTGTTGGTGGCGCGGGGCAGCATCGAGTACTCGGATGTGACCCAGCCTTCGCCGCTGCCCTTGCGCCAGCGCGGGACGCCTTCGCTGAAGGAGGCGGTGCAGAAGACCTTGGTGTCGCCGAAGGAGACGAGGACGGAGCCTTCGGCGTGCTTGCTCCATCCGCGTTCGATGGTGACCGGGCGGAGCTGTTCGGGCGTACGGCCGTCGATACGAGACATGGCACCGAGCCTAGTCGGTGCGGGGGTGCGAAAAGACCCCGTCCGGGTGCGTCCGGTCGGGGTCCCGTCGGGGTCTCTTCGTCCGCCCCTTCGGGCGGAAGTGCGCGTGTGCGAGCCGGTGGGCTCAGCTCACATCATGTCTTCGATGTCGGCGGCGATCGGGTCGGCGTCGGTGCCGATGACGACCTGGATCGCGGTGCCCATCTTGACGACGCCGTGGGCGCCGGCGGCCTTCAGCGCGGCCTCGTCGACCTTGCTCGGGTCGATGACCTCGGTGCGCAGGCGGGTGATGCAGCCTTCGACCTCTTCGATGTTCTCGATGCCGCCGAGCCCGGCGACGATCTTCTCAGCCTTGGTGGCCATGTGTTTCTCCCTGAGTTTTACGAAGAACGAGTCTCGGCGGCCACCGTTGCCTGTTGGCCGGCGAATGGTGCGGCTGACCAGCCAGCGTGGTCCGCTTTGTCACGGTAGCCCACGATTGGCCCATCTATGCGAGCGCGTGCCCGCCATCTGCCCAATGATGACGATCAGCATCAACCTGCCCTACGGGCGGGTGAAATGCGATCGCACCACAAGTGGTCTACACCAGTGTGCCGCAAGTGGGGCGACTGCCAAAAACGGGCCGGTCAGGGAGGACGCGGATGAGCGCGAGCAGCGCCGCAGCAGTGCCACAGCCAAAGTGGTGGAACGGGATGTTCCAAGGGCTCCAGAAGATGGGCCGGAGCCTCCAGCTGCCGATCGCAGTCCTGCCCGCGGCGGGCATCCTCAACCGGCTGGGACAGCCGGACGTGTTCGGCGCCGACGGCCTGAACTGGACCAGCGTCGCCAAGGTCATGGCGGGCGCGGGCGGGGCGCTGCTCGACGCGGACCTCGGCCTGCCGCTGCTGTTCTGCATCGGCGTCGCGATCGGCATGGCCAAGAAGGCGGACGGGTCCACGGCGCTCGCCGCCGTCGCCGGCTTCCTCGTCTACCGGGGCGTGCTGCACGCCTTCCCCAAGCACTGCCCCGAGGGAACCAAGGACGTCAAGGGCGCCTGCCTGGCGGCGGGCGACACCTTCGTCGGGTACACGTACCAGAATCCGGGGGTCTTCGGCGGCATCATCATGGGCATGCTGGCCGCCTGGTTCTGGCAGCGCTACCACCGGGTAAAGCTGGTCGACTGGTTGGGCTTCTTCAACGGGCGCCGACTCGTCCCGATCATCATGTCGTTCGTCGCGATCGCCTTCGCGGCGCTGTGCCTGTGGATCTGGCCGCCGATCGGCAGCGCGCTGGAGAGCTTCTCGGACTGGCTGGTGGGTCTGGGGTCCCTGGGGGCGGGAATCTTCGGCGTCGCGAACCGCGCGCTGCTGGTGATCGGCCTGCACCAGTTCCTGAACGTGCCGGTGTGGTTCCAGTTCGGCAGCTACACCAAGCCGGACGGGGCGACGGTCCACGGTGACATCAACATGTTCCTGGCGGGCGACCCGAACGCCGGGCAGTTCACGACCGGCTTCTTCCCGATCATGATGTTCGCCCTGCCGGCGGCGGCGTTGGCGATCACGCACTGCGCGAAGCCGGCGCGGCGCAAGACGGTCGGCGGTCTGATGCTGTCGGTCGGCCTGACCTCGTTCGTCACCGGCATCACCGAGCCGCTGGAGTACTCGTTCCTCTTCCTGGCCCCGGCGCTCTACGCGGTCCACGCGGTGCTGACGGGCGTGTCGATGGCGGTGACGTGGGCCTTCGGGGTCAAGGACGGCTTCAGTTTCTCGGCCGGCCTGATCGACTACGTCATCAACTGGAGCCTGGCGACGAAGCCCTGGCTGATCATTCCGATCGGGCTGTGCTTCGCGGCGCTCTACTACGCCATCTTCCGGTTCGCGATCACCAAGTGGGACATCAAGACTCCCGGCCGGGAGTCGGACGAGGAGATCGCGGCGATGGAGGCGGAGAACATCAAGGCGTGACGCGGGGAGCGCGGCCCCGGGGACGGGACAGGACGTAAGACCCGCCCGGGGCCGGGGCGAACGCCCCTCCGGGACGAGCCGAACGCACCGCCCCGGGGCGCCACAAGCCCTGCTCAGAGCGGCATTCCGGCACACAAGGCCTTCGGACCCACAGGGTCCGAAGGCCTTTGTCGTGTATGCCCGACTGTGTCCTCCACCACGGAAATCATGGGTTCCTTACGCGGACCTCACCGTGCTACAACTGGTCTACACCACTGAGTGGTGTAGACCACGTAGGCCTTTCGGCCCCGCGGTCCCCCGTTCCGAGACGCCGCCGAACCCCCTTTTCCATGCCTTGGCAGCGCCTTGTCCACTGGAGGATGACCATGTCCACAGCTACCGCTGCGGAAAGCAAGAAGGGCGCTGGCGTGATGGCCGTCATGCAGCGCATCGGCCGGAGCCTCATGCTCCCCGTCGCGGTGCTGCCGGCCGGCGCACTCCTGCTGCGCCTGGGCGCGGGCGACATGCTCGGGAAGGACACCTTCCCGACCTTCGTGAACAAGATCGCCGGCTACATGGCCGCCGGTGGTGGCGCGATCCTCGACAACATGGCGCTGCTGTTCGCCGTCGGCATCGCGATCGGCTTCGCCAAGAAGTCCGACGGTTCGACCGCTCTCGCGGCCGTCACCGGTTACCTGGTCTTCCAGAAGGTGCTCGCCACCTTCACGGACAGCAACCTGCCGAAGGTCGAGAAGGTCGTCGACCACAAGGTCGCCCTGGTCGACGCGACCGTCAACGCCGGTGTCCTCGGCGGCGTCGTGATGGGCATCATCACCGCCCTGCTGTACCAGAAGTTCTACCGGACCAAGCTGCCCGACTGGGCGGGCTTCTTCGGCGGCCGCCGCCTCGTCCCGATCCTCTCTGCCTTCGCGGGTCTGGTCACCGGCATCGTCTTCGGCCTCATCTGGCCGGTCCTCGGTACGGGTCTGCACAGCTTCGGCGAGTGGCTGACCGGCTCCGGCGCCGTCGGCGCGGGCATCTTCGGTGTCGCCAACCGCGCGCTGATCCCGATCGGCATGCATCACCTCCTGAACTCCTTCCCGTGGTTCCAGGCCGGCTCCTTCGACACCCCGACCGGCGCCGTCCACGGCGACATCAGCCGCTTCCTCGCCGGTGACCCGAGCGCCGGACAGTTCATGACCGGCTTCTTCCCGATCATGATGTTCGCCCTCCCGGCCGCCTGCCTCGCGATCGTCCACTGCGCCCGCCCCGAGCGCCGCAAGGTCGTCGGCGGCATGATGTTCTCCCTCGCGCTCACCGCCTTCGTGACCGGTGTGACCGAGCCCATCGAGTTCACCTTCATGTTCATCGCCCCGGTCCTCTACGCGATCCACGCGGTCCTGACCGGTGTCTCCCTGGCGCTGACCTGGGCCCTGGGCATGCGGGACGGCTTCGGCTTCTCCGCCGGCGCGGTCGACTTCGTCCTGAACCTCGGCATCGCGAAGAACCCGTGGGGCCTGGCCGGCATCGGCCTCTGCTTCGCGGTCGTCTACTACTTCGTCTTCCGCTTCGCCATCACCAAGTGGAACCTGCCGACGCCGGGCCGCGAGTCCGACGAGGAGCTCGCCGAGATCCTGAAGGCCGAGGCCAAGTAGGGGACGCCCCAACACAATTCCAAGGGTGTGCACACCGGATGCGGTGTGCACACCCTTTGGCGCGCCCTTTTGTTTCCCCGTCGCCGCTCGATTCGAATACGCCGACCCGGCATTGCATCAAGATCATCAACTGTCGTAGGGTGATTCCCGGGCCCAAGCATTGACGACCACGCATCATTCGAGGGGAAACCATGAGTCTGTCGAGCCTTCGCAGCATGAACTTCGCCCAGCTGACCGACGACGAGGCATCTGCCGCCTCCGGCGCCGGTAATCCCAGCCGCGCCCAGTGCGCCGCCATTTACCTGCAGTCGTTCAACCCGATGCCGTGTGGCGGCTCGCCGACCGACTACTACAAGCTCTGGAAGTCGCTCGGCTGCGACAAGCTGTACGGCCGTCCCTAATTGTGGACAAGGGTGCCTGCCCTCTCGTGACGAGAGGGCAGGCACCCGCTTTTTCGGGGGAGGTTCACGACCGGTGAAATGGCAGAGATATCACACGCATCAGGACGGGGAGACCGACTGCGGACCCGCGAGCGTGCGCACCGTCCTGCGCAGGCACGGCGTCTTCATCGACCAAGCCATCCTGCGGGAGTCGGTCGGACTCGGCGACGACGGATCGAGCCTCCTGCAACTCCGCGGCGTACTGGCCGGATACGGCATCGACACGGAACTCCTGAGACTCGACACCCCCGCGCTCGCGACGGCGGTCCGCGTCGCGGGTCCCGCCATCGTCCTCCTCGACGACGACGGCTTCCGCCACTTCGTCGTCGTCCACGCGATCGACGCCCGAGGAGACTTCCAGGTCAGCGACCCGCTCTTCCACCGCGTGAGCACCATCTCCGCGGCGTTGATGACGCAGCTGCGGCGCGAGGAGACCCTGGTCACCGAACGGCCCCCGACCCGCGGTCTCGCGCGTGCCGCGTGGACCGGGCGATTCGGATCGTCCACCCTCCTGCGGCAGGCCGCCGGCACCCACAAGCGCGCGCTCCTCGCCATCCTGGCGGCCACCGTAGTCGTGTCCACACTGGCACTGGCGATCAGCCTGTTCGTCCAGTTGGCGGTGGACGAGGTGGTGAAGGGGTCCGCGCCCAGCTCCCTGGCCCTGCTGTCCCTGTCCTTCCTGACCGTGGCGATCGCCGCCACCTGCCTCCAGTACGCCCGCGGGCGGCTGGTCGTCACGCTGAGCCAGCGGATGCAACGGCAGCTCTCCCACGCGTACGTCTCGAAGCTCTTCCGCCTGCCCTGGTCCTTCTTCCGCACCCGGAGAACGGGAGATCTGGCCGGACGTCTGGACGACGTCCAGGAGATACAGACGCTGGTGACGAGCACCACGATCGGCGCGACGGTGGACCTCTTCGTCGTGCTCACCGTCGGCGGCTACCTGCTCTACGTCGAACCGGTCTTCTTCCTCCTGCTCCTCGGGCCGGCGGCGGTGAACGTGGGCAGCTCCCTGATCCTGTACCCGTCGATCCGCGAAGCCGCGGAGGAATCCCTACAAAGGGACGCGACGCTGAAGTCCGAGGCCGTGAACCTGATCCGCGGGGTCAGTGAGATCCAGGCGTACGGCCGACGCGACTACGCGACCAGCCGGATATCCAGCCTCCTCGACCGCAGAATCGTGGCGGAACAACGGCTCGGCCGACTGGAAAACACCAACCTGGTCATAAAACTGGGTACCCAGTCCATCTCGACCATCCTCATCACATGGCTCGCCCTGACATTCATGAATTCCGGCTCACTCACCGTCGGGCAGGTTTTCGGATATCTGACCATGGCCGGATATTTCCTCGGCGCAATGGAATCAATGGCGTCCTTGCAGGTGACCCTGCAAAGAACCTCGGCGGCACTCGGGCGGTACCGGGACATCTCGCTCCAGCGCGATGACGAGAAACTCGACCGGGCCGAAGGGGAGATGCCGGACACGGCGGTCACCGCGTGCGACATCGACATCGAGCGCCTTTCCTTCAAACCTTCCCGCAGGGAGGACTTCATCCTGAAGGAACTCAGCCTGCGGATTGCGTTCGGCAGCAGCACGCTGATCCACGGGGCCAACGGGGCGGGCAAGAGCACGCTCCTGCGCTTCATGTCGGGTCTCCAGGACGACTACACCGGTACGGTGCGCCTCGGCGGGGTCGAGGTCAGGGAACTGCCCGACAGCGTCGTGCGCCGCAAGATCCTCTACGTCCCCGAGGCCCCCACCGTCCTGACCGCCGCCTTGCGGGAGAACCTCGCGTTCGGCGGGTCCCACACTGACGACGAGATCTTCGCGGCCTGCCGCGTCGCCTGCTTCGACGAGGTCCTGCGCACGCTCCCGCAAGGACTGGACACCGCGCTGCGCGAGGACGGCACCGAGCTGTCCCGGGGCGAGCTGCAACGGATGTCGCTCGCCCGCGCCGTGCTGCACGACCCCGCCGTGTTCCTCTTCGACGAGAGCTTCGGCGGCATCGACGACGAGACGTTCACGCGGATCTGGGCCAATCTGTCGGACCTGGCGGCCACCAAGATCGTCGTGGCCCACGGAGCCGTCCGCGACGCCTCGTTCGACCAGCGTGTCGCTCTGGACGCGGCTTCCCTCACCCACGGAGAACTCGTATGAACCTGGGCGCTGTGCTGGAACAGCTGGCACTCTCCGGGCCGTCGCCGCTTGCCGCCGATGCGTCCCTCGTACGGGCCCTGAGCCCCGACCTGGCGGAGACCACGGTTCCGTTCGGTTCGTGGGCCGAACTGCTCGGTTCCTACTCCGCCTTCACGGCACGGCCGGTCACGGCCGCCGTCCTCGCCCGGGACGAAGAGGACCAGATCTCCGCCTGTCTGCGCTCACTGTCGGCGGACGCCGATCACGTGCTCCTCGTGGACACCGGATCCACCGATCGTACGGTCGCCCGGGCCCGCGAGGCCCTACCCGCGGTCGAGGTCGTCGAATCGCCCTGGCGGGACGACTTCGCGTACCACCGCAATCTGGCACTGGCGCGGGGCACGCAGGGGTGGACCCTCTTCATCGACGCGGACGAGACGATCGCCGCCCCTGACAGGGGAGACCTGCGGCGTGTCCTGCGCGTGCTGGACTACCTCGTGCCGGAAGCCGCATTCGTCGTCTCACCCACGATCGTGGACGCCGACGGCCGCACCTACACCGACAACCACCGGATCCTGCGCGGTGGGACCCCCATCGCGTTCCGGGGACGCATCCACGAACGCCCCTACGACCACGAGGGCACGACGCCGCCGCGCGCCTACCTCGGTGTCCGTCTCGATCACACGGGCTACACCCCGCAGGAGATGGCGCGGAAGGACAAGGTGCGGCGCAACGGGCGCCTCCTGGAGCTGTGCCGGGCGGCCGAACCCGACAACCCCAAGTGGCTGTACTACCTGGTGCGCGACACCATGGACCTCGACGCCGTTCCGGCCGATCAGCTGCGGCGTCTCTACGAAGACCTGGCGTCGGCCGTGGCCCGCGCCCGCGCCTCGGGAGCCGGCGACTACGCCACGGAGCGCCTGACGGACACCTCGGCGCTGCTGTGCGAGCTGGCGCTGCGCTTCGGTGGCGCCGATGAGGTGCGGCGGCAGGCGGGAAGCCTCGACGCGGCGGGCAGGAAGGTCGAGGCGGCCTACTACACCGGCCTCATAGATGCCGGCCGGCTGCTGGGACGGCTGTCCTCCCTGGTCGACGAGATCGACGCGGTCCGTACCTGGGAAACGCAGGACAACCGCCACCTGATGGGCAGGCTGTACGAGCTGCAAGCCACCCTGGCCCTGGCCTGCGGGCGGTACGGCGACTTCGGTCCCGCGCGCGCGGCAGCCGAGGAACGTGGGGCGGGCCGGGGGTTGGAGCCGGACCTGGAACAGCTACGGCTCCTGCTCTCCGCGACCGCCGACACCACGGGGCGCTCGACGCGCCCCGGTCAGACCTCGTAGACCGCGCCCGTGTACGCCAGGTCCACCGGGCCGTCGTAGACCGCGCGGGCGTCGGCAAGGTTGCGCTGCGCGTCCGTCCACGGCGGGATGTGCGTCAGGACCAGCCGGCCGACCCGGCCGCCGCGGGCGAACTCGCCGGCCTCGCGGCCGTTGAGGTGGAGGTCCGGGATGTCCTCCTTGCCGTGCGTGAAGGAGGCCTCGCAGAGGAAGAGGTCGGTGTCCTCGGTGAGCAGCGCCAGCTCGGGGCAGGCGCCGGTGTCACCGGAGTACGTGAGGGAGCGGCCGCCGTGCTCGACGCGGATGCCGTAGGACTCCACCGGGTGACAGACCTTCTCGGTGCGGACCTGGAACGGGCCGATCTCGAAACTGCCGGACTTCAGGGTCCGGAAGTCGAAGACCTCGCTCATGGAGCGCTCGTCGGGGACGTCCTCGTAGGCCGTGGACAGCCGCTTCTCGGTGCCCTCGGGGCCGTAGACGGGGATGGCGCCGCAGCGGCCGCCCTCGTGCCGGTAGAAGCGGGCGACGAAGTACGCGCACATGTCGATGCAGTGGTCGGCGTGCAGATGGCTCAGGAAGATCGCGTCGAGGTCGTAGAGCCCGATGTGCCGCTGTAGCTCGCCGAGGGCGCCGTTGCCCATGTCGAGGAGCAGCCGGAAGCCGTCGGCCTCGACGAGGTAGCTCGAACAGGCCGATTCCGCGGACGGGAACGAACCCGAACAGCCGACGACGGTGAGCTTCATGGAGCGTGAACCTCCGTGGACGGTCCGTGGACGGAATGCGGGCCGTGCGTGGGTCGAGCGTAAGGCGCGAAACCTCCGGTCGCTCCTCCGCGGCGGGCCGTTGTGGGGGGAATCACCTGTGCTGTCACCCGGGGGAGCGACGGGGCGGATGCGGGTTGCCGTCCGGCCGTCGCGTGGCAGGGGTGTGGCCGTCGTGTGGCTGCCGCGCCGGGTGCGGGGGGCGCGGCTACGGTCGGAGTATGGACACGTCCTGGTGGCCCGCGGTCGCCGCGGTGGTGGTCGTGGTCCTGCTGGTACTGATCCCCCGGCGGGCACGGCACGCCCCGCAGCCGCCGCACGGCCCGGGGGCACCGCCGCGGCCGGTCCCCGGTGAGCTGTGGTCCCTGACGGACGGGCGGCCCTGCCTGGTGCTGGGCGTACGGGCCCACTGGGCGCGGATCGCACGGATCACCGGGAAGTACGACGACCGGCGCGCCGGGGTGATCCCGCTGCCGCCGGGCGTGGTGGGGGCGCGGGGCGGGTTCCTGGAGGCGGACCGGGTGACGGAGGTGTCGGTATGGGAGTTCGCGCGGCGGCTGGGGACGGTGGACCCGGCGGTGTGGGACGAGGTGAAGGGACTCGGGTCGTCCGGCTGAAGCGGGTCTACGAGGCCGCGGAGCCGGGGGTGGACGGCGTACGGGTCCTCGTGGACCGGCTGTGGCCGCGCGGGCTGTCGAAGGAGGCGGCGGGGGTGGACGACTGGGCGAAGGGCGTCGCCCCGTCCAACGAGCTGCGGAAGTGGTTCCACGGGGGTGGGTCCGTGGAGGAGTTCCGGGCCCGGTACGAGGCGGAGCTGAGCGCTCCGGAGGCGGTGGCGGAGATCGCACGGCTGCGGGGCCTTGCGGGGGCCGGGCCGGTCACTTTGCTGACCGCGGTCAAGGACCCGGCGGAGAGCCACGCCGGTGTGCTGGCCGCACTGCTGTCCTGACCCTGGGCCGGGGTCGGGCTGCCGCTGCGCGGGGCCTGTCCCCTACCCGCCCTTCCACCGTTCCCTGGGGCTCCGCCCCAGACCCCGCGCCTCAAACTCCCCCAGACTTCGTCCGGGGGGACCCCCGGGCGAGGCTGGAAAATCCAGCCCCGCCGACGGGTCGCCCCGCGGGCTACGCCCAGAGCTGGCCCTGGAGGACCTCGATGGCTTCCTCCGTCGTGGCGGCCGTGTAGACGCCCGTCGAGAGGTACTTCCAGCCGCCGTCGGCCACGACGAAGACGATGTCGGCCGATTCGCCCGCCGCCACCGCCTTGCGGCCCACGCCGATCGCCGCGTGCAGGGCCGCGCCCGTGGAGACGCCCGCGAAGATGCCCTCCAGCTGGAGGAGCTCACGGGTGCGGGTGACCGCGTCCGCCGAGCCCACCGAGAAGCGGGTCGTCAGGACCGAGGGGTCGTACAGCTCGGGGACGAAGCCCTCGTCGAGGTTGCGCAGGCCGTAGACGAGGTCGTCGTAGCGGGGTTCCGCGGCCACGATCTTGACGCCCGGCACGTGCTCGCGCAGGTAGCGGCCGACGCCCATCAGGGTGCCGGTCGTGCCCAGGCCCGCCACGAAGTGGGTGATGGAGGGGAGGTCGGCCAGGATCTCCGGGCCGGTCGTCGCGTAGTGGGCGCCCGCGTTGTCGGGGTTGCCGTACTGGTAGAGCATCACCCAGTCCGGGTGCTCCGCCGCCAGCTCCTTCGCGACGCGGACGGCCGTGTTCGAGCCGCCCGCCGCCGGCGAAGGGATGATCTCGGCTCCCCACATGGCCAGCAGGTCTCGCCGCTCCTGCGAGGTGTTCTCCGGCATCACGCACACGATCCGGTAGCCCTTGAGCTTCGCCGCCATCGCCAGGGAGATGCCGGTGTTGCCGGAGGTGGGCTCCAGGATCGTGCAGCCGGGGAACAGCCGGCCGTCCTTCTCGGCCTGCTCGACCATGTGGAGCGCCGGGCGGTCCTTGATCGAGCCGGTCGGGTTGCGGTCCTCCAGCTTGGCCCAGATCCGTACGTCGTCGGAGGGCGAGAGCCGGGGCAGCCGTACGAGCGGCGTGTTGCCGACCGCGGCCAGTGGGGAGTCGTAGCGCATTACTTCGATCCGCCGGCTACGGCCGGGAGGATGGTGACGTTGTCGCCGTCCTTGAGCGCGGTGGAGATGCCGTCGAGGAAGCGGACGTCCTCGTCGTTGAGGTAGACGTTGACGAAGCGGCGCAGCTCGCCGCCCTTCGCCTCGTCGACGATGCGCTCCTGGATGCCCTTGTGACGGGTCTCCAGGTCCGCGAGGAGCTCGGACAGGGTCGCGCCCTCACCCGAGACGGCCTTCTCGCCGCCGGTGTAGGTGCGGAGGATGGTGGGGATGCGGACCTCGATGGCCATGGCAGGCTCCAGTCAGGATGGTGAGGGAAGAGGAAGGAAGGCGGAGGGTCGAGCGGCGCGCGGGCGTGAGCGGTGCGGGCCCCGGTACGGGGTTCCGGGCTCAGGCGGCGGGACAGATGGCGCTGGCGAGGCGGCACAGGTCGACGTGCAGCCGCGCCACAAGCAGCAGCCTGCCGGGCGTCTCGATGCTCACGTCGTGGGAAACCATGCGGTCATGTTAACGATTCCCGGTCCCTGGTTTGGAGTGTGATTCCGCATCGTGGACGGATACCGCTCACATGTTGGACAGTCGCGGTTCAGTAACCCGCGACGACCTGCACTTCTTCCTCCGTGATCACGCCTCCGACGATCCGGTACGACCGGAACTGGAACTCCCCGAGGCCGTCCTTGTCCGCCGTGGAGACCAGCACGTAGTGCGCGCCGGGCTCGTTCGCATAGGTGACGTCCGTGCGCGAGGGGTAAGCCTCGGTCGCGGTGTGCGAGTGGTAGACGATGACGGGCTCCTCGTCCCGGTCGTCGAGCTCGCGGTAGAGCTTCAGCAGGTCCTTCGAGTCGAACTCGTAGAACGTGGGCGACCGGGCCGCGTTCAGCATCGGGACGAACCGCTCCGGGCGGTCCGTGCCCGCCGGGCCGGCCACCACTCCGCACGCCTCGTCGGGGTGGTCCTGACGGGCGTGCGCGACGATCTGGTCGTACAGGGCCTGGGTGAGGGTCAGCATGTTCGACAGGATAAGCAGACGGGCCCTCCCGTACCGAGGAGTGGTACGGGAGGGCCCGAATGGTGGACACGAGGCCCGAAGGGGCGTGGTTCCCGGCCGTGACAGGCGGCCGGGACTCACGGTTCATGGGGTGCCCCCGAAGGGGCTACGAGGCCTTCGTGAAGGCCGTGCCGCGCGGGTCGCGGGACTTCAGGACCAGGTACGAGACGCCCAGCAGCAGGGCCCACAGCGGGGCGCAGTAGAGCGAGACGCGGGCGTCCTTGTCGATGCCCATCATCACGATGACCATGCCGATGAAGGCCAGCGCGAAGTAGCTGGTGTACGGGGCTCCGGGCGCCCGGAACGGCGACTTCGGAAGGTCGCCGCGGTCGGAGGCGGCCCGGTAGCGGATCTGGCAGACCAGGATCATGATCCAGGCCCACATGCCGGAGATGGTGGCGAAGGAGACGACGTAGTCGAAGGCCTTGCCGGGGGCCCTGTAGTTGATCCAGACGCCGACCAGCATCAGCGCGGCGGAGAAGGTGGTGCCGGCGAGCGGGGTGCCGCTCTTGGTGAGCTTGGTGAAGACCTTCGGGCCCTGGCCGTTGAGCGCGAGGTCGCGCAGCATGCGGCCGGTGGAGTACATGCCCGAGTTGCAGGAGGACAGGGCGGCGGTGAGGACGACGAAGTTGACGATCGCCGCGCCGATGCCCAGGCCCATCTTCTCGAAGGCGGCGACGAAGGGGCTGACGCCCGGCTGGAACTCGTGCCACGGGACGACCGACAGGATCATGACCAGGGCGCCGACGTAGAAGACGGCGATGCGCCACGGCACGGTGTTGATGGCCTTGGGCAGGGTCTTCTCGGGGTCCTTGGACTCGCCGGCGGTGACGCCGACCAGCTCGACCGCGAGGAAGGCGAACATCACGATCTGCAGGGTCATCAGCGTGCCGCCGAGGCCCTTGGGGAAGAAGCCGCCGTCGTTCCACAGGTTCGAGACGGTCGCCGTGTCCGCGGCGTCGGAGAAGCCGATCGTGAGGATGCCGGCGCAGATCAGGATCATGCCGACGATGGCGGTGACCTTGACCATGGAGAACCAGAACTCCAGCTCGCCGAAGAGCTTCACGGAGATCAGGTTGGCGCCGTAGAGGACGAAGGTGAAGATCAGCGCGTACGCCCACTGCGGGAAGCTGTCGTGGGTCCAGTACGCCATGTACTGCGCGGCCGCGGTGACCTCGACGATGCCGGTGACCACCCAGAAGAGCCAGTAGGTCCAGCCGGTCACATAACCCCAGAAGGGGCCGAGGAACTCCCGGGCGTAGTCCGAGAAGGAGCCGGAGACGGGGCGGTACATGAGCAGCTCGCCCAGGGCCCGCATGATGAAGAAGATGACCAGGCCGGCGATGGCGTAGGCCAGGATCAGGCTCGGTCCGGCCTTGGAGATGGCCTTGCCGGCGCCCAGGAAGAGGCCGGTGCCGATGGCGCCGCCGATCGCGATCATCTGGATCTGGCGGGCGCCCAGCGCGCGGTGGTAACCCTCGCCGCCGCCCTCGGCCCCGCCGCCCTGTCCGGGCGTCTTGTCGTGCTGCTGCTCGTCGACCTGTACGGAGGTCATGTCTTGGTGCGCCTTTCTCCACGCCGGTCCGCGCCTTCACTGGCTGCGGATCGGGTCCTCGATCCCCCCGGATACGGATGGAGTTGCACGCCGGCGGTCAGCCGGTTCAAGCAGGCCGGGGGACATGGGTGGCGCCCCGTCGGCGGTCGTGAAGATTTATCACGGGCTTACGGGTGACCGAGGGGTGAAAGTGTGACGCATGACGCAAAAAAATCGGGACAAAGGTCGCGGAGCAGATCAGACCACCGCATCGCGGTGATCTGATCGTTATCCGGATTTGAGCGTCCGCTGAGCGACCGGACCCGAGGGGCGAATGCCCCGGAGGGTTTCCTTGAGGATCCTCAGAGGGTTTCGGTGAGGGTCTCGATCAGGGTCTCCTGGAGACCGCCGAGCCACAGGTAGGCCATCACCATCGGCTTGCGCGGATCGTCGTCCGGGAGCCGGAAGAGGACGGCGCTCTCGTCGTCCTCGGTGATGTCGAGCCGGGCCGCGATGGTGAGCCGCAGGTCGTTGAGGGCGCCGAGCCAGCGCAGCCGCAGCTCGCCGGTCAGCTCCAGGACGGCCGCCCCGTCGCCGGCCGGGGTGAGCCCGTCGAGGCTGCGTACGACGGCCAGCGCGTCCTCCCGCTTGCGGGTGCGCAGGTCGTTCTCGGTGAAGCGGCGGAATTCGGCCGAGTGGGCCCGCAGCTCCTCCGTGTCGGCGCCGGGCGGGGTCTCCGGGCCGCCGTAGGCGTCGGGGAAGAGCCGGGCCAGGGCCGGGTCGGACGGGGGCTCGGTGGGGCCGTCGGAGGCCGCGAAGAGCACGGCGAGCGGGTCGGCGTCCGGCTCGGGCTCCGGGTCGCCGGGGCCGATGAGCTCCAGCAGCTGCACGGCGAGGGAGCGCAGGATCGAGATCTCGATCTCGTCCAGCGCGATGGCGGCGCCGCCGCCCTTCAGGGACTCGAACACGCCGCCCATCAGTTGCGGTCCTGGGACATGGTCGCCCAGAGGCCGTACCCGTGCAGGGCCTGCACGTCGCGTTCCATCTCCTCGCGGGTGCCGCTGGAGACGACCGCCCGGCCCTTGTGGTGGACGTCGAGCATCAGCTTGTTCGCCTTGTCCTTGGAGTAGCCGAAGTACGCCTGGAACACGTACGTCACGTAGCTCATGAGGTTCACCGGGTCGTTGTGCACCAGGGTCACCCAGGGGACGTCGGGTTCCGGGACCGCGAAGGTCTCTTCGGCCGATTCGGTGCGTTCGATCTCAACAGGAGCAACACTCACTTGTCCCATGCTGCCACTGCGGAGGGCCGGTCGCACAAACGGGCCCCTACATCTCGTCAATCTGACGAGATGTGCGCTAGCATCCGACGCATGAACCCTGCGGACCTGGGCCTGCCGGTGGACGTGCCGTCGACAGCGCTCTTCACGGACCATTACGAGCTCACGATGTTGCAGGCCGCCCTGGCCAACGGCACCGCCGACCGGCGCTCGGTCTTCGAGGTCTTCACCCGGCGGCTGCCCGAGGGGCGGCGCTACGGCGTGGTCGCGGGAACCGGCCGGGTGCTCGACGCGGTGGAGAACTTCCGCTTCGACGGCGCCGTACTGGAGTTCCTGCGCGAGCGGGCCGTCGTCGACACCCGGACCCTGGACTGGCTGGCCTCGTACCGCTTCTCGGGCGACATCTGGGGCTATCCGGAGGGCGAGGTCTACTTCCCCGGCTCGCCGGTCCTGCGCGTCGAGGGCAGCTTCGCCGAGTGCGTGCTGCTGGAGACGGTGATCCTCTCGATCCTCAACCACGACTCGGCGATCGCCGCGGCCGCCTCCCGGATGGCCACGGCGGCCGGCGGCCGGCCGCTGGTCGAAATGGGCGCGCGGCGCACGCACGAGCTGGCGGCGGTCGCCTCGGCGCGGGCCGCGTACGTCGGCGGCTTCACCTCGACCTCGGACCTGGCGGCCGGGTTCCGCTACGGGATCCCGACGGTCGGCACCAGCGCGCACGCCTTCACCCTGCTCCACGACGACGAGCGCGGTGCCTTCACGGCGCAGGTCGCCTCGCTGGGAAGCGGGACCACCCTGCTGGTGGACACCTACGACGTGGCCGAGGCGGTCCGCACGGCCGTGGAGGTCGCCGGGACCGGGCTGGGCGCGGTCCGGATCGACTCCGGGGACCTGCTGCTCGTCGCCCACCGGGTGCGCCAGCAGCTGGACGAGCTCGGGGCGACGGCGACGAAGATCGTGGTGACCTCGGACCTGGACGAGTACGCGATCGCCTCGCTCGCGGCGGCCCCCGTGGACGCCTACGGGGTCGGCACCCAGCTGGTGACGGGCAGCGGGCACCCGACGTGCTCGATGGTCTACAAGCTGGTGGCGCGGGCCACCTCCGCCGACGTGAAGGCGCCGCTCGCGTCGGTCGCGAAGAAGTCCTCGGGCGGGAAGACCTCCATCGGGGGCCGCAAGTGGGCGGCCCGGCGGACCGACTCCGAGGGGGTCGCGGAGGCGGAGGTCCTGGGAACCGGGCCGGTGCCGGCCGCGCTGGCGGACTCGCAGCTCCTGGTCCAGCTGGTGAAGGCGGGCGAGGTGGTGGCCCGCGAGCCGCTGGAGGCCGCCCGCGACCGCCACCGCGAGGCCCTGGCGGGCCTCCCCCTCTCGGCCACGCAGCTCTCGCGCGGCGAGGCCGTGATCCCGACCGAGTACGCGTAGCGGGCCCGTCTGGGCCGGGGCCCCTGGGGCTCCGCCCCAGACCCCGCGCCTCAAACGCCGGCGAGGCTGAGATTGCCCCCAGTTTCGGGAAGGGGCGGGGTGGGGGAAGAGCCCCCGCAGGGTCCCAGTCGCACCACACACCAAGCCGAAGGGCACCGGACATGCACCGCGCACTGATCGTCGTCGACGTACAGAACGACTTCTGCGAAGGCGGCAGCCTCGCGGTCACCGGCGGAGCCGACGTGGCCGCCGCCATCACCGAGCTCATCGGGCAGGCCACCGCCGGATACCGGCACGTCGTCGCCACGCGGGACCACCACGTCGACCCCGGGCCGCACTTCGCGCGCCCCCCGGCGCAGCCGGACTTCGAGACCTCCTGGCCCGTCCACTGCGTCGCCGGGACCGAGGGCGTGGGCTTCCACCCGAACTTCGCGCCGGCCGTCACCTCGGGGGCCGTGGCCGCCGTGTTCGACAAGGGGGCGTACGAGGCTGCGTACAGCGGCTTCGAGGGGGCCGACGAGAACGGCCGCGGGCTCACGGAGTGGCTGCGGGACCGCCAGGTCACCGAGGTCGACGTGGTGGGCATCGCCACCGACCACTGCGTCAAGGCCACCGCCCTGGACGCGGCCCGCGCGGGATTCCGTACGCACGTCCTGCTGGACCTGACGGCGGGCGTGGCCCCGCACACCACCGCCCGCGCCCTGGACGAGCTCCGCGAGGCCGGGGTCGAGCTGAGCGGCACCCCCGTGGTGGCCGGCTGAGCGGGGCCGCCCGGCTCCCCGTCAGCCCAGCAGTGCCCTGATCGGGTGCCACAGCTCCTGCGCCCGGTCCGGCGCGCCGCGCCAGAGCAGGCCGTCGGGGTGGTGCAGGACGGCGGTGATCTCGTCCGGGGTCGGGGGCTGGGCGTTGCCCCGCAGGTAGACGGCGCGCATGCCGAGGTTCCGCAGCCTGGTCAGGGCGCGGGCCCGGTTCGCCGCGTGCACCAGCACGCGGACGTTTCCGCCCTCTCCGGACGGTCTGGGCAGCGTGAGCGCGACGACCACGCTGCCGCCGGGCAATCTGACGAAACCTCCACCGGGCATGTCTTCATCTCCCCCGTCAATAAGAAACTCGCAACACGCATCTAAACGCGATCGGCCGCCGCCCGCTAGAGGGGCGACGGCCGATCATGCTTTGACCTGCGGTTTTACCGAATTACTTAACGGCGGGGCCGACCTCGACCGTCATCTGGAGACCGTCGCGCGGCTCCTTGACGATCTTGATCTTGGTGTTGGTGTCAGTGACCTTCACCGAACCGGTCGGGTTCTCGTCGTAGTAGTACTTGCCCTTGTGGTCGTCGAAGACCTTGTTGGCCGGCTTCGACTTCAGGAACAGCGCCTCGCCCTTGTTGTGCAGGGTGAAGGCATCCGTCGGGTACGCGCTGAACGGCGCGTCGTACGGCTGGATCTTGTTCCGCAGCAGGGTGCCGTCCGCCCACTTCATGGGCTTGGCGTTGGCGTCGATCGGAAGGATCAGACCGGAGCCCGGGTGGACGCTGGTGTTGTTGTCCTTCTGGGAGGTGTCCCAGAGCCAGATCAGCAGACCGTCCTGGTACGCGTAGTGCTCGACCCAGTTCGGCTTCGTGTTGGTGAAGCCGAAGTTGTACGGGCCCACCTTGAGGGTGGAGTCGTACGAGACGTAGCGGCGGTTCTCCGCCAGGTAGTACTGCGCGTACTCCTTGGTGAAGCCGGCGCCGATGCGCGAGAAGCCCTTGCCGGTCCAGCCGTTGTCGCCGTTCTCGGCGCCGTCGGTGAACAGGGTCGTGCCGTCCGCGGTGATGCTGAGGGCGTCGGCCGTGAAGCCCTTGCCGCCCGCGCCGCCGTCCGTCTGGTAGCGGAAGCGGAGGTCGATCTTCTTGCCCGCGTAGGCGTCGAGCGGGAAGGCCAGGGACTTCCAGGCGGCCGAGGCGCCGGTCAGCGCCGGGCTGCCCGAGGCGTCGTCCGGGATGACCGCGCCGTCGGCGGTGCCGTGGAGGGCGGTCCAGCTGGCGCCGCCGTCGGTGGACACCTCGGTGTACAGGAAGTCGTAGTCCTGCTCGATGTCCCACCAGCCCTTGAGGGCCAGGGAGGCGGACTTCTTGCCGGTCAGGTCGACCGACCGGGTCAGGGTGTTCTTGAGGTCGTCACCCATGTTGCTCCACCACTGCGAGGAACCCTCGGCGGGAGCGACGACATCGGTCTTGACCTGCTTCTTCGGCAGGTCGACGAGGAGCGCCTGCTTGTCCTTGGTGTTGTACTCCGAGACGCCCAGCTTGTGGGTGGACTTCGTCGCGGCCGTGGCCTTGTCGTAGTTCAGCCAGCCCAGCTGGAGCTTGTCCCAGGCGGTCATGTCGCCCGGGAGGTTGCCGATGGAGTCCTTGCCGTCGCCGAGCCAGGAGCCGGCCGACATCAGGGACCAGAAGCCGACCGAGTTCTCGCCGCCACCCGTGGTGTCGTAGAGGTCCGGGAGGCCGAGGTCGTGGCCGTACTCGTGCGCGAAGACGCCGAGGCCGCCGTTCTCGGGCTGCATCGTGTAGTCGCCGACCCAGATGCCGGTGTTGCCGATCTGGGTGCCGCCGGCCTTGTTGTTCGCCGGGCCGGTCTTGCCCGCGTCGGTGCCGTAGGCGTACCAGCGGTGCGCCCACAGGGCGTCCGCGCCCTGCACGCCGCCGCCGGCCGACTCGTCCTCGCCCGCGTGGACGATCTGGAAGTGGTCGATGTAGCCGTCGGGCTCGTTGAAGTTGCCGTTGTGGTTGTAGTCGTTGCGGTCCCACTGGTCGTACTGGGACAGCGTCGCCTTGATCTCGGCGTCGGTCTTGCCGGCCTTCTTCTGCGCGTCGGCCCAGGCGTTCACGCCGTCCCTGACGGTGTCCCAGACGTTGTTGCAGTTCTTCTGGCCGCAGTAGTTCGAGCCGTAACGGGCCTCGTTGTACGGGATCTTGACCCAGTCGGTGACGACACCGTCGACCGAGTAGCGGCCCGAGGAGGTCTTCTCGTAGTAGGTCTTCAGCGAATTCTTGCCCTTGCCGGTACCGAAGTACAGGTCCTGGAAGTAGTCACGGCTGAAGTCCTTGCGCCACGCGGTGCTGTTGTTCGTCGCGCGGTCGGGCTGGGCGATCTGGTTGTGCGCCGGCCCCGGGGTGCCGCCGTACTTGACGACCGGGGGCTTGGGGCCGCCCGGGCCGTCCGGGTCGTACATGGTGGTGTTGTCCACCTGGTCGCCGAAGTCGACGAGGATCGTGAAGATCTTGTCGGTCTTCTCGCGGCCGAGCTCCACGTACTTCTTGTCGTCGAGCTTGACCACCTGGGAGGCGCCCCGCTGTTCGACCTGCTTCTTGCCGGAGAGCACCTGCTCCAGGGCGGCCTTCCTGGCCTTCGCCTGCTCGGCGCTGAACGGGCCCGGCAGGTTGTGGTCGACCTGCTCCTTGGCGGAGGAGGTCGGGTCCTGACGGCTCGTGGCGGGCGCGGACGGATGCGGGTCCGCCTGGGCTATCGAGAAGGCCGCGCCGGTGGCTGCGGTCACAGCCAGGGTCGCGCCGACTGCGGCGGCGCGAAGCGCTCGTCTCCTCGCGGAATTGCTGGTCACTTGACGTCGTTCCCCTCCCGCGGCCGCGACGTAGTGCGGAACGTCTCCATAGGAGCGGGGGGTTCCGTGCGGCGCGCGTCTCAAGTGACGACATTTGACCGGAGAGTCGCAAGAAAAGACAGACCTTGACTTGTTCCTTACAACTGCACTATGCGGTCACGGAGTTCCGCTATGCGGACGTACCCCGGCCATATGGGACGAACGGCGCTTCCCGGCCTTGAGTCCGGCCGGAGAATGAGCCCCGTGCGCCCCCTGTGCTCCGCAGCTGTGGGTTAGGTCGCGCTTACCGGCAGTGCGGCTCGGGCATCCACCGTCGTAGAGTCACTTGACGCCCGACCAGGTTGAGCCGACTCCCCCTCCCGCTTCGAGGACGGATATCGCCATGCCGCGTCCGACTGCCGCACAGCTCACCTACGGGTCCGCCACCGTCATCGTCTCGACGATCGCCATGCTGCTGCTCTCGCAGACGAGCACGGGACTCGGCGTCGCGGTCATTTCCGCCGCCGCCCTCGCCCTCGGGCTCCTCGTCGCACTCACCGTGCCGATCCCGCGTCGGCGCGGACGGCACGCGGCGCCGGCCCGTACGAAAACCGCCTCGCCGGTGCCCGACACCGTGCCGGAGGACGTGGCGGCCGCCGCTGCCGCCACCGCTGCCGAACATCCCGTGCACCACTGAGCCGTTGGGCACGGCGACCCGCCGGGCACAGCGCGGCGCGGGCGGCCTCCCACTGGGGAGACCGCCCGCGCGCTGAGCTGCGTACGCCTGTTGACCGCTGCTGCCGGAAGAGACGGCCTAGCCCGCCTGGACCACCACGGTCTTGCCCACCTTGTCGTGCAGACCCTGCTTGTAGGGCTTGTCCACGAGCATCGAGATGACGAGCGCGATCGGCCACAGGCAGAAGCAGCAGATCAGCGTCGGCAGCCAGAGCACGGCCGCACGGGACAGCGCGGCGTTGGACTGCGGGACGCTGCCGTCGTTGAGCATCGCGACGCGCAGGCCCATCCACTTCTTGCCGAGGGTCTGGCCGTTCTTCTTCGTGAACCACCAGTCGTAGCCGAGGTACGCGGCGATCGAGATCAAGGTCATGATCAGGCCGCTACCGCTGTAGGACTTGGTGATGACCTCGGAGACGTCCTCGCCGTTGCTCGTGTCGACCGTGTAGCGCTTCGTGCCGAAGGCCAGCTGGATCAGGAACAGCGGCACGGCGACGATCACCAGGTCGACGATGCGGGCGGCGAGCCGCTTTCCGAAGTCGGCCAGCGGGGGCATCCCGGCGAGCGGGTCGGGCATGCCGCCGCCACCGCCGTACGGGTCTCCACCGCCGCCGTAGGGGGGCGGCGGGGGCGGGTACCCGCCGCCGGGGGGAGGCGGATACCCTCCGCCGCCGCCGCCGGGCGGGGGCGGCGGGGGAAAGCCGGACCCGCCGGGGGGCGGTGAGCCGTACGGCGAACCACCCGACGGGGGCGTCGGCTCCTGGGGCTTCTTGAGGAACGGGTCGTCCTCGGGCGGCTGGCCGGGCGGCGGCTGATCGGTGCTCATGGCCCGAGTCGAACCCGGCCCGGCCCGGCCCGCAACGGGGGCGCGGCCATTCGGGGGACGCCCCTGCGCCCGGGCGGCCCACCGGGGCCCGGCGGCAGTCCGGCGACGACCCGGCGACGGCCCGGCGACGACCCGGCGACGACCCGGCGACGACCCGGCGACAGGCTCTAGCGGGCCACGTACGTGCGTGCCACACGGTCGTGGAGGGTCCGGCGCCGCGGGCGGTCCCCCAGGGCCCACACGGCCCCGGGGAGCCCCAGGAAGGCGTACACGAGCCAGCGGCGCAGGGCCGCGCCGAGGCGGGGCGGACGCAGGGTGGCGGCGGCCAGGACGCGCACGCCGAGGAGCTTCTTGCCCGGGGTCCGACCCCAACGGGCGGTGGGCAGGGCCTCGTAGAGGATGCCGAAGACGAGGACGGCCCCGAGTACGAGTCCCAGCCCGCCCGCGATGGTGCCGTCGAACAGCCACACGGTGGTGGTCCGCCCGCTCAGCCGGGCGGCGTCCACCTTGCCCTGGAGGTGCGCGGTCGCCCCGGGTACGAGGGGCAGCGCCACCCCGGTCGCGACGCCCGCGTACACGAGGGTGTCCAGCAGCCGGGCCGCGGCCCGGCGCCCGAACCCGGCGGGGCGCACGGACCGCTCCGCCATCCGCTCGAACACGGCCCGCGGGGTGGGAGGCCTCGGTGTGGCGGGCTGCGCGACGGGCACGGGGGCCGGGGCGGGTACGGGGGCCGGGGCGGGGGCCGGGGCGGCGTGGGGGGCCGCGCTGGCCGGTGAGCGGGCCGACAGGATCCCGATGCCCTCGGGGGCGGCGGGGCCGGACGCCCGCGCGGGTACCGGCACCGGCACCGGCGCGGGAGCCGGCGCGGCCGCGGGCACCGGGACGGGGGCGGGGGCGGGGGCGGGCACATGGGAGGGGACGGGGACTGGCGTGCGGGCCAGCGAGATCCCCGCCGGGCGGACGGCGGCGGGTTCGTTGCCCCAGGACACCCGATGGTCGCGCGGCCCGCCGAAGCCGGACTGGTGGAAGGGGTCGGCCTGCCACACCACGGGCTCCGGCGCGGGTTCCGGCTCCGGTTCGGGCCATCGCTCGGGCTCGCGCAGCGCCTCCGTGACACCGGTCTCGTCGAGGAACACCGGACCCGTCTCGTCGGCCGCGACCGCGGGGCGGCTCGTACCGGGAACCCAGTTCAGGCCGTTCCAGAACCTGACGTACCCGGGGATGGACGGATCGGGGTAGTAGCCCTCGCGGGCCGCGTGCTCGCCGTCACCAGGGGAGGCCGTCAATGTCCCCAACTCCGATCGTGGCTTGAGGCTTGTGCAGGGGTGGACCATAGCCAAGAACCGCCCCCCGACAGGTCCGGTAACGGGAGAATCCAAGCCTTTGAGCGAACGCGGTCTCGTACGCACGATTTCGGTCACCCGACAGAATTCGGCCAATCCCCACATCGCCTCGCGAAGTCGCGTCATACCCGGGCACTTCGGCGCTCTCTCCGGGTGTGGGGCGGGAATCCCGGCCCCACTCACCGGCAGAAGCACGTACACCGCACCGAAGTGAGGCCGTCATGCACCACCCCGTCATCGAACGCGAGCTGGAACTGAAGCTGGTCCTCTCCCCCGAGCGCAGCATCCCCGTCGCCGCGCGGCTCCTCTACCTCACGGACGACCCGTACGCCGTCCACATCACCTTCCACACCGGTTCCAGCACCCCGGTCAACTGGACCTTCGCCCGCGAGCTGCTGGTCGAGGGGGTGTTCCGCCCGTGCGGCCACGGAGACGTCCGGATCTGGCCCACGAAGGTCGAGAACAAGGCCGTCCTGTGCATGGCGCTCAGCTCCCCCGACGGCGACGCCCTGCTGGAGGCGCCCGCCGCGTCCGTGTCCGCCTGGCTGGAGCGCACCCTGCGGATCGTGCCGCCCGGCACCGAGGCCGAGCGGCTCGGCCTCGACGACGCGCTGGCCGAGCTGCTCGCCCCGACTCCGGCCGACGAACTGTGGATGCGCGACCCGTGGCCGTCGGACGAGTCCTCGGACGGGGAGTGAGGGCGCGGGGGGCCGCCCGCGCACGCAGCCCCGTAGGGCCGGAACAGCCGGGAAGGTCAGAACAGCTTGCCCGGATTGAGCAGTCCCTCCGGGTCGAAGGCGTGCTTGACGGCGCGCTGCATCTCCAGGCCCACCGGGCCGAGTTCGCGGGCGAGCCATTCCTTCTTCAGGACGCCGACCCCGTGTTCCCCCGTGATGGTCCCGCCCAGCGCGAGGCCCAGCGCCATGATCTCGTCGAAGGAGGCACGGGCCCGCCGGGTCTCGTCCTCGTCGGCCGGGTCGAAGCAGACGACGGGGTGGGTGTTGCCGTCGCCGGCGTGCGCGCAGACCCCGATGAGCAGGTCGTGGTCGCGCGCGATGGCCGCGGTGCCGTCGAGCATCTCGGCGAGCCGGGTGCGCGGTACGCACACGTCGTCGATCATCGTCGCGGGCCGCAGGGCCTCCAGCGCGGTCAGGGACATCCGCCGGGCCTGGAGCAGCAGTTCGGACTCGGCCTCGTCCTCGGCCGGTACGACGGCGCTCGCCCCGGCGGCGGTGCACAGCTCGCCCACGGCCGCCAGGTCGGCCGGCGCGTGCGGGGTGTCGAAGGCGGCGAGGAGGAGGGCCTCGGTGGTTTCGGGCAGGCCCATCCGGCCCAGCGCGTTGACGGCGCGGACGGTCGTACGGTCCATCAGCTCCAGCAGCGAGGGCGTCAGCCCCGCCTCCATGACGGCGCAGACGGCTTCGCAGGCGGCCGCGGCCGAGGGGAACTCGGCGGCCAGCGCGAGCTGGCGGGGCGGTGCGGGGCGCAGGGCGAGGACGGCCTTGACGACCACGCCGAGGCTGCCTTCGGAGCCGACGAACAGGCGGGTGAGGTCGTACCCGGCGACGCCCTTGGCGGTCCGCCGGCCGGTGCGCATGAGCCTGCCGTCGGCGAGGACCACGTCGAGGCCGAGCACGTACTCGGCGGTGACCCCGTACTTGACGCAGCACAGGCCGCCGGAGGCGGTGCCGATGTTCCCGCCGATGGTGCACTGCTCCCAGCTGGAGGGGTCCGGCGGGTAGTAGAGGCCGCGCTCGGCGACGGCGCGGGAGAGGACCGCGTTGACGACCCCGGGCTCGACGACGGCGATCCGGTCGACAGTGTCGATCTCCAGGATCCGGTCCATCTTCACGAGGGACAGCACGATGCAGCCGTCGGAGGCGTTGGCCGCGCCCGACAGGCCCGTGCGGGCACCCTGCGGGACCACGGGGACGCGCAGCGCGTGGGCGGTGCGCAGGACGTGCTGGACCTGTTCGGCGGTGCGGGGCAGAACGACCGCGGCCGGGGTGCCGGCGGCGCAGAAGCTCGCCATGTCGGTGGCGTAGGAGGCGGTCACCTGGGGGTCGGTGAGCAGCGCCCCGGGAGGGAGGCCTTCGAGGAGCAGCGCGTGGAGCCGCCCATGGGGCGATGCGTGGAGCTTGGCGGAATCTTCCTCATCCATGGGGCCAGCGTGACAGTCGGGGCCATCGGTGTGAACACGCCCACGACGCTCTTCGGACACCTCCGCGAGCTCTTCATATTGACGCACAGTGACCCCATGGATCCCATGCGTCAGGAAGCGCGGCCCGAGACGGCGCCGCCCGAGAAGGTGTCGTCCGAGGAGCGGCTCCGCGAGGAGCCGCGGCCGCGGCGTGCGGAGTCTCGGCCCCCTGCCCCGCCCGTGAACCTGACCGGCCGCAAGACCCTGGTGGCGGCGGCGGTCGCGGTGGTCCTGATCGCCGGAGCCCTGCTGATCCGGCCGGCCCGCGGGGGCGACGACGCGCGCCCGCCGGCGCCCGGCGAGCGGGCCCGCGCGGCCGTCGGGATGGGCGCACCCGCGGCGGCGGTGGACCTGTCGGCGCTGGTCGCGGACCGGGAGAAGTGGCTCGCGGGCCACGCCGACGACGACGCCTCGTGGGCGGTGCTCGGGTCGGCGTACCTGGAGCAGGCGCGCAGGACGGCCGATCCGGCCTGGTACCCGAAGGCGGAGAAGGCGCTGAAGCGGTCGCTGGAGGTGCGCCCGGCCGAGAAGGGGAACTTCGACGCGATGACGGGCATGGGCGCGCTGGCCAACGCCCGGCGGGACTACGGGACCGGGAAGCGCTGGGGCGAGCTCGTACGGGCGCAGGCGCCGAAGCGGTGGACGGCGTACCCGGTGCTCGTGGACGCGTACGCCGGGCTCGGCGACTACAAGGCGGCCGAGAAGGCGATGGAGCGCCTGGTGGACATGCGGCCGGGGCTGGCGGCGTTCGTCCGGGCCTCGCAGGTCTACCGGGACCGGGGCTGGCGCGAGGACGCGACCATGTCCATGGAGCACGCGGGCGGCGCGGCGAAGGCCCCGCCGGAGAAGGCCTACGTGCTGTTCCGGCTCGGGGAGCTGGCCTGGGAGCGCGGCGACGAGGCGGAGGCGCTGCGGCAGTACGAGGCGGCGCTGCGCACCGATCCGGCGCAGGCCGACGCGCTGGGCGGGCGGGCGCGGGTGCTGGCCGCGCTGGGGCGGGGCGGGGAGGCGGTACGGGACTACCGGCTCGCGCTGGGCCGGGCACCGCTGCCGAGGCTGTCGCTGGAGCTGGGCGAGCTGCTGGAGTCGCTGGGGCGGGGCGACGAGGCGCGGTCGGTGTACGAGGGCCTCGCCGCGCGGGCCGGCCGGAGCGGCGCGGGCGGTGGCCCGGACGGCGGGGTCAACGAGGAGCTGGTCCTCGGCCAGTTCGAGGCGGACCACGGCGAACCGGCGGCGGCGGTGCGGCGCCTGACCGCGGAATGGGCCCGGCACAAGAACCTGCAGGTGGCGGACGCGCTGGGCTGGGCGCTGCACAAGGCGGGCGACGACACGGCTGCGCTGGAGTACGCGAAGCAGGCCACGGACAAGGGGCTGCGGCTCGCGGAGTTCTCGTACCACCGGGCGATGATCGAGCGGGGCCTGGGCGACGAGGCCGGAGCGCGGCGCCACCTCCAGGAGGCACTGCGGACCAACCCGCGGTTCTCGCCGGTGCGGGGGCCGCTGGCGAAGGACGCCCTGGCGTCGATCGGCCAGCCCCCGGCGGGCGGTCCGGAGAACATGCAGCCCACCACCCCGTGGGTGGCCCCGGAGCTCCCGAAGGCGAAGCCGAAGCCGGGGGCGAAGCCGGGAGCGAGCCCTAGCCCGAGCCCTTCGGGGCGGTGACCGCGGCGGGGCCGGAAAATCCAGCCCCGCCGGAGCCGCGCGACCTACAGGTTGCCCCGCTTCTCCTGCTCCCGCTCGATCGCCTCGAACAGGGCCTTGAAGTTGCCCTTGCCGAAGCCCATCGAGCCGTGGCGCTCGATCATCTCGAAGAAGACCGTCGGGCGGTCCTGCACCGGCTTCGTGAAGATCTGGAGCAGGTAGCCGTCCTCGTCGCGGTCGACGAGGATCTTCAGCTCGCGCAGGGTCTCGACCGGTACCCGGGTCTCGCCCGCCCAGTCGCCGAGCGTGTCGTAGTACGAGTCGGGGGTGTCCAGGAAGGTCACGCCCGCCGCGCGCATCGCGCGCACGGTGGAGACGATGTCGTTGGTCGCGAGGGCGATGTGCTGGACGCCGGCGCCGCCGTAGAACTCCAGGTACTCGTCGATCTGCGACTTCTTCTTCGCGATCGCCGGCTCGTTGATCGGGAACTTGACCTTGAGCGTGCCGTCCGCGACCACCTTCGACATCAGCGCCGAGTACTCGGTCGCGATGTCGTCGCCCACGAACTCCTTCATGTTCGTGAAGCCCATGACCTTGTTGTAGAAGGCCACCCACTCGTTCATCCGGCCGAGCTCGACGTTGCCCACGCAGTGGTCGATGGCCTGGAAGGTCCGCTTGGCCGGGGGCTCCACCATCGGCTCGACGGCGACGTAGCCCGGCAGGTACGGGCCGGTGTAGTCGACGCGCTCGACCAGGGTGTGGCGGGTCTGGCCGTAGGTGGCGATGGCGGCGAGCACCACCGTGCCGTTCTCGTCCTTGACCTCGTACGGCTCGTCCAGACCGCGGGCGCCGTGCTCGACGGCGTACGCGTACGCCGCCCGTGCGTCCGGCACCTCGATCGCGAGGTCGACGACCCCGTCGCCGTGGTCGGCGACGTGCTCGGCGAGGAAGCGGCCACGGTCGGTGGACGCCTTGATGACCGAGGTGAGGACGAAGCGCGCGGCGCCGTTGGTCAGGACGTAGCTCGCCGTCTCGCGGGTGCCGTTCTCCGGTCCGGAGTAGGCCACGAGCTTCATGCCGAAGGCCGTCGAGTAGTAGTGCGCGGCCTGTTTGGCGTTGCCTACGGCGAAGACGACCGCGTCCATGCCCTTGACCGGGAAGGGGTCGGCCTTGCGCGCGGTGTGCGGGACGGTGTCGAGAGGCTGGGTCTCAGTCATGAGCGCAGAGTCCCGCCGTTCCACAAGATGCGCAATAGTTTCCATTTCTGCTGTACAAGCTGCACAGTCAGAGCCCAGGATGGCTGGAATATCTGCGCACTATGACCACCCCGGAGGCTCCTGTGGGAATCGATGAACTCGACGGCCGGCTCATCGTGCTGCTCGCCCGGGAGCCCCGCATAGGGGTCCTGGAGGTCTCGCGCCGGCTCGGCGTGGCCCGCGGCACCGCGCAGGCCCGCCTGGACCGGCTCCAGGCGAACGGGGTCATCCGCGGCTTCGGCCCGCAGGTGGATCCGGCGGCCCTGGGGTACCCGGTGACCGCCTTCGCCACGCTGGAGATCAAGCAGGGGCAAGGGGCCGACGTACGGGCGCACTTGGACGGGGTGCCGGAGGTGCTGGAGCTGCACACCACGACCGGGCACGGAGACATGCTGTGCCGGCTCGTGGCTCGCTCCAACGCGGATCTCCAGCGGGTGATCGACCGGGTCGTGGGGTTCGACGGCATCGTGAGGGCTTCGACCGCGATCGTCATGGAGAATCCCGTCCCCTTGAGGATCATCCCCCTGGTCGAGCAGGCGGCCGAGGACGACTGACCCGGCCGACCGCGGGCGGCCCGCCGGGGAGGACTCCGAAGTTCCAAAGAAAGGGTTGCAAAGAAACCCTTGCATAGACTTCTTTGCAACCCTATCGTTGAGGCATGCCCGAGAAGAACGCCGAGTCCGCCGAATCCGCCGAATCCGAAAAGTCGACCCCCCAACCCCAGGTCCGCACCCTCGACGCCCAGTCCCTGCGCGGCCTGGCCCACCCGCTGCGCATCCGCCTGCTCGGCGCCCTGCGCCACGACGGTCCGGCCACGGCTTCCCAACTCGCGGAGCGGCTCGGCGAGTCCAGCGGGGCCACCAGCTACCACCTGCGCCAGCTGGCCGCGCACGGGTTCGTCGAAGACGCGCCCGAACACGGCAAGGGCCGCGAGCGCTGGTGGCGGACCGCCCAGGACGCAACCGCGTTCGACGAGGCGCTGGTCTTCGACGAGGACCCGGCCACGCGCGGCGCGGCCGAAGTCTTCCTGTCCGAGATCCTGAAGATCCACACGCAGGAGGCGGGCAACTGGCTGAGCCAGACCCACGACTGGTCGCTGGACTGGCGCCGGGGCTCCGACCTCAGCGACTTCACCCTGCAGCTCACCCCCGGGCAGAGCCATGAGCTGATCCTCAAAATGCACGACCTGATCAACAGCTACCGCGACCTGCCGCCGGAAGAGGGCACGGAAACGGTCCGCTTCCACACGCACGCGTTCCCCCGCCGCACCGGCGAGTGAGCGAACCGACCGAACCGCACCCGAGGGAGTCCTTCCATGTACGCCTTCACCCACTTCGAGACCCACTCCGCGCTCCACGCCACCCGCACCGCCGAGGCCACCGCCTGGCGCCTCGGACGCACGGCGGCCCTGGCGGCCCCGGCCGCCCCCTCCGCTCTCTCCGCCCCCTCGGCGCCCGCCCTGCGCGACCGGGTCGGTGAGGCCCTGATCGGCGCCGGGATCCGCCTGATACGCCCCGCCCACCTGCACGCCCGCATCACCCGGATCCCGCACCCGTACCCGTACGGCGGGACGGCATGAGCCGCCGCCCCTTCGCCGCCGTTCTCGCCGCCAACACCATTTCGATCGCGGGCAGTTCACTCACCCTGATCGGCGTCCCGTGGTTCGTGCTCCAGACCACGGACAGCGCCGGCCGGGCCGGGATCGTCGCCTTCTGCGCCACCCTGCCCGTGATCGTGGCGGCCCTCGTCGGCGGTCCGGTCATCGACCGGCTCGGCCGCCGCCGGGTCTCCGCCGCCTCCGACCTGATCTGCGGACTGGCCGTCGGCGCGATACCCCTGCTGCACTACGCCGGGCTCCTGGAGTTCTGGATGCTGTGCGCGCTGATGGCCGTCTGCGGGCTCGTGCACACCCCAGGACTGACCGCGCGCTACGTCCTGCTCCCCCACCTCGCCGAGCACTCCGGCACCACCGTCGCCCGCGCCGCCAGCCTCTACGACGCCGTCTCGCGCGGGGCCCGCATGATCGGGGCCGCGCTGGCCGGCGTACTGATCGGCACGCTCGGCGCCGAGTCCGTCCTGCTGCTCGACGCGGCCACCTTCGGGATATCGGCGCTGCTGGTCGCCGCGTTCCTGCGGGGGGTCCCGGCCGCCGAGCCGCAGCGCGCCGCCGGGAAGGTGTCGCTCGCCGGGTACCGGGTCGAACTCGGCGAGGGCTGGCGGTTCCTGACCCGTACTCGGCTACTGCTGGGCATCACCGTGATGGTGATGATGACCAACGGGCTCGACCAGGGCTGGTCCTCGGTGCTGCTGCCCGTGCACGGCCGCGAAGCCCCCGGCGGCGCCACCACGCTGGGCCTGATGATCGCGTTGTTCGGCGGCTTCGCGCTGCTGGGGGCCCTGCTCTACGGAGCGTGGGGCGAGCGGTTCCCCCGTAGGACCGTGTTCGCGGCGGCCTTCCTCATATGCGGGACCCCCCGCTACCTCGTCGCCGCCTTCACCGACACCCCGCTGCCGCTCGCGGTGACGATGGCACTGTCGGGGCTGGGCGCCGGCATGCTCAACCCGATCCTGACCACGGTGATGCTGGAGAGGGTGCCGGAGACCCTGCGCAGCCGGGTCGCGGGGGTGACCACGGCCGGCTGCGAGCTGACGATGCCGCTGGGCGGGCTGGCCGCGGGGCTGCTCGTCGACGGTTTCGGGGTGACCCGGGCGCTGCTGTGGTTCGGCGGCGTCTACCTGCTCGCCACCCTCTCCCCGCTGGTGTTCCCGGCCTGGCGCTCGATGGAGGCCCCGCGGGTCAGCAGGACGGAACCGACTCGTCCTTCTGCAGGGCCCGCAGAGCGTTCACCGCATCCGTCAGCGAGGTGACGGGGACCAGCCGGAGCCCCTCGGGGAGTTCGGACCGGGCGTCCGAGCACTCCGCCGCCGGTACGAGGAACACGCTCGCCCCGTCGCGCCGCGCGGCCTGAGTCTTCAGGGCCACCCCGCCGACCGCGCCGACCTTGCCGTCCGCGCTGATGGTGCCGGTACCGGCGATGTTGCGGCCGCCGGTGAGATCGCCGCCGCTGCCGTTCCCGTCGAGCTTGTCGACGATGCCCAGGGAGAAGAGCAGCCCGGCGCTCGGGCCGCCGACGTCGGCGAGGTTCAGCTCGACCTTCACGTCCTTGGGGTCCTTGTGGAGATAGCCGAGCGCGGCCTGGGAGGCCGACGACTGCGACTTGGTCATCTCCTCCAGGTTGTGCTCCTCGATCTGCTTGTCGCTTCCACCCGACGGATACACGGCCTCCCGGGGCATGACCGCACGGGTGGTGTCGAACCAGTCGCCGAGCAGTTCGGGCAGGGCCACGGAGGTGGAGGGGCCGGTGGCCTGGATGGTGGTCATCCGCAGCTGGCCCGTGGTCTCCCGGGTGGGCGCCCCCGTGACGACGATGACCTGCTTGCCGTCGCGGGAGCCGAGCACGTCGGCCGTGAGGCCGGGCTGCGCGATCACGAAGGGCAGCGGTGCGACGGCCGCGACGGCGAACAGCGCGAGCACGGGCACGGCGCAGACGGCGAGGGCGGCGGGACGCGGCAGACGTGTGAGGCGAGAGAGCACCCGGCCAATCTAGCGTGGCCCCCCGGCAACGGGTCGAGCCGCGCCCCCGGCGGACGGGGACGCGGCTCGGTGTCCTGATGTGGCACCCGCCCGCTGCTCGGCGCAGGTGCTCAGCGCAGGGCGTCGGCCACCTCACGGGCGGCGTCCACCACGCGCGGGCCGACCCGCTCGGGCACGGCGTCGGCCAGCATGACGACGCCCACGCTGCCCTCCAGCCCCGTGATGCCCACGAGCGGCGCAGCGGCCCCGCTGGCGCCCGCTTCGAGCTCCCCGTGGGTCAGCGTGTACCCGGGCTCGATGAGCGTGCCCTGACGGGCGGCCAGGATGGCCCGGCCGGCGGCCCCGCGATCGAGCGGATGACGGAAGCCGGGCCGGTAGGCGACGTGGTAGTCGGTCCAGGTCGGCTCCACGACGGCCACGGCGAGCGCTTCGGTTCCGTCCACGAGGGTCAGGTGCGCGGTGGCGCCTATGTCCTCGGCGAGGGAGCGCAGCGCCGGCAGGGCCGCCTCGCGCACCAGCGGGTGCACCTGACGGCCCAGGCGCAGCACGCCGAGCCCGACGCGGGCGCGGCCGCCGAGGTCGCGGCGGACCAGGGCGTGCTGTTCGAGGGTGGCCAGGAGGCGGTAGACCACGGTGCGGTTCACACCGAGGCGGTTGGAGAGCTCGGTGACGGTCAGACCGTGGTCGGTGTCGGCGAGCAGTTTGAGAACTCGGAGTCCTCGGTCGAGAGTCTGGGAGGTTTCCGCGGTCACGACGCCTCTCCCTCTTTCGGTGGGCGGCGGTGACTCTCTGGGGCGTGCGTCGCCGGTCCCTCGGCGACGCACGGAGAGGCCGCCGGTAGCGGCCATGGCACCGGCTGCGCTCCCGCGGCGGCGTTGCCACGGGGCGTTCGATGCGGGGACAGTAGCGAGCGGGTCCGCTCAGCGGAAGGGCTCGTCCAGAATCCGGGCGCCTACAGCCGATTTATGCCGGTTGTAAACCCGCGTCGCCGCCAATTCGTAACCTACGGACCCTGGCGGTCGCTCAAGGCCGCATGCGTCCCCGCCACCGGCGATCCGCCGCCGGTACGAGGCCCCGGGCGGGCGGGGACCGTACGAATCTCCGCCCGGCCCCCGCCGCACATTCCGTAGGAAATCACCGCATGCGGGTGGCCCACTCCTGGACCTTCTTGATGCGTTCCCGCAGCTGCCCCGCCGTGGCCTCCGCGCTCGGCGGTCCGCCGCAGACCCGGCGCAGCTCCGTGTGGATCACCCCGTGCGGTTTGCCGCTCTGGTGGACGTAGGCGCCCACCATCGTGTTCAGCGACTTCCTCAGCTCCAGCAGTTCCTTGTGCGAGACCACCGGCCGCCGGTCGGCCGGCAGCTCCAGCAGGTCGGCCTCCGAGTCCGGCTTGCGCTTGCTGTGCGCGATCTGCCGCGACTGCCGCTTCTGGAGCAGCATCTGCACCTGGTCGGGCTCCAGCAGCCCGGGGATGCCGAGGTAGTCCTGCTCCTCTTCGCTCCCCGGGTGTGCCTGCATGCCGAATTCGGCGCCGTCGTAGAGGACCCGGTCGAAGACGGCGTCGGACTCCAGCGCCTCGAAGGACATCTGCTCCTCTTCGCCGGTGTCCTCGTCCTCCTGCCGGTTCGCCTCGTCCATCTCCTTCTCGGAGTCGGCGTACGGGTCTTCCTCGCCCTGCTTCTTCGGCTTGTCGAGGACGTGGTCGCGCTCGACCTCCATCTCGTTCGCGAAGCCCAGCAGGTAGGGAATGGTCGGCAGGAACACCGATGCTGTCTCGCCGCGCCTGCGCGAGCGCACGAAGCGCCCGACGGCCTGCGCGAAGAACAGCGGGGTCGAGATGGTGGTGGCGTACACGCCCACCGCGAGCCTCGGTACGTCGACGCCCTCGGACACCATGCGGACGGCGACCATCCACCGGTCGTTGCTCGCGGCGAACTCGTCGATCCGCTTCGAGGCGCCCGTATCGTCGGACAGCACGACGGTGGCCTTGGTCCCCGTGATCTCGCGGATCAGCTTGGCGTACGCGCGCGCCGAGTCCTGGTCGGCGGCGATGACCAGCCCGCCCGCGTCCGGGATGCCCTTCCTGACTTCGGTCAGCCGCTGGTCGGCGGCGCGCAGCACGTTCGGCATCCAGTCCCCGCGCGCGTCGAGCGCCGTACGCCAGGCCTGGGAGATGGCGTCCTTGGTCATCGGCTCGCCGAGGCGCGCGGCGATCTCGTCGCCCGCCTTGGTGCGCCAGCGCATGTTGCCGCTGTAGGAGAGGAAGATGACGGGCCTCACGACGCCGTCGCCGAGAGCGTTCCCGTACCCGTAGGTGTAGTCGGCGGAGGACCGCCGGATCCCGTCGTTCCCCTCCTCGTAGGCCACGAAGGGAATGGGGTTCGTATCGGACCGGAAGGGCGTGCCGGTGAGCGCGAGCCGCCGGGTCGCCGGGTCGAAGGCTTCGAGGCAGGCCTCGCCCCAGGACTTGGAGTCACCGGCGTGGTGGATCTCGTCGAGGATGACCAGGGTCTTGCGCTGCTCGCACCGGTTGCGGTGCAGCATCGGCCGTACGCCCACGCCCGCGTACGTGATCGCGACCCCGTGGTAGTCCTTGCTCAGCGGTCCGGCGGAGTACTCCGGGTCCAGCCGGATGCCTATCCGGGCAGCGGCTTCCGCCCACTGCTTCTTCAGGTGCTCGGTCGGCGCGACCACGGTCACCTGCTGCACGACGTGGTGGTGCAGCAGCCACGAGGCGAGCGTGAGCGCGAAGGTGGTCTTGCCCGCGCCAGGGGTCGCGACGGCGAGGAAGTCGCGGGGCTGGGTCTCCAGGTACCGGTCCAGCGCACCCTGCTGCCAAGCTCGCAGGGCGCTGGCGGTACCCCACGGCGCGCGGCCGGGGAAGGCGGGTGAGAGGTGGTGGGAGGCGGTAGTAGTCACGGTCTCCGGTTCGTCGCTCTCGGCAGTCGTACGTAGGACAACCGGGCCACCTTACCGGTGCGGGCCCGCCCCTCGCGGAGGGACAGGCCCGTGACCTCGGCGCGTGCGGCGAGCATCACACCGCCCTGCCTCAGCGCGCGAACTTCGGCAGCTGCGCGGCGATCTTGGGGACGTCCAGCGCGCCTTGGCACACGTCCAGCACGAATCGCTCCGCCTCGTCCACGTCGAATGCCGCGTCGAGGGGGTGTCCGTTCATGTGCAGGAAGACCCAGGTCGCGTACCAGGCGATGCGCTTGTTGCCGTCCACCAGGCCGTGGTTTCGGGCGAGCGACTCCATCAGCGCGGCGGCCTTCTCCCAGATGTCCGGGTAGGCGTCCTGGCCGAACACGCTCGACTGGGGGCGCGCCAGCGCCGAGTCGAGCAGCCCGTAGTCGCGCACCTCGCTGGTCCCGAGCCGTTCCGCGAGGTTCAGCACCTCGGGCAGGGTCAGGTAGCGGGTCACGCAAGCCTCCGGTTCAGCTCACCACTGACCTTCAGGACGTGCTCGGCCGCCTCGTTGAACAGGCGGGAGTGCTCGTTTACGGCTCTGATCACCGCCTCGTGCGCGAAGGACTGCATGCTGCGGCCTTCCGCCTCGGCGCGCTCGCGCAGGGCGTCCAGCTCTTCTTCGGTGAACCTGACGTTGAGACCAGCCATGGGTCGATGGTACCGCGCGGTACCAGTCGGTGTCAGCCGACTTCCGCAACCGGCACCGGCGCTCGCGCGTCCAGCCGGGTCGCCACCCACGCCCCCACCAGCGCCACGCAGGCCATCGGCAGGAAGACCACCACGAAGGCGGCGGGGTGCGACCCCCCACCCGCCTCGCCCACGGAGTGCGCCGCACCCACCGCGCCCCCGCCCAGCGCGGCGAACGCCGCCCCGCCCGCCGCCAGCAGCACCACGTTCGCCAGCGCGTCCGAGATCTGCAGCGCGGCGGAGTTCGCCCCCGCCTCCTCCGGCGCCGACAGCTTCAGCAGCAGCACGCTCGTGGAGCCGATGACCAGCCCCATCCCCAGACACCCCAGCGCCCACACCAGCGCCAGCGTCCACACCGGCACCCACTCCACGAGCACCGCCGGCGCCCCGGCGATGGCCGCGGCGACCATGACCATGCCCAGCACCATCAGCCGCTGCCGGTACGGAGCCACCCGCCCCTTCGACTGCACCCACGAGCCGAGCGCCCAGGTCACCCCGCCCAGCGCGAGCGAGAACCCGGCCAGCGTCGGACTCAGCCCCCGCTGGGTGACCAGCATCAGCGGTACGAAGCTCTCCGCCGCGATGAACGACCCCGCCGCCACACCCCGCAGCAGCACCACGGACGGCAGCCCGCGCCGCGCCCGGTAGGTCCCGCGCGGCAGCAGCCCCAGCACCGCGGGCACCAGCAGGGCCGCGCCCGCCAGCCCGGGCAGCAGCGACAGCCACCGCAGGTCCTGGGCGGCGTACTGGAGCAGCCCCGCACCGGCCGAGATCCCGAGCGCGAGCCGGATCCGCCGCCGGTCGAACGCGACGGGCGGGGCCTCCGGGTCCACGGGCCCGGAGGCGGTCCGGCGTATCGCCGGCAGCGCCACCACGAGGGGTACGAAGACCAGCGCGGGTATCCCGAGGAAGACCCAGCGCCACCCGAGGTGTTCGGTCACCGTGCCCGAGGCGAGCGGCCCGACGATCGAGGGCACGACCCAGCTCGCGGCGAAGGCCGCCATGATCGCGGGGCGCAGCCGCTCCTCGTAGGCCCGGCTGACGACCACGTAGAGCGCGACGATCACCAGCCCGCCGCCGAACCCCTGCACGGCCCGCCCGAGCACGAACATCCACATCGTCCCGGCGGTCCCGGAACACACCAGCCCGGCGGCGAAGGCCCCGATCCCCACGGTCAGCGGCCGCAGCGGCCCCTGCCGGTCGGCCCACTGTCCGGAGAGCACCATCCCGAACAGGCTGGTGGTGAAGTAAGCGGAGAAGGCGAAGGCATAGAGCCCGATCCCCTCCAGCTCCCGCGCGGCCACGGGCATGGCGGTCCCGACGGCGGTGGCCTCGAACGCGATCAAGAAGATAACGGAGATGATCCCGATGCTGAGCGTCCGGTACGCGGGCCCGAGAATCCCGCCCTGCGGGTGGGGCGGGAGGGGGACGGGGGTCGTGGCTGGCTGCGGGAGGACGCTCATCGCCCCAGAGTAAGGGGCATAGCCACGTATCGACCCTGTCCTTCCGACGGATCCTCCCTCAGCCCCGAGCCCTACGCCCAAGGACGGATCCCGACACCCCTCGCCCGGACCGCCCGGACTGTGAACGCGGCATGGCAGTCACATTGCACCCCCCGCGCATCCCTTCCCACCCCCGCACCCGCCCTCGTACGGTCATACCCATCACCACCACCCAGCCGTGTGCCCGAGTGGTTGAGGGACTCGCCTGCAAAGCGAGTTACGCCGGTTCGATTCCGGTCACGGCTTCGCGGCAGGCCGCTCGGGGGCAGGCGCTCCCCCGAGCGGCCTTCGCCATGCCCGGCCCCGGCCCGCCTCAGTCGGCGGGCAGCGCCGATACCTGTTCGGGGATCCCGCCACCGTTCTGACAACCCAGTTCCTTGGCGATGCCGCGGGCGGCGGAGTGCGCGATGACGAGGTAGTCGTTCCCGAGCTTGGGATCCCGGGAACCGCGCTCCACCTGGTCCTCAAAGGTGGCGGTGACCCGCAAGGTACCGCCGAACCGGATCCGGGAACTCGTGCAGTCGAAGGACACACCACGCGAGTTTTCCCGACGCACGACCCGAACTCCGACGCCGGTGTCATCGAGGGGTCCCGGCCTCAACCGGATCTCACCGACCCGGCTTCCCGACCCCACCTGCCCGGTCGTCAGACAAACGGGTTCGGGATGTACGTCCTGCACGGCCTGGGTCATGGCGGCAGCGCCTACCGCCTGGCCGTCGTCCGAGACCAGATAGCCGGAGCCAAGCACCCGAATCAGAGCTTCCGCGGCTGCCGCGTCGAGCAATCCGGGACAGGCCTCCTTCGCCTCGACCTCAGGATTCTTCACCACGGGGGCTTTCGCCCCACCGTCCGAGCCTCCGCACCCAGCCGCGAGCAAGGCGCCCGCGATGAGCGCCGCGACACGCGACGTCTTCCCGACCCATGTCATCCGTGCGCCCCTCTGCTCATGACCGGCCGGCGGCCGTTGCCACCAGGTCCCGGCCGACGGAGTGGCCGTTGGCCGAGTCCTGGGAAGCGGATGCCGCCAACGTCTGGACGTACGCCGCCGGAAGATCCGTCCCGGCAGCCGCGTGCTTCACGGCGGACTCCGCCGCCCTGCTCGAACCGTCCTCGGCCGCGGCGTACATCACCGCCACCTTTTTCTGTGTGGCGGCGGTCTCGTCCTCCGCCTTCTTCTCCGCGTCCTCCGTGAAGTGCTCGGTCACGTCCTCCTGGACCCACTCCACGACGTCTCCGGCCAGCGGGACCAACTCGATGTACTTGCCGCCCGCCGCGTTGATCCCACGGTTGATCCATTTCGCGCCGTCTTCGACGCCCTTCGTGTATTCCTCGTTGCTGTGCGCCGTCTCGGAGTGCATGTTCTGGGCCCGGGCCTCGGTCAGCATCCCCGTGATCTGACCACCCGGGTGAACCGCGCTACCGATCGCCAAACCCAGGTTCCCGTTCTCACCACGGTGCGCAATGGCGTCGTTGACGAGCACCCCGGTAAAGGCCTGGTTGGCGTTGGTGATCGCGCCGTACGCTCCCGGATCCTGGCCGACCGCTCCCAGGAAGCGCGCCGTGTCCGCCTTGTTGAACTCCGCCATCTCGCCGGCGACTTTGATGTGTCCGGGATGGCTCGCGGCGGACGCCTGAAGGTCCGGCATGTACTCGGCCGCCATCTGCCCGAAATGACCGGACAGGCCGTTGAGCGGACCGTCCTCCCCGGCGACGAGCTCCGGCTTGTCGCTGATCTTCGCGACGACCCGCTCCATGACGTCCGTCATCGCCGCCGTGTGCGGCACCGGCTTCGCGTCCTCGTCGCCCGTCACGCGGCCCGACACCGCGGCCTCCAGGGCTCCGCCGAGCGCGTCCTGGGCCGGGTGCTGGTCTCCGGTCCGGGTGGCGTCGAAGCTGTCCGCGTACGGGTCCTTGTCGAGCATGTAGTCGACCACGCCCTGCGCCTGTCCGTGCGGCCCCTTGACCGGCTTGTCGTCCTTGGTGACGATCCCGTCGCCGTTGCTGTCCTCGCGCACCGGCTCGTTGAAGAGGGCGGTCGCCGCGTCCGGGTTATTACCCAGGGCCTCCATCAGACCCGTCAGAGGATAGAAACCGCGGCCGTCCTCACCCCCGGGGTTGAGGCTCCTTCGCAGGTCGAGGGAAGTGCCGTTCTCCCAGATCCCCGGGTTCTTGCGGTCCATCGCCACCATGTCGCGGCCGACCGAGGTCAGGAACTCCGTGTCGTACGTGCCCTCGCGCATCAGCGAGCCCAGCGCCTGGTACCCGTAGACGCTCGTGGTCAGACCGACGTCCAGCTGCTTGTGGCCGGCCTTCATCAGCTGGGTCGTCCAGGCGGCGTCGAGGTGGTTCGGGACGTCCTTGTGCGTGGCCAGGCCCAGCATCGCGCCCAGGTCGCTCTGGATGTTGCCCACCATGAGCGCACGGTCCGCACCGGCCGGGCCGAGGCCCGTGGAGTCCAGGGACATCTTCGAGTACATCTGGAGCGCGCCCTCGGGGCCCACGGTCCGGTAGAAGCCCGTCGCGAACTCGGGATCCTCCCGGTTGTCGTCGAGCAGGTCCTCCAGCTCGCGCAGCGCCTCGGGGTTGCGTGCCGTACCGCCTTCCCCGGTGACCTTCTTCATCAACGCGGCGGCGCGGTCGACCTGTTCGGCGTCCAGGGAGCTGTACTTCGGCCCGCTGAAGTTGTTGTCGTCCGTGACATTCGCCTGGAGCGCGCGCACGAGGGAGTCGTCGGCGTCCTGGGCGTCCTCGACGGCCCGGTCGACCCGTTGCTGCCACAGGTCGTGGTTCTTGCGGAGGGTCGCCTGGTAGTCCGGGTCGTGGCGGGCCGCGTTCTGGTCCTGGGGATCCGCGAGAGGGATGGCGGAGACGTGGCCGCTCTCGTCGATGCGGAAGCCTGCCGCCGGGGCTTCCTCGGCCAGCTTCTTGAGCTGGTCCTGGGCGGCCTTGATGGTGGCGTGGCCGTCGGCGAGGAGGAGGTGGATGCCCTTGGCCTCCTGGACGGCGTCGTCGAACTCCTTGGCCGTCTTGTCGATGAAGGAGCGGCCGACGCCCGCCGTGACTCCGCTCCACTCGGCCTTGTCCGACTTGGCCTTCATGCCGCTTCTCGCCGACTCCGCCAGTTCGTTCAGCTTCGTGACCATCGCGGCCCAGTCGGTGATCGCGGTCTGGAGCGATCCCAGGGGCGCGTTCATCACGTTCTCGTACGTCAGCACGTGTCCGCCGCCTTACTTGAGGAGCTGGTCGATCTTGGAGGAGGTGAAATCGGCGTGCAGCTGCTGCTCGTCCTTGTTGTGGGACGAGAGGGAGTAGTTCAGGCCGTTGGAGATGTTCGCGCAGGCGGCGACGAGGGTCTTGAGCTGGCTCTCCCAGCGGGTGTTGACCTTCAGCAGGGCGGCGCCACTGGCGAAGTGCTCGCGCGTGAGCGCGCCGGCCGCCTCGGCGGTGGAGGCGTTGGCGTGCTTGCCGTCGGCGGAGAGCCGGGTGTGGAGCTTGTAGGCCTCGGAGCCGACCTCGCCGATGTGGTCCTGGTTCAGTTCGAGGTCGGCGCCGGTTCCTCCGGGGGCGGGGGCGGCCGGGACGTGGTTGAGCCGCATGGATACGTTGGCGGCTGCGGTGGTCCGGGCTGCGGCCCATTCCTCGTCGAACGACATGGTGCGCCCTGCTCCCTCTGTCTACCTCGGTGTCATCTGCACGCTCGCTCGAACCGGATCAGACGTTCCGGCGGCGACGTATGACGACCGCGGTGACGGCCCCGCCGATGAGCACGCAGGCACCGAGCCCGAGGGCAAGCCAGGGGAGGCTGCTGCCGTCACTCTTGTTCGCCTCGGCCTGGGGGGCGGGGGCCGACCCCGACCCCTTGGGCTGGGGGGTTTTGCCGTCTGTGGAGGGGGCGGGCGAGGTCTTCGTACCCGTTCCGCCGCCGGCTGCCGCCAGGTCGGGGAGCGGGTAGACGTCCGCCGGGCCGGGGTCGCCCGGGGTGGTCACGGCGATACGGGGACGGACCACGCCGTAGCCGACGAAGTCGCTGCGCGCGGCGCCGTCGGTGGGCTTGCCAGCTGTGTTCATGAGGACCCGGAGCACCTGATTGTTGGTCCAGTCGGGGTGGATGGACCAGATCAGTGCCGCCGAGGCGGAGGCGAGGGCCGTGGCGTCACTCGTGCCGTGGCTCGTGCACAGACCGGTCTTGCCGCTACAAGCCGTGACGATGTCCATCCCAGGTGCGGTCAGATCCACCTGGGCACCGTGCTGTGACTCCGCCGTCACCTTGCCGTCCTTATCGACGGCCCCCACACCCACCACACCTGGCGTCGCGGCCGGATAGAGGGCTTCGTTCGACCCGGCTCCGCGATTTCCCACGCCGGCAAAGATCAGTTTCCCCTTAGAAAGGGCGTACTTGACCGCATCAAGACGTTCCGGATCTTCGTCACCCGAAGCCAACGAGATGTTAATGATCTTCGCGTCCGTGTCTGCCGCATACCGAATCGCGGCCGTCCAGGCATGATTCTTAACGTCGACGCCTTCTGGCACACGGATCGGAAGAATCTTGGCCCCGGGCGCAAGCCCAAACGCCCCGTCGCCGCTGGGATGTTTCCCGGTCCCAGCAATCAGCGCAGCCATCTCTGTGCCGTGCTGATTCGAGTCCGTTCGTTCGTCTCCGCTGTACGTCGTGGCAAAGTCCTTTCCGGGGACTACCTGCCCTTCCAGCTCAGGGATGGGCGCTACACCACCGTCGATGACGGCAACAGTGACACCCTTACCTGTGCTGGTCTTCCAGATGTCATCAGCCTTCATGGAGGTGAGATGCCACTGCTGCGCCCGGATGGTCTCCGCATGGGCCGGGGTCGCGGCGACCCCGGCCAGCACAAAACCCGCCAAGACCGCGGTCGCCTTACGCATACGCATCCCGTGCAACGTCCGCTCCACTCAGCCGATCACCGGCGGAACGACACCACGGTCGTCCTGCCACGTCTCTTCGTCCTCGGCCAGATAGTCGGGACGTGCCCCGTTCTGGCCTGCCCCTCGCCTGCCCGGAGCATGGGCGCCCGCACCGCCGTGGCCCATCGGACCACCGGCCGGACCGGCACCTGCCCCGCCTCGAACCAGCCCCGAACCGCCCTGGGTGAACGGCTGACCACCGGCGACCGAGCGACCGCCCGCACCCGCCTGGCGCCCGCCGACCACACCGCCCGGTTCCGTGGCGAGACGACGACCGGCCGCGGAACCGCCGACACCACCGTGCGCGCCACCGCCACCCATACCGCCGCCCATGCCACCCATGCCGCGGCCGGCTGCCTGGGCACCCTCACCGCCGATGACCGTGCCACGAGGAATGCTCGAATTCGGTCCACTGGACGTCACCGGGCGACCGCCTACGATCCCGCTGTCGCGCGGGGGCAGACCGGCGATTGCGCCTCCGACCTTGCCGCCGATCCCACCGGGACCGCTCGTCCCGGGGACGAACCCGCCGCCAGGCTTCGACATACCACCAACAGACGGAACCGTCAGTGGCGGAACGAAGCCACCAGGGCCAACACCAGTGGTAGTGCCGCCCGGTCCCACCGGGCTCACGCCTCCGGGCAGGCCCGTGGTCGGGGGCGCGGTCCTGTCAGGCAGAGTTCCGACGGTGTCGAGGCCTACGCCGACATTGCGATCCGGGAGCACGGAGACGGGGCCCGGCGTTGGACCCGTCGGGGTGTGCGCTGTGCCGCCTGGCGCCGACTGCGACCCGGAGCCGTACGACGAACCACCGGGGCCCGCCGAAGAGGACACGTACGACGCACCTCCTCCAGAGGCACCTGCTGAACCTCCTCCTGAACGTGACCGGTCGGTACTCTCGGAAACAGGCGGGGGAACAAACGGGTCCGGCAGCTTCGGAAATGTCGGAACCTCCGCCATTTCCATCCCGGTAGCCGAAGCCTCATACCCCTGTGCCAGCTTCGTCATCTGCTGAACGGCCTGCTGGTGGTCGCCGTTCAGCTTCGAGTTCGCCTGCTGGCCCATCTGCTGCGAGTCCGGGTCATTGTGGAACTCCCGGGCAGCCTTGAGGTTCTCGGCCGCCGCCGTGTCGTACGGGGGCATGTTGGCCTTGACCTCGATGACGACCTGGCTGGCCTGCGTCATCTGCTTGCCGCCCGCAGCGCTGTACTCGCTCAGGCGCAGCGTCGCGTTGCCGGTGCGGCCGACCCAGTCCTGGAAGGCCGTAGCCGACTCGCCCTCCCAGCCGGTCACCCGGTGGTCCTTGAGGCTTTCGCCGATCTCCTTGATGGCCGCGGCGGCGTCCGTCAGCTGGGCACCGCGCGCCTTGAGCGTCTCCGCGTTGGCCGAGGCGATCATGGCCAGCAGCTGCTGGTGTGTGTGGCCTTCGAAATTCGTTGCCATCAGAGGCCCTCCACCTGCGTAGCTCCCGGCCCAGATCCCTGCGAGGCCGAGTTGTGCGGGGGCGGCGCCGCAAGCGGATCCCGTTCCGGGACGTAGTTCGCGTCAGCCTGCTTACTGATCGCGAGCATCCGCCGCTTCGTGTCGTCGTCAACATCCCCGAAGCCACGACCACTCGTCTGGATCGCGATCCCCAGTGCCTCGATCTGGTCAGCCAGCCCCTTCGAGAGGGTCAAGAGCTGCGTGTGGACGTTCGTGTACGCGGTGAACAGCCGCTTGGCCTCGTCGAAGCCCTCGCCCAACGAGTCCGCCGGGAGCGTGCCGTCCGCCAGCTTCTTGTCGCTCGCGGGCGACTCGTTCAGCTTCGACAGCAGGCCGTCGACCCTCTTCTTATAAGCGGTCATCGACTCGTACTCGACCTGCAGCGCGCCGATGGCCGCCGGCGAGGCCACGCCCACGCCGTAGTCCACGCCCAACAAGCCCGGTCCATAGTTCACTGCCACAGTGGCCTCCCCGCTCCCCGTCCCCGTTCACACCCGGTTCGCCCGCGTTCGCACACGCACGTCGCCAGTGTCCCCAATCACTCTAGCGACAACGACCGACAGCCCCAAGTTCCGGGTTGCAGGTGCAATCGTGGTCACAAGGTCATGAGTTGGGCGCCGCCACCGCCGCCGATGGCCGGATCGGGAGCCTGTTGACCGGGCGGCCCGTGGCGGCGCGGACTGCGGAGGCGACTGCTGCCGGGGAGGTGACGACCGGGACGGCGCTGGCCGGTTTGGCGCCGAAGGGGGCCACCACGTCGCGTTCTTCGACGAGTTTGACGATGCGGACCGTCGGGGCGTCCAGGGACGTGGGGAGGGCGTAGCCCGTCAGGTCGGGGTGGCGGATGAGGCCCGTGGCCGTGCGGAGGTTCTCCGTCAACGACGCGCCCACGCCCTGGATCACGCCCGCTTCGATGCGGGCTTCCAGCTGGCGGGGGTTGAGGATGCGGCCCACGTCCTGGGCCACGGCCAGTTCGACCACGCGCACCGAGCCCAGTTCGATGTCCACGTCGACCACCGCGCGGATCGCGCAGAAGGCGAGGCCTACGAAGGCGTCGCCCTGGCCGTCCGCGTCCAGGGGCTCCGTGGGGTGGGGGCGGCACTGGGCCGTCGCCCAGAGTTCCTTGCCGTCTATGGCCTCCGCGACCGTCGTGGAGAACGCACCGTCGTACGACGTGATCCGGCCATCCGCGATCTGGAGGAGTTCCGTGGACATGCCGAGTTTGTGGGCCATCGGCTGGAGGAGCTGGGTGCGGACCATCTTCGCGGCCCGTTCGACCGCGCCGCCCGAGACCCACGTGTGGCGGCCGTGCGCCGAGGGGCCCGCCGGCGGCTGGTCGGTGTCGACCGGGGCCATGACGACCTCGTCCACGCCCAGGATCTCCTGGACGATCTGGCGGGCGAGGGTGGAGAAGCCCTGGCCCGTGTCGACCGCCGCACAGATGACCGTTGCGGCGCCGCCGACCACCTTGACCGTGGCCGTCGACACCTCGTCGGTGCCTTCCGCCCCGAGCATGTGGACCATGCCGACCCCGTACCCGACCCCGCGCCGCACCGCGCCCGGTTCGCCCGCGCCCTCCAGGCCGCCCGGGAGCAGCCAGTCCTCCTCCGGGGCGTCCTTCGGGAGCGCGGGGAGCTCGTAGTCGCGGACCGCGCGCAGGAGTTCCGCGACGGGGGCCGGGCAGGTCACCGTCTGGCCGGTGGGCAGGAGGTCGCCGGTGGCCAGGACGTTGCGCAGGCGCAGCTCGGCGCCGTCGATGCCGAGGGCGGCCGCGAGCTTGTCCATCTGGCCCTCGTAGGCCGCGCAGACCTGCATGGCGCCTTCGCCGCGCACGTGGCCGGACGGGGGGTTGTTGGTGCGGACCGCCCAGCCCTCCACGAAGGCGTGCGGGACCACGTACGGGCCGCACGCGAAGGCCACCGCGGCGGCGAGGGATTCCGAGGAGGCGTCGGCGTAGGCGCCGGCGTCCATCAGGATCTGGGCCTCGACCTTGATCAGGCGGCCTTCCGCGTCCGCGTGGTGGCGGTAGCGCAGCAGGGTCGGGTGGCGGTGGGTGTGGCCGAGGAAGGACTCCTCGCGGGTGGCCACGAGTTTCACCGGGCAGCCGGTGCGCAGGGCGAGGAGCCCGAGCGGGAGCTGGAAGGCGGCGTCCTCGCGGTCGGCCATGGCGCCGGGAACCCCGGTGACCACGACCCGCACCCGGTCCGGGTCGAGCCCGAAGCAGGCGGCGGCCAGGTCGCGGTCGGTGTGCGGGTCGGTGGAGGCGGTGTAGATCTCGACGCCGCCGTCGGGCCGCGGCACGGCCAGCCCGGCCTCGGCGCCGATGGGGGCGGGGTCCTGGCGGCCGATGCGGTAGAGGCCCTCCACGACGACCTCGCCGGTGGCGTCGGGGTCCCCGTAGCGCAGCGGGATGTGCCGGATCAGGTTGCCGTCGGGGTGCAGGGCGGGGGCGCCGAAGGCCTGTTCGGGGTCGGTGACCGGGTCGAGGAGCTCGTACTCGACGGCGATCGCGGCGGCCGCGAGGCGCGCGGTGTCCGGGTGGTCGGCGGCCACGGCGGCGATGGGCTCGCCGTGGTGGCGGACCACGTCGTGCGCGAACACCGGCCGGTCGGCGATCCGGCGGCCGTGGGTGGTGGCGCCGGGGACGTCGGCGTGGGTGACGACGGCGCGCACGCCGGGCATGTCGGCGGCGGCGGAGGTGTCGATGGAGAGGATGCGGGCGTGGGCGTGCGGGGAGCGCAGCACGGCGGCCCACAGGAGGCCCTCGGCCCACAGGTCGGCGGCGTAGGGGAAGGTGCCCTCGGTCTTGGCGCGGGTGTCGGCGGCCGGGACGGACGCGCCGATGCCGCGCGGGACCTCCCGCTCGGCGCCCTCCGCCTGGTCCGGGCCCTCGGAGAGGGCCGTGGAGCCGGCCGGACCCGCGGTGCCCGTCAGGCCCGCCGGGCCCGTCGGTACCGTCGCCGCGTCGTGCGCGCTCACGCCGTGCCTCCCTGGTGGTCGCCGTGCGAGCCGTCGTTGGTGCCGTCCCGCGGGCCCTCGTACGTGCCCGGCATCCCGTGGATGCCGCCCTCGCCGGGCGGGGCCTGGTGCGGGATGCGCGCCTCGGCCGAGGCCGCGGCGGCCGCTTCCGAGGCCGCCTCGCGCTCGGCGGCGACCTCGCGCACCGCCTCGATGACGCCCGCGTAGCCCGAGCAGCGGCAGAGGTTGCCGCACAGGGCCTGGCGGGTCTCCAGCTCGCTGGGGGCGTGGTTGCCTTCCAGCAGGTCGTGGATGGTCATGGCCATGCCCGGCACGCAGAACCCGCACTGCACCGCACCCGACCTGCACAACGCCTCTTGCACGTCCGACAGTTCCCCGTCGGTCGCGAGACCTTCGACCGTACGGACCTCGCTGCCCGCCGCCGTGGCCGCCGGCACGAGGCAGGAGGCGACGAGCCGGCCGTCGACCTGCACGGCGCACGCGCCGCACTCGCCCTGCGAGCAGCCGTCCTTGGCGCCGGCGAGGCCGAGGCGCTCGCGCAGCACGTAGAGGAGGGACTCGCCGATCCACGCGCCGGTCACGGGCCGGTCGGCGCCGTTGACGCGCAGGACGTAGGAGGCCGGCGGGTGCTCGTGGTTCTCGACGTGCCCGTGCTGCTCCGCGTGCTCACCGTGCTCGACGGCGGTGGGGACGGCGGCGACGGCCTCGGCCTCCGCCCCCTCGGAGTCCGCTTCTTCTTCGTACGTCGCTTCCCCCGCCGGAACCCCTTCGCCCGGTTCCGCCGGCCCCGCCGCCACGGCCAGGTCGGCGGCGTCCTCACCCGGGACGGCCGCGGCCCCCGCTCCGCCCGAGGCAGGCGCGGCCTCCTCCGGCCCGGCCTGCGCCCGCGCCGGCTCGGGCTCCGCCGCCCCCGGATGCGGACGCTCGCCCGTCTCCGGGATCCGCGCCGGGCCGTGGGAGGCTTCGATGTCGTGCGGAGCCGGATGGACCGGCTCACCCTCCGGTGCGGCGAACTCCGCCGGAAGCGGGCCGCCGACCCCCGGGCCACCGAGCACCCGCGGCCCCCGGCCGAGGCCTCCGCCGACCGGTCCGCCCACCGCTGCGCCACCGGCGGCGGAAGCCCCCGGAAGCACGCCCGAGCTCAGACCCGCGTCCGGACCCGGCTGCTGCGCCACGTACCCGCGCGCGCCCTCGAAGTCGGGATGCGCCGCCCACGGGGCCGGAGCCCCGCCCGGCAGCGTCGCGGGAGCCTGGCTCCAGTCGGCCGAGGGCGCGAGCTGTCCGAAGCTTCCGGTGTCACCCGTGCCGCCCGAGACCCACACGTCGGACGGAGCCGCCCCGGGGAACCGCCACTCGGCGGTCTCCCCCGAATCGTGCCCGGCGCGGTCCCCGTCCACGACGGGCCCGGCGTACGCCCCGGCGAACGGTTCCGCATAAGCCCCGTCGAAAGGCTCGGCGTACGACTCCGCGTACGGCTCCGCGTACGACTCCCCGTACGACTCGGAGACCGGCTCGGCCGCGGGCTCCGCGTACGGCTCGGCGAAGGCCGCCGCCACCGAGGCCGGAATCGGCACCGAAGCCGGGATCGGCGCCCGTGCCGGAGCCCCGGCAGAACCAGCACCGGCAGCCCCGGAACCAGCAGCCCCCGCACCCGAATCCGCCGGAACCGCCGCACCCGCCTCCGGCCACTGCACCGGAATCGTCCACGTCCCCGTGGCCGAAGGATCCGTACTGGCCGTGCCCAGCGGCACGATCATCGGCGGCGGCACGTACCCGTGCCCGGGGGCCGCGAGGGGCTCCCCGGTGCTGAGCGCGTCCAGCATGTCCTGCGGCAGCTTCACGAAAGCCGTCGACTCGGAGTCGTACTCGCCGCCGTGCGGCACCGGCTCCCAGCCCCAGGCGGGACCCGTGGAACCCGCGGAACCAGTGTTCTCGTTCTCGTTCATGAGCTCAGCGCCCTCCCCAGGGCCCTCCGTGCCAGCACGGCCACCGTCCGCCGCAAATGCAGTACTCCGGGAGCCACCGGTTCCCCCTGGTCGGGCACGCACGCGGCGGCGACGTACTCGCCGAAGGCGTCCAGTGCCTCGGGGGCCAGGCTGCGGTCCCCGTCCCAGTCGATCAGCGAAGCCACCCACTGTTCGGCTTCCAGCGGCCGCAGTGGCATCGGGGCGACCGCGCCGATCGCGCAGCGGACACCCCGGCGCGCGGGATCCAGCACGAGCCCCACGGACGCCACCGCGCGCCCCGGCCCCGTACGTCCCGTGGCCTTTAGGAAAACCTGCGGCGCGTGCAGCAACGGCACCCGCACGAAGCCGATCAGCTCACCGGGGCGCAGCATCTCCCGCCCGGCCAGCAGGTGGGAGACCGGGATCTCCCGGCGCGATCCGCCCGGCCCGACGATGACGAGTACGGCTTCGAGCGCGGCCAACACGGGCAGCGCGTCACCCGTCGGCGCGGCCGTGGCGATGTTGCCGCCCAGCGTGCCGGCGTTGCGGATCTGCGGGGGCCCGGCGGCGCGCGCGGCGGCCGCCAGGGCCGGGATCAGGGCGGCGAAGTCCGGCCGCCCCATCCGTGCGTGCGTGAGGCCGGCGCCGAGGAGCGCGTGGCCGTCCTGGTACTGCCAGCCGCGGATCTCGTTGATCCGGCCGAGGCCCACCAGGGCGGCGGGCCGCAGCAGCCCCGCGTTGACGGCGGCCATCAGGTCGGTGCCGCCCGCCACGGGCACGGCGGCGGGCATGGCGGCGAGCGCCGCCACGGCCTCGTCGAGCGAGGTCGGCAGCGTCACCGACTGCGTCACCGGATGCGTCGCGGACCGCGTCCCGGACTGCGTCACCGACTGCGCCGCGGACTGCGCCGCGTTGCCCGCCTGCGGGTCGTCCTGGGGGCCCTGGGACGCATCCCGTGCCTGCGGTGTGTGCGGTGCGTGCGTGGTCAACCCAGCTGCCCCTTCCCGATGTCCCGGTCCCGGCGCTCACGCCTGTCCGCCGTACGGTACGTGCTCACCGCCGGGACGTGGCAACTCTGGCACATCTTCCGAAGCACCGGACGCGAGGGTCGGCCCCCGCCCGGCCACCGCCCGGCCCCGCCGCACCGCCTCATCCGCACGGGGGGCTCGTCACACGTTCGGGGGCGCTCCCTCGATCGGGCGTCCGAGCACCCCGGGCCTGCGCTGCCGGGGCAACGGGCCGCCGGGCGCCCGGTAGTCGACCCCGAGCACGTCCAGGCGCCGGTAGTGCGCGGCCATCCGCGCCTCGAAGCCCCCGTAGTCCCGCCGCGCCGGTTCGGGCAGCCGTGACCACACCACTTCGGCGAAGGCCGCGAGGCGCGGGAACACCTGGTAGTCGACCCGGCTCTGGTTCTCCATCACCTCGGTCCACACATTGGCCTGGGCACCCAGCACGTGGGCCGCGGCCTCCTCGGACAGCTTCGGCGGTACCGGCTCGAACCGGTACACATCCTCCAATGTCCGCACGTACCCGATCGGCATCGGCTCGTCCTCGCCGCCCGCCTGACGGTGGTCCAGGTACACCTGCTGCTCGGGGCACATCACCACGTCGTGGCCGGCCTCCGCGGCGGCGATCCCGCCCGCGTACCCGCGCCAGGAGGACACCGCCGCCCCGGGGGCCAGCCCGCCCTCCAGGATCTCGTCCCACCCGATGAGCCGGCGGCCGCGCTCCGCGAGCCAGCCGTCGAAGTGCCGGACGAACCAGGACTGGAGCCCGTCCTCCCCGTCCACCCCCAGCTCGCGGATCCGCTCCTGGGCGGCCGCGGAGGCCTTCCACTGCGCCTTGGGGCATTCGTCGCCGCCCACGTGCACGAAGGGCGAGAACTCCGCCGGGAACAGCTCCAGCAGCTCCTCGAAGACCCCCTCGTAGAACCGCAGGACGGCCTCGGTGGGCGCGAGCACGTTCTCGGTGATCCCCCAGTCGTCCCACACCTCCAGCGCGGCGGTGTCCACCACGTCGGTGTTCCCCAGCTCCGGGTACGCGGCGATCGCGGCCTGCGAGTGCCCGGGCACGTCGATCTCGGGGACCACCCTCACGTGCCGCTCGGCGGCGTAGGCGACGATCTCGCGGATGTCGTCCTGGGTGTAGAAGCCGCCGTGCGGGGTCTCGTTCCACAGCGGTGAGGCCCGGTGCCCCCACCGGCTGCGCGCCCGCCACGCGCCGACCCCGGTGAGCCGGGGGTAGCGCTTGATCTCCACCCGCCAGCCCTGGTCGTCCGTCAGGTGCAGGTGCAGCACGTTGAGCTTGTGGGCGGCGAGCAGGTCGATGTAGCGCAGCACCCCGTCCTTGGGCATGAAGTGCCGCGCGACGTCGATCATCATCCCGCGCCAGCCGAAGCGGGGGCCGTCGAGGACGTCCCCGTACGGCAGCCGCCACACCGCCCCCGGCAGCGGGGCCCGCCGGTAGGCGTCGGGCCCGAGCAGCTGACGCAGCGTCTGCGCCGCGTAGAAGAGGCCCGCCGGGTCGGCTCCTTCGAGGAGTACGAAGCCGGGCGCAACGTGGAGCTCGTACGACTCGGGGCCCATGGTCCGCGCGATCTCCGGGCGCAGCACGAGCCGGATCACCGTGCGGTCGCCGTACGAGTCCCCCGGGACCGGGACCGGGGCCGTGGCCGGGAGGGCCCAGCCGGTGGCCGCGCCGAGCTCGCGGCGCAGCCAGCGGGCCACGCCCTCGGTGCCTGCTCCGGCGGCGAGCAGCGGATCGGCGAGCTCCAGCACCCCGCCATCGGGGGCGAACCGCGCGTACCGGGGCTCCGGAATCAACTCGGGCATGGCTTCGACCCCTCCACCGTTGCAGCATGCGCAACGCACGTTTCACAGGACGCACAGGATGCTTACGCGGCGACCCTAACGCGCCCTCCGGGCAAGGCAAAGGCCCCCGGGCGCGCCACAGCGCATCCGGGGGCCTTGGTCCTGCGAAGAGGAGCCGCAGAGGGGCCGGACTACTTGTCCTTGCCGCCCTTGTCCTTGTCCCCGCCGGGGCCCATGGACTCGTAGATCTCCTTGCACATGGGACAGACCGGGTACTTCTTCGGGTCCCGGCCCGGTACCCAGACCTTGCCGCAGAGCGCGACGACGGGGGTGCCCCCGAGCGCGCTCTCCATGATCTTGTCCTTCTGGACGTAGTGGGCGAAGCGCTCGTGGTCTCCGTCACCGTGGGAAACCACCGGCGTCGGCTCTACGAGGGTCCCCGTACCAGTCCCGCGATCGGGCTCAAGAGTGCTCATGAAAGCCAGGGTACCGATCCCGGGCGGGGTCAGTTCAGCGACGGGTCGTCCGGATAGGTGGCCACCATCGCGAGCTCGCTGCGCTGGCGCCGCAGCACCGCCCGCCACAGCCGTTCCGGATCCGGGAAGGAGACGTCGCCCGGCTCGGAGTCCACGACGTACCAGGCCCCGTCGCCCAGTTCCGCTTCCAGCTGCCCCGGGCCCCAGCCCGAGTATCCGGCGAAGATGCGCAGCCCTCCCAGCGCCGCGGCCAGCAGCTCCGGCGGAGCCTCCAGGTCCACCAGGCCGATCGCCCCGTGCACCCGGCGCCACCCGAGCGGCCCCTCCTCCCCCGGGATGACCGCGACCCCGAGCGCGGAGTCCAGCGCCACCGGGCCGCCCTGGAAGACCACTCCGGGGGCGCCGGCCAGCGGGGCCCAGGGCAGCAGGACGTCGCCGACACCCACCGGGGTGGGCCGGTTGAGGACGACGCCGAGCGAGCCCTGCTCGTCGTGGTCGAGCAGCAGCACGACCGCTCGGTCGAAATTCGGGTCCGCGAGGGCGGGGGTGGCCACGAGCAACCGCCCTGTGAGGGAGGACACCTCGGTCATGCCGACATGATCTCGCACATTCGCCCGCGAGGGGGAGTGGACGGCGCGTTCGAAGCGTACGCAGCTCAGGGCGCACAGCAGCAGCGGAGAGGGCGCACGAACGGCCCCGAGAGGCCCCCCGACGGAAGCCGGACGGAAGGAGACGCTCCGCCACCTGGCGGGCACCCAGGGTGTTGTGGCTAATTCATGACAGTCCTACGGCCCCGTCAGCCTTACGAACAGGGGGGTCCTGCCCCTTACCCTTTATCACTGGCCCCCCGCCCACCCCTCCCGGAACGCGAGATTCATGACCGGCATCAGCGACGATGTACTGCTTGTTCACGGTGGAACCCCGCTTGAGGGTGAGATCCGTGTCCGCGGCGCGAAGAACCTCGTACCGAAGGCGATGGTGGCGGCCCTGCTGGGCAGCGAACCCAGCCGGCTCCGCAACGTTCCGGACATCCGTGACGTCCGGGTCGTGCGCGGGCTGCTCCAGCTGCACGGCGTGACCGTGCGCCCCGGCGACGAGCCCGGTGAGCTGGTGCTCGACCCGACGTACGTCGAGAGCGCCAACGTCGCCGACATCGACGCCCACGCGGGTTCCTCGCGCATCCCGATCCTGTTCTGCGGCCCGCTGCTGCACCGCCTCGGCCACGCCTTCATCCCGGGCCTCGGCGGCTGCGACATCGGCGGCCGGCCGATCGACTTCCACTTCGACGTGCTGCGCCAGTTCGGCGCGACCATCGAGAAGCGCGAGGGCGGCCAGTACCTGGAAGCCCCGCAGCGGCTGCGCGGCTGCAAGATCCGCCTGCCCTACCCCTCGGTCGGCTCGACCGAGCAGGTGCTGCTGACGGCCGTCCTGGCCGAGGGCGTCACCGAGCTCTCCAACGCCGCCGTGGAGCCGGAGATCGAGGACCTCATCTGCGTGCTGCAGAAGATGGGCGCGATCATCTCCGTCGACACCGACCGGACCATCCGGATCACCGGCGTCGACCGCCTGAGCGGCTACAACCACAAGGCGCTCCCGGACCGGCTGGAGGCCGCCTCCTGGGCGTCCGCCGCACTGGCCACCGGCGGCAACATCTACGTGCGCGGCGCGCAGCAGCGCTCGATGATGACCTTCCTGAACACCTTCCGCCGGGTCGGCGGGGCGTTCGAGATCGACGACGACGGCATCCGCTTCTGGCACCCGGGCGGCCCGCTCAAGGCCATCGCGCTGGAGACCGACGTCCACCCCGGCTTCCAGACCGACTGGCAGCAGCCGCTGGTCGTGGCCCTGACCCAGGCCACCGGCCTCTCGATCGTCCACGAGACGGTCTACGAGTCCCGCCTGGGCTTCACCTCGGCGCTCAACCAGATGGGCGCGCACATCCAGCTCTACCGGGAGTGCCTGGGCGGCAGCGCCTGCCGCTTCGGCCAGCGCAACTTCCTGCACTCGGCGGTCGTCTCGGGGCCCACCAAGCTCCAGGGCGCCGACCTGGTCATCCCCGACCTGCGCGGCGGGTTCTCGTACCTGATCGCGGCGCTGGCGGCCGAGGGCACCTCGCGGGTGCACGGCATCGACCTGATCAACCGCGGCTACGAGAACTTCATGGAGAAGCTCGTGGAACTGGGCGCCAAGGTCGAGCTGCCGGGCGGCGACCTCGTCTAGATCAACACAGACCGTCCCAGAACGCCCCCAGAGGCCCCGTACAGGGCCTGTGGGGGCGTTCTGGCGTTCCGGGACGCCGGACCCGCGCCGGGACGGCAGAGAGGCGGCCACCCGGTGCCGGGTGGCCGCCTCTCGCGTACTACGTACTACTGCCGTCCCAAGGGCCTGTACTGCCCTCGGCACAAGGGCGGACTACTTGCCCTTGGCGGCTTCCTTGAGCTTGGAGCCCGCGGAGACCTTCACGCTGAAGCCGGCCGGGATCTGGATGGGGTCGCCGGTCTGCGGGTTGCGCGCGGTGCGAGCGGCACGGTGGGTGCGCTCGAAGGTCAGGAAGCCGGGGATGGTGACCTTCTCGTCGCCCTTGGCGACAATCTCGCCGACGGTCTCGGCGAGCGCGGCCAGAACGGCGTCGGCGTCCTTGCGGGTCACCTCGGCGCGCTCGGACAGAGCGGCCACCAGCTCACTGCGGTTCATGTTGTACTCCCGTGTTCAACGTGCCTTAGAGGCGTGAGATCGAAGCCGATGCTGCCAGGGCCCTAGGACAGTCCCCGGACCCGGGTCTGACGTCAGACCCTCTCGCCCGGTTACGCATCCTGCCCCCACCAGCGGCGGGAAAGCCAATCCGGCACCCGCCGGGGTCACACGAAAAGCGCCACAGTCACGCCGCGGTGACGCTCCGTCCGCACCGGAAGGCGTCCGGACGGTGCGTCCGGATGGCATCCGGATGTCGTCCGGAGACGCGGACCGCGGACCGCGGGCCACGCGGGCATCCCCGCAACCCTAGAGGCGGCCCGGCGGGCCCGCATCCCGCGACGCGCCGGGGATCAGGCCTGGGTGGGGGCCGTCACGGCGGCCGAGGCGGCCTTGCGGACGGCTCCGGCGACCGCGCCCGCGACCTTGTCGTTGAAGACCGACGGGATGATGTAGTTCGCGTTGAGCTCGTCCTCGCCGACCACGTCGGCCAGGGCGCTCGCGGCGGCCAGCATCATCTCGGTGTTCACCGTGCGCGACTGGGCGTCGAGCAGGCCGCGGAAGACGCCCGGGAAGACCAGCACGTTGTTGATCTGGTTCGGGAAGTCGGAGCGGCCGGTGGCCACGACGGCGGCGGTCTGGCGGGCGACCGCCGGGTCCACCTCGGGGTCCGGGTTCGCGAGCGCGAACACGATCGCACCCTCGGCCATGGCGGCCACGTCCTCGCCGGACAGGACGTTCGGGGCCGAGACGCCGATGAACACGTCGGCGCCGACCACGGCCTCCTTCAGGGTGCCCGTGTAGCCCTCGGGGTTGGTGTTGTCGGCGATCCAGCGCAGCGGCGAGTCCGCGGCGGCGTCGACGAGGTCGGGGCGGTCCGCGTGCACGACACCGTGGATGTCGGCGCTGACGGCGTTCTTGACGCCCGCCGCGAGGAGCAGCTTGAGGATGGCGGTACCGGCCGCGCCGGCGCCCGACATGACCACCTTGACGTCGCCAACTGCCTTGCCCACCACACGCAGCGCGTTGGTGAGGGCCGCGAGGACCACGATGGCGGTGCCGTGCTGGTCGTCGTGGAAGACGGGGATGTCGAGGGCCTCGCGCAGCCGGGCCTCGATCTCGAAGCAGCGCGGCGCGGAGATGTCCTCCAGGTTGATGCCGGCGAAGCCCGGGGCGATCGCCTTGACGATCGCGACGATCTCGTCGGAATCCTGGGTGTCCAGGCAGATCGGCCACGCGTCGATGCCGGCGAAGCGCTTGAAGAGGGCCGCCTTGCCCTCCATGACGGGCAGCGCGGCCATCGGGCCGATGTTGCCGAGGCCCAGCACGGCGCTGCCGTCCGTCACGACTGCGACGGAGTTGCGCTTGATGGTCAGACGGCGGGCGTCCTCGGGGTTCTCGGCGATCGCCATGCACACGCGGGCCACGCCCGGGGTGTAGATCATCGAGAGGTCGTCGCGGTTGCGGATGGGGTGCTTGGAGGCCATCTCGATCTTGCCGCCGAGGTGCATCAGGAAGGTGCGGTCGGAGACCTTCCCGAGCGTGACCCCGTCGATCCCCCGCAGCTTGCCGACGATCTCGTCCGCGTGCGCCGTGGAGGTGGCGGCGATGGTGACGTCGATGCGGAGCTTTTCGTGGCCGGAGGCCGTCACATCGAGGCCGGTGACCGAGCCACCGGAGGACTCCACGGCGGTGGTGAGCTGGGAGACCGCGGTTCCGCTCGCGGGCACTTCCAGGCGGACCGTCATCGAGTACGAGACGCTGGGCGCCGTTGCCATGGCCGTGTTCCTCTTCTGTCCCTGGTTTTTCTGTACACGCAGGGTCCTGCGCTGTACCGGCCGAGAACATGGCAGGTGCGGCAGGACCTGTTGTCCGATCGTCCCACCTACCAGCCGGTACAAGGTAACCAGCTACAAATTTCGGAAAGACTCTTCCACCATACGAGATTTTCGGGGCCGCCGGAATAGGTGGCCCATACAAAAAAGGTCCGCGCCCCCCACTGAGCGGAGGGCGCGGACCTGGTACTTCATACGTTTACGACACCGACCCGCCATGCTCGCCTCGCGGCAAGTGGTCGCTCTAGGCGACGAAGGTTGGGCCCGGGGGCTTGGATCGAGTCGGTGCCGTAACCCAGGCTAACAAAGGTTCGCCGGAAGCGATCCCCCTACCGGCAGAAGCTTGTGCCGACCACGCGAGTGGCCGCCGACCAACCAGCCGTACGAGGCCCTGAGCGGCCCGGAGGACAACCGGTGAACAGCCACCCGGCCCCGGACCGCCCGCCCCCGCTACGGCTGGAGCAGCGCCGCGACGCCCTGCGCGTCCGGGGTGTCCCGGGCCGTGGAGACCACCGTCAGCTGCTGCGTCGCACGGGTCAGGGCCACGTAGAGCACCCGCAGGCCCGCCGGGGACTCGTCCGCGATCTCCGCCGGGGAGACGACCACCGTGGCGTCGTACTCCAGGCCCTTCGCCTCCAGGCTGCCCAGCGCGACCGCCCGCTCCCCCAGATCCGCCAGCCAGTCCGCGGCCTCCGCCCGCCGGTCCATGGCCACGACCACGCCGACCGTGCCGTCGACCTGCTCCAGCAGCCGCCGGGTCTCCTCCCGGACGGTGTCCCGCAGATCCTCCGTCACCGCCGTGAACCGCGGCTGGAGGCCCGTGGAGCGCACCGCCGTCGGCGGCTCCATGCCCGGCGCGGCCAGCTTCAGCACCCGCGAGGCGACCTCCGCGACCTCGGCCGGGTTGCGGTAGTTCACCGTCAGGGTGAACCGCCGCCGCGGCCGCGAGCCCAGCGCCTCGTCACGCGCGGCCGCCGCCTCCTCCGGGTCCGTCCACGAGGACTGCGCCGGGTCCCCGACCACCGTCCAGGTGCCCATCCGGCCGCGCCGGCCCACCATCCGCCACTGCATCGGCGTCAGGTCCTGGGCCTCGTCGACGATGACGTGCGCGTACTCGGTGCGCTCCGCCGCGATCCGCTCGGCCCGCTCCCACTGGGTCTCCTCGCGGGTCGGCATCAGCTCCTCCAGCCCGCTGAGCTGGTCGAGAGGGTCCATCTGCCGCTTCTTCTTGGGCCGCGCGGGCGCGCCGATCAGCTGGAGCAGCTCGTCCAGCAGCGCCACGTCGTGCACCGACAGCGGGCCCTTGCCGTCCGGGCCCACCCGGCGCAGGGAACGCGCCATCTGGCGGGTCTCGCGCGGGTTCAGGTCCCGGCGCGACCAGCGGGCCAGACGCCGCTCGTCGGCCATGGAGGCCAGCACCGCGCGCGGGGTCAGCTCGGGCCACCAGGCGTTCAGGAACTCGATGAACGCGTCCTCCGTCGAGATGTCCTCGTCGAAGGCGGACCGCAGCTCGGCGGCGAGCTCCGGGTCGCTGTGCCGGCCGGCCCCGCCGGACTTCGAGTACAGCGCGTCCAGGAGCAGCTTGCGGGCGCGCGGGCGCAGCAGGTTCACCGGGGCGGTGCCAGACAGGACGTTCTGCCGGATCCGGTCGAGATCGGCGGCCTCCAGCTCCTGGCGGCGCCCGAAGGCCACCACCCGCAGCCGGTCCGGAGCGGTGCCGCCGGGACCGCCGAGCTCCAGGGCGCCCCGTACCGCCTTGCGCAGCACCTTCAGCATCCGGGACGAGCCCTTGATCCGGGCCACGGCCGGATCGTCGTACGTGGTCGCCTCGGCCCCGTCGACGAGCGAGCCGAGCGCGCGGATGGCGACCTGGCCCTCTTCGCCGAGGGAGGGCAGGACGCCCTCGGTGTACGCGACGAGCAGCGGGGTCGGGGAGACGATGAGGATGCCGCCGGAGTAGCGCCGCCGGTCCTGGTAGAGCAGGTAGGCGGCGCGGTGCAGGGCGACGGCGGTCTTGCCGGTGCCCGGTCCGCCCGCGACCTCGGCGACCGAGGCGGCGGGCGCCCGGATGACGAGGTCCTGCTCGGCCTGGATGGAGGAGACGATGTCCCGCATCGAGTGCGTGCGGGCCCGCCCGAGGGCGGCCATCAGGGCGCCGTCGCCGATGGCGGGCAGCTCGCTGCCGTCGAGGAAGGCCGTCACCTCGGGACGCATCAGGTCGTCCTCGACGCCGAGCACCTTGCGCCCCTTGGAACGGATCACGCGCCGGCGTACGACGCGGCCCGGCTCCTTGGGCGTGGAGCGGTAGAACGGCGCGGCCGCGGGGGCCCGCCAGTCGATGACGAGCGGCGCGTAGTCGGAGTCGAGGACCCCGATGCGGCCGATGTGGAGCGTCTCGGCGATATCCGCCGTGAGATCGGCACGGATCGCGTCGTCGGCGGGGTCGACGGAGGTGAACGCGCCGTCCGGGCCGCGCTCCCCGTCCTTGCCGAGGACCAGGTCGATCCGGCCGAACAGGAAGTCCTCGAACTCGTTGTTGAGACGGTTGAGGTGGATCCCGGCGCGGAAGACCTGTGCGTCCCGCTCGGCGAGGGCGCCGGGCGTGCCGACCTGGCCACGCTTGGCGGCGTCGTTCATCAGGAACTCCGCCTCGTGGATCTTCTCCTCAAGGCGTCGGTACACGTGATCGAGATGCGTCTGCTCGACCGCGATCTCCCGATCGCGGACGGAATCCGCCGTGCTGTCGACAGCGGCATTCTGCGCGGCCACCAAGGCCCCTTTCGGTCGTGCATGGGCGACCGTCAACCGTACGCGAAGGGGCCCCCGCGCGCACGCCCGTTCCGGGACGGCTCGCGGATCAAGACGAAGATCACGTCCGGCGGGGCCCGGCGGGCCGCTCCGGGCGGCTCCCGCCGGGGGTCATCCTGGCCGGGCTTCGAGCACGCGGCGCCGGTGGCGGGCCACGCGCTCGCGGTTGCCGCACAGCTCGCTGGAGCACCAGCGGCGCCGGTGTCCGCGGGAGGTGTCGAGGTAGACCCGGGCGCACCCGTCCCCCTCGCAGGCCCGCAGCAGCGCCCGGTCCCCGGGGTCGGTGAGCAGTTCCACGGCGTCCCGGGCCACGGCGGCGAGCAGTCCGGCGCATTCGACCCCGCCGCACAACTCCCGGACGAGGTGCCCTTCTTGGTCCTGTACGGCACACAGTCCCGGGGGTGGACCGGCGGCCGCCGCGTTGACCCGGGCCAGCGCGGCCCCGGGCGGCGGCGCCCCGGCCAGCTCGGCCCGTACGAGGCCTTCGACGTCTGCGCGCAGCACCCGGAAGGCCTGTACCCAGTCGGCTCCCACCCGGGCGAGCGGGGTCCGGTCGGGCACCAGCCCGGCTCCGGCGAGCCACAGCCGCAGCTCGTCCCCGTCCCGGATCCCCTCCGCACCCCCGCCGTCCCGGCGGGAGCCGGAGGTGGCCACCAGGTCCAGGCAGATCCGCCCGGAGTCGAACCACATACCCGTCACCGCCTCACTCTTGGGGCGTGCCCCCAGAGTGCCCGTCCCCCGGCCGGGGGGCTAGAGCCGCGTCAGGCATCGTTCGCCCGTCAGCGCGGTACCAGCGGTACTAGACGGCGGGCGGGTCGTCGTGCAGCAGTCGCTGGAAGAGGCAGTGGTCCTGCCACTCCCCGCCGACGTGCAGGTAGCCCCGCGCGAGCCCGTACTGTTCGAAGCCCGCCTTCGCCAGCACCCGCTGCGAGGCCAGGTTGCCGACCCGGGTCCCGGCCTCGATCCGGTGCAGCCCGACCTCTTCGCGGGCGATCCGGCAGACCTCCTCCAGCGCGGCGGTGGCCACGCCCCTGCCCGCCCAGGCCTGGTCCACCCAGTAGCCGACGCCGCCGCTGCACAGCGGCCCGAGCGCGATGGAGCCGAGGTTGATCGCCCCGATCAGCACCCCGCCCCCGATCAGCACGTAGGGCCGCAACCGTCCGCCGTCGCGGTCCGCGAGCAGATCCTCGATCCGCGCCGACTGCCCGGCCTCGGTGTAGAACCACTCGGACCGATCGGGCTCGTAGGGCGCCATGTACGCCCGGTTCCGGTCCAGCACCTCGGCGAGCCCGGCGGCGTCCGCCGGCCGGAGCTCGCGCATCTCCACCCCGTCAGTGATCATCCGGGCACGCTAACGGACCCGGCGGAGCCCTGCCACCCCCCGGTGGGCCGCCGGTCAGTCCGCGCAGGCGCCCGCGTCCAGCGACAGCCGGTAGCCCCGCTTGACGACCGTCTGGATCAGGTTCGGCGCGCCCAGGGCCACGCGCAGGCGGGCCATCGCCGTTTCCACCGCGTGTTCGTCGCGGCCCGCGCCCGGGAGGGTGCGCAGGAGTTCGGAGCGGGCCACCACCCAGCCCGGGCGGCGGGCCAGGGCCCGCAGCAGGGCCATGCCGGCCGGTGGGACCGGGCGGAGCTCGGAGTCCAGGAGGACCGCCTGGCCGCGCAGTTCCAGCCGGTGGCCGGCGACCGGCAGTACCCGCGCCCGGCCCGGGAGTTCCTGGCACAGGAGCTGTACGAGGGGGCCGAGCCGGAACCTCTCGGGCTGGACCGTGACCACCCCTTCCGCCTGCAACGGCAGGGCCGTCACCGGGCCCACGCACGCCGACAGCACCGACCCGCCGGTCAGCGCCGCGAGCACGGGTTCCCGTACGCCCCGCTCCCCGGCCCGCGCCAGCATCGAGGCGGCCGCCGGCGCCGAGGTGAAGCTGATCGCGTCGACCCCGCCCGCGGCCACCGCGTCGAGCAGCCGGTCCAGCGGGCCGAGGTCCTCGGGCGGCATCCAGCGGTACACCGGTACGCCGACCACCTCGGCCCCGCCCGCCCGCAGCGCCTCGATGAACCCGGGCAGCGGCTCCCCGTGCAGCTGGAGGGCGATGCGCCGGCCGGCCACCCCGGCCGACAGCAGCCGGTCGAGGACCTCGGCGAGCGATTCCGACCCCGGGGACCAGGTCTCCACGAGCCCGGCGGCCCGGATCGCGCCCTTGACCTTCGGCCCGCGCGCCAGCAGCTCGGTCTCCCGCAGCCGCCCGAGCAGTTCCTCGCCGAGCCCCCACCCGTCGGCGGCCTCGATCCACCCCCGGAAGCCGATGGCGGTGGTGGCCACGACCACGTCGGGTGCGCAGCCGATCAGTTCCTTGGTCGCGGACAGCAGTTCGGTGTCGTCGGCGAGCGGCACGATCCGCAGGGCGGGCGCGTGCAGCACCGTGGCCCCGCGGCGGCGCAGCAGGGCGATGAGGTCGTCGGCCCGGCGGGCGGCGGTGACCCCGATGGTGAAGCCCGCGAGCGGCCCGGCGGCCGGGACCGGCCCGGTGGGGGTGTCGTCGTACATGGTGACCTGCCTCGCGCAGTGGTCGGTTCCGGCATCCGGGCCGGCGCCGGGCCCGGTCCGGGGCCCGGTGTCGCGTTCGCGTGAACCGAGCCTGCCCTGGGGGCGTATCAGGCTCGGTTCACGCGTATTTCGGTGCCGTTAACCAGGATGTGTCGGCCATTACACCGAGGTGAGCTGCGGCTTCGCCTCCGCACCCGGGGCGGGGATCATGACCCGGGCGGGCCGGCGAAGGTATACCGCCCAGGTGACGGCGCAGCACACCGCGTAGAAGCCGAGGAAGGTCACGAAGGCCGCCGTGCCCGAGCCGGATCCGAGGAACGCGGCCCGGAAGACCAGGTTGATGCCGAGCCCGCCCAGGGCGCCGACCGCGCCGATGAGTCCCATGGACGCACCGGACAGCCGCCGCCCGTACGCGGCCGCGTCCTCGCCGCTCATGCCGCGCACCAGCGCCTTCACCTGGAAGATGCCGGGGATCATCTTGTACGTGGAGCCGTTGCCGAGCCCGCTGAGGACGAACAGCGCCACGAAGCCGACGAGGAACACCGGCAGGGACTCCCGTACGGAGGCCAGGATCACCACTCCGGTGGCCGCCGCCATCCCCACGAACGTCCCAAGGGTGATCCGCGCCCCGCCGAACCGGTCGGCGAGGGCCCCGCCGACGGGCCGGATCAGCGAGCCGAGCAGCGGCCCGATGAAGGTGAGCGAGGCCGCCTGGAGCGGGGTGCGGCCGAACTGCGTCTGGAGGACCAGTCCGAAGGCGAAGCTGTAGCCGATGAAGGACCCGAAGGTGCCGACGTAGAGGAAGGCCATGATCCAGGTGTGGGGTTCGCGGACCGCCTCCAGTACGGCGCCCGTGTCGTTGCGCACGGGTGCCAGGTTGTCCATCCGCAGCGCGGCGAGCGCGGCCGCGATCACGATGAGCGGGATGTAGGCGCCGAGCAGCAGCCTGGGGTGGCCGGCCCCGGCCGTGCCGATGACCAGCAGCGCGACGAGCTGGACCACGGGGACGCCGATGTTGCCGCCGCCCGCGTTGAGGCCGAGCGCCCAGCCCTTCTTGCGCAGCGGGAAGAAGGCGTTGATGTTCGTCATCGACGAGGCGAAGTTGCCGCCGCCGACCCCGGTCAGCGCGGCCACCAGCAGGAACGTGCCGTACGAGGTCCCGGGCTCCATCACCACCCACGCGGCCACGGTGGGCGCGAGCAGCAGCAGCGCGCTGACCACCGTCCAGTTGCGGCCGCCGAAGCGGGCCACGGCGAAGGTGTAGGGGATGCGGACCAGGGCGCCGACGCAGGTGGCGGTGGCGATGAGGAAGAACTTCCCGGCGGGGTCGATCCCGTACTTGGGGCCCATGAAGAGGACCATCACCGACCACAGGGACCAGATCGAGAACCCGATGTGCTCGGAGAGCACGGAGTAGACCAGATTGCGCCGGGCGGTCTTCTCCCCCGTCTCCCTCCAGAAGGTCTCGTCCTCGGGGTCCCACCGCTCGATCCAGCGGCTCCCCTTGCGCGGTGCGGTCGTAGCGGTCGTACTGGTCATCACACGCCTCCACAGCTGCTGCGATCACGTCGCATCTCGTCCGTGGTGACGACCGTAGAAACGGCTCGTTTCGGCCCCGGTCCCCGCCGGATGACCGCCGGGAAACCTTGCACTCACCCGCCGCCGGGGCCCGGTGTGAGCGCGGCCGTGGGCTTGACCGGCACCGCACCCCTGGGCTTGACCGCCGCCGAGCCCGCGAGCGCGGGCAGCCAGCTGTCCGGGGGCACCTCCAGCCAGCCCTGCCCGGCGGCGAGTTCCGCAGCGGCGGCGCGCAGCGCGTCCAGTCCGGGGTGGGCGAAGCCCTCGCGCCACACCATCGACAGCGGCGACAGCGGCACCGGGCCGCTCAGCGGCCGTTTCACGCAGCCGGGCAGGTCCACGAAGCCCACCGTGGCCAGGACCGGGTTCCCGGTCTTGGCCATGACCCGGCGGAACTCGTCCTTGCCGACCGCCACCGGCGCGGGCGGCGCCGCCTCGATCCCCCGCCCGGCGAACAGCTCGCGCGCCAGCCCGGTCCACTCCAAGGTCCGCGGATTGCCGGCCCCCGCGTACACGGTCTCCCCCGCGAGCGCCTCCAGCGGTACGTGTTCCAGCGCGGCCAGCGCGTGCGAGTCGGGCAGCAGCACCGCGAGCGGCTCGTACCGTACGGGCAGCTGCGCGAGGCGGGCCCGCAGCGCCGGGGCGAGGCCGTCGGCGTACCCGAAGGAGACGTCGAGGCGACCGGCGGCGATCTCGGCGGCGGCGTGGGTGAGCCCGGATTCGAAACGGGCCATCAGCTCGCAGTCGGGGGCGAGTTCGCGGGCCCGGTCCAGGACGGTGCGGGCGGTGCCGGGGCCGTCGGTGTTGAGGTCGACGAGCAGCGGGCGCGATCCGCCGTCCCCGGCGAAGGCGGCGGCCAGCTCCTCGTGGGCGGCCAGCACCCGGCGGGCCAGGGGCAGCAGCCGCTCCCCGTCCGCGGTCAGCTCGACGGCGCGGGTGGTGCGGACGAACAGGGGCGAGCCCAGGGCCCGTTCGAGGCGGCGCACGTCCCGGCTCAGGGCCTGCTGGGCGAGGTACAGCCGGGCGGCGGCGCGGGTGAAGTGCAGCTCCTCGGCCACCGCGAGGAAGCCGCGCAGCAGCCGGGGGTCCAGATCTCGGGGCGTCACCCCAGGAGACTAACGGCGATTGACAACGAGAACCGGTGAATCGAGCCCGAACAGGTGTTGGACCAGCGGCGGCCCGCGCCCCGAGCCTTGTGCCATGCCCACCACGACCACGACCGCGCCGCCCGGATCCCCCGGCCCCTCCGGCCCGCTGATGACGGTCACCGGGACCACCCTGGTCCTCGCCACCGCCCCGGCGGCCCCGGCCCGCCCGGCCCGGGCCCCCGGCCCGTACCGGCGGCTGTTCGCCCTCCCCGGCACCCGCGGGTTCACCATCGGGAACCTCATCGCCCGCCTCCCCATGGGCATGTTCGGGATCAGCGCCGTCATGATGATCGCGGGCCAGCGCGGCTCGTACGCCCTCGCCGGCGCCGTGGTCGCGGCCGGGCTGGCCGCCACCGCGGTCGTGGCGCCCTGGACGGCCCGGTTGGTGGACCGGCACGGGCAGGCGCGCGTCGCCGTCCCCGCCACCCTGATCGCGGTCCTCGGATCCCTCTCCCTGATCGCGTGCGTCCGCACCCAGGCCCCGGCCTGGACCCTGTTCGCCTCCTACGCCGCCACCGCGACCACCCCCAACATCGGCGGCATGTCCCGCGCCCGCTGGACCCACCTGCTGGGGGGCGACCCCGCCGCGCACCACACGGCGATGTCCTTCGAACAGGCCGCCGACGAACTGGCGTACATGCTCGGCCCGGTGGCCGCCGCGTTCCTCTGCACCGCCGTCTTCCCCGAAGCGGGCACGCTCACGGGCGCCGCGCTGCTCCTCACCGGAATGCTGGTCTTCACCGCCCACCGCGGCACGGAGCCCCCGCCGTCCCCGCCGTCCCGCTCCGGCGCCCGCCTGCGCGGCCTGCTCCCGCTGCTCCCCCTCTTCCTCGCCCTCGGCGCGATGTTCGGCTCCCTGGAGATCACCTCCGTGGCCCACCTCGGAGCCCACGGCCTCGGCGCGCTCTCGGGCCCGGTCCTCGCCCTCCAGGCGGCGGGCTCCTGCGCGGCCGGCCTGCTCTACGGAACCCTCCGCCCGCGCGGACTCCCCACCTGCCTGGCCGCCCTGGCCGGGGCCATGACCCTCCCCTGGGCGGCGGCGGCCACCGGCTCGGTGCTCCTCCTGGCCCTGGCGCTGCTGCTGGCCGGCATGGCCACGGCCCCGGTCATGGTCACCGCGATGTCCCGGATCCACACGGTGACCCCGCCGGGCCGCCTCAACGAGGGCATGACCCTGGCCGTCACCGCGATCTTCGCGGGCATCGCGGCCGGGTCCGCGACCGCCGGCTCCGCCATCGACCACCTGGGCCCGACAGCCCCGTACGCCCTCCCGACGGCGGCGGCCCTGCTGGCACTGCTCATCGGCGCAGGTGACGGCCACCGTCGGGCCGGTGTCGTACCTCCCGCGGCGTGAGCGCGCCGCGAACAACCTCGAATGAATTCGGAATCCGGTCCGCCGTTTACGTCAAGGCAATGCGTTCCCCGAGCGACGGCTCCGCGTTCCTGCCTGCCACGCCGCGCCGTTAAGACGGCCCGTCCAAGGAGTCGCGGAGATTTCACGATATTGAGGAACCCAGCGCCCCTCAATTCCATCTCCTAGATCAGATTCCCTGGCCCAGGTGCGTCATTCCCGTCTGGCGCCGACCGTCGGCATCCGCCTGCTGGTTCAGCCGACCGCGTCGCCAGGGCGTCACGACCACCACGACGGGGCTGGGGAGAATCACCGTGTACGCCATCGAGACAGCCATGGGCGCCTTCGGACGGGCAACCGTCGCACGCGCCTGCCCGACCAGTGCCGAGCCGTCCGGGTCGAGGACCCCCTCCCCGGCGCTCCTGACCAAGGCGTCGACCCCTCTGATCTGACGCGGGCACCGTCCCCGCGCGCAGCACTCCGGCAGTGACGCACCATCAACGAAAGCAATCCCATGAGCCTTCCCCTGACCAAGGTCCGCTCCATCGCCCGGCGACTTCGGGGCGCCGTCTCTCCCGCTGCGGCAATCCAGAGCCGCCGGCCTCCCGTTCTGCAAGGCCGGGTGACCGGCCCCTTCGCCTCCTCCGTCGGAACGCACGTGCAGATCTGCGCCCACCCGGACGACGACCTGTTCTTCATGGCGCCCGATCTCTTCCACGCCGTCGCCGCCGGGGCCGAGGTGGTCAGCGTGTATCTCGTCGCGGGCGAGGCGGACGGGCGCAACGCCCCGCTCGGCAAGAACGGCCGTGACGATCTGGCGGTCGATTACGAGGGGTACGTGGCCGCCCGCCAGCGCGGTCTGCGCGCGGCGTACGCGGACGCGGCGCGCGCTGACGCGACGGCCCCCTGGACGTGCGAGGCGTATCGCACGTCGAGCGGTTTCCAGGTGGAACGGGCCACCTTGGGAGGCGAGGGTCCCCTCGTCACTCTCTATTTCTTCAACCTGGCGATGGCGGGCGGCCCCCCGCCCATGCGCCTGCACACCCTTTGGACGGGAGAGATCGAGGAACAGTGGGCCCGGCGCCCAAACGGTTCGCCGTTGCCGGACGTGCACAACGCGATCACCCGGGAGGGGCTCCTGGACGCCCTGGTCGACCTCCTGGCCGAGCACCGGCCCACGGTGGTGCGCACGCTCGACCCGGACCCGGACCACGCCACTTACGACAACGGCCGGGTCACCTACCACGACCACCAGGAGCACACCGCGGCCGCGCTGTTCGCCTTCGAGGCACTGCGTCGCTACGACACCCGGGCGCCGCAGGACGCACCCGTGGTCGAGGGCTACCGGGGTTACGGCAACAAGGTCTGGCCGGACAACCTGAGCGAGCCGACGTTTCAGGACAAGACGCGTCGCCTCAACATCTACGGAGGAAAGGACGGCCGCCGGCGCCAGCACGGCATCGACCCCGGCGACTTCCAACTCGGCGACCGCGCGCACCGCAAGCCGTACGGCCGGAGCACGTACGCGCGCTATTCCCACTCCTCGACATGGCTGCGGCAGGACGGCGGCGGCGCTCTCACGGCCTTCACCGTGCTCAACGGCAACCCCGTCCAGTGGCGTGAGCACGACGGGGCCCTCACCCGCGCCCCGTTGGGCACCGGAGCCCCCGAAGGGGGCGTGTTCTCACCCCAGTTGAACGTCGTCGCCACCGATGACGGGCTGCTGCACGTGTTCGGCGTCCACATGTCGCTGGCGGCGGGCCGCTACGAGCACCGCCGCGACGTCATGCTCGTCTCCCAGGAGGAGCCGGGCGGCCCCTTCGGTAGCTGGCAGAACCTCGGGAACCCGTACAACACCGAGGGCCTCAACCCGATCAAGCGCAGGGAGGTCGGCCAGCCCGAACCGGCCGCTCTGCCCGGCGGGCGCCTCGAATTCGTCGTACGCAACTTCGGCCACGGCCTGAGCCACCGCCGCCAGGAGCCCACCGGAGCCTGGAGCCCCTGGCGCGACCTGGGAGGGACCGTCCAGGAAGGCGTCGCCTGGGAGACGTCCCCCGACGGCGCCGTCGAGTTGTACGCCCCGGGCTCCGACCAGATCATCCGCTGGAACCGGGACAAGGCGCCGTCCCCCTTCAACCGCGGCGACGCGCTCCCCTTCCCCGCCCCCGCGGGACCCGTCACCTATCTGGCGGTGGATCAGGAACGCTCCCTGCTGCTCGTGCGTGAGCCTGGCACCGGCCGGATCCTGTGCTACCACCGGCCGAGCCCGGAGGGGCCCTGGCGGGCCGAGCCGCAGGCGCTCGGCGGCCACGGCGGTTCCGGCCCCGTCACCGCAACCCGGACCCCCGACGGCAGGATCGCCCTGGCCGCCCGCAACGACGGCGGCACCATCAGTTTCGCCTGGCTCCCGGAAGGCGCGGAGGAAACGGCGCCCACTTGGATCGCGTCGGGCCCGCTGTCGGCACACGCGCCCTCTTCGGCACTGACCTCGGACGGCCGCGTGGCGACCGCGGTCCTCGGCGTGGACGCACGCCTGCATCTGGCCCGTTGGACCCCGGGGACCCCCTCGCCCGTATGGGGAGGATGACCGGCGCGACTCCCGCGTCGGGGCATGCGAAAAGCCCCTGACCTGGCGACGTAATCGCAGGTCAGGGGCCACATGGGGTGGTGGAGATGGCGGGAATCGAACCCGCGTCCAACGGTGCAGAAGTAGGGCTTCTCCGAGCGCATTCCGCTGCGCTTTTCTCGGCCCCGGAGATCACACGGACAAGTCTCCGACGGGCTCAGTCACTGTTTGATTTCCCTCAAGCCCCCGCGACCGGAGCTAGAGGTTTAGATCCCTTGTTGACGCCAGGATCCGGACCGGGACCACTTCCGGGCTGACGCTCCTCACAGAGGCTTCAGCTCACTGTTATTAGGCAGCGAGGGTGAAGCGGGAGTTATCGCTCTTGGAGTTGGCGATTATTGTTTGCGACATATGGTTAACGAGATCATTGCCGCTTTCTCGGCTCGCTTCCCCTACATCGACATCCGCTGTCGAAACCGATCATCCCCATGTTTCACGCTATTCAGTTAGGCAACAAAGTCCGGCGGCTCCACCGGTCGTACCGGTCTCGCCAGGCCTTGTTCTCGCAGCCACCACCCGCAAGCGCGTGGTGCTAGCGCCATCCTACGCGAAGTGGACCACGCTGTGCCAGGAGATTAAAGCTGGCCGCGCTCCTTGCGCTTCACCGCCGAGATCACCCGGTTCGTCTCGCGCGTGTCCTGCTTCTCCCGCAGCGACTGCCGCTTGTCGTACTCCTTCTTGCCCTTCGCGAGCGCGATCTCGATCTTCGCCCGGCCGTCCTTGAAGTACAGGGCCAACGGCACGATCGTGTTGCCCGTCTCCCCCGTCTTCGAGTCCAGCTTGTCGATCTCCTCGCGGTGCAGGAGGAGCTTGCGCTTGCGGCGCGCGCTGTGGTTGGTCCAGGTGCCCTGGCTGTACTCCGGCACGTGCACGTTGTAGAGCCAGGCTTCGCCGCTCTCCACCGACACGAAGCCGTCCACCAGCGAGGCACGGCCCTGGCGCAGGGACTTGACCTCGGTACCGGTGAGCACGAGACCGCACTCGTAGGTGTCGATGATCGTGTAGTCGTGCCGCGCCTTCTTGTTCTGGGCGATCAGCTTGCGCCCTGTTTCCTTAGCCATAGTGCGGCCATTTTCGCACTACGGACCCACACCGATGCCACTCAATACCGTCCGGGCCCGGTCCTCCACCCCGTCCGCCGCCGCCAGGTCCGGGGCGATGCCGCCGCCGTCCAGGCTGCGGCCCGCCGGAGTGCGGTACGTGCCCACCGTCAGCTCCGCCACCGAACCGTCCGGGAGCCGGGTCGGCATCTGCACCGAGCCCTTGCCGAAGGTGCGGGTGCCGACGGCCACCGCGCGGCCCCGGTCCTGGAGGGCGCCGGTCACCAGCTCGGCCGCGCTCATCGTGCCGCCGTCGATCAGCGCCACCAGCGGCCGGGCCGTGTCCCCGCCCGGGGCCGCGTAGAGGGCGTGCTGGGCGCCGCGCACGTCGTACGTGGCCACGAGCCCGCCGTCCAGGAAGGCCGAGGCGGCCGTCACCGCCTCGGTGACCAGACCGCCCGTGTTGCCGCGCAGGTCCAGCATGACCCCGCCACCGGGCGGCGCGGCGCGGACGGCGGCCCGGACGCTGTCACCCGAACCCCGGGTGAAGGAGGCCACCTTGATGACGGTGATCCCGCCGGGGATCTCCCGTACGGTCACCGGCTCGGCGCGCAGTTCCTCGCGCCGCACGGTCTCGGTGAGGTCCACGCCGCCGCGGGTCAGGTTCAGGACGACCGGGGTGCCAACGGCCCCGCGCAGCAGGGCCACCACCTCGGCGACGCGCAGGCCGGTCACGCCCTGCCCGTCGATGCTCAGCAGCCGGTCCCCGGCGCGCAGGCCGGCCCGGGCCGCGGGACCGCCCGGCTGGACCCGGTCCACCTCGATGCGGCCGTCGCGCAGGCGCCCGGCCCACAGGCCGACCCCGGTCCAGTGGCCGTCCAGGTCGTCGGAGAAGGCCTCGTACTCGCTCTGGTCGTAGACCATGCCCCAGCGGTCCCCGCTGCGGCTGACCACGTCCTCGGCGGCCTTCTTGGCGGACTTGCCCTCGGCGACGGCCTCGGCGGCCGCCCCGGCCACCGCGTCGCGGTCGGCGGTGGCCGTCCCGCGGGGCTCCGCGGAGCCCCCGGGCCCACCGGGGCGCCGCGGCGCCGCAGGCCCCGTACGGGCCACCAGGACGGACGGGGCCGCGGAGGGATCCCCGCGATCGCCCTCCCGGTCCCAGCTGCCCGTGCACGCGCCGGCGCCGACGGCCGCGCAGAAGGCCAACGTCAAAACGGCCCCGCGACGCAGGTCGCGGGGCCGGAGACAGAAGGCGGGGATACGCGGCAGACGCGGCATGGCGCCGAGTCTAGGACAAGCCCCGCGGCGGTACGGGTCGTTGACCGGACCGCCCACGGGGCACTTGTCACACCTTCAGGTACTTGCGCAACGCGATGAACGCGGCGAGTGCGGGCATCAGCAGCCCGATGACGAGCACCAGCGGCAGCTTGGTCAGGACCGAGTCCCAGCCGATGAAGTTGATGAGCTCCATCCTCCCGCGCAGCCCGAACCCGTGGTCGATCACGAAGTACTGGCCGGCGCCGAGCATGCCGCAGGCGATGAGGGCCCCGATGAGGCCGGCGAAGGCGGCCTCCATGATGAACGGCACCTGGATGTAGAAGCTGGAGGCGCCCACCAGCCGCATGATCCCGGTCTCGCGCCGACGGCTGAAGGCCGAGACGCGCACGGTGTTGACGATCAGCAGCAGCGCCACGATCAGCATGATCAGCATGATCCCGAGGGCGGCCACGTTGAGTGCGCCGAGCAGCTTGAAGAGGCTGTCCAGCAGGCTGCGCTGGTCCTCGACCGACTGGACCCCGTCCCGGCCGGAGAACGAGGTGGTGATGACCTTGTACTTCTCCGGGTCCTTGAGCTTCACCCGGAGGGATTCCTGCATCTGGTCCGGGGTGATGGAAGCGGCCAGGGCGGTGTGCCCGTACTGCTCCTGGTAGTGCTTGAAGGCCTCGTCGGCGGACTCGTACGTGACCTTGTCGACCAGTTCCATCTTTTCGAGCTCGGTCTGGATGGCCTGCTTCTGCTCGGGGGTGACCGCCCCCTTCCCGCAGACCCCGCCGGCGCCCTCCGCGTCGTTCTTGTTGCAGAGGTAGACCGTGACGTTGGCCTTGTCGTACCAGTAGCCCTTCATCTTGCTCACCTGGTCGCGCATGAGCAGTGAGCCGCCGAACAGGGCCAGCGACAGGGATACGGAAATGATGACCGCGAAGGTCATGGTCAGATTGCGGCGGAGACCGACCCCGATCTCCGACATGACGAACTGGGCGCGCATCGCGTCTCAGGAGCCTTTCAGTGCTGGTAGCCGTAGACGCCGCGCGACTGGTCGCGGACGAGACGGCCCTGCTCGAGTTCGATGACGCGCTTGCGCATCTGGTCGACGATCTGCTGGTCGTGGGTCGCCATGATCACGGTGGTGCCGGTCCGGTTGATCCGGTCCAGCAGCTTCATGATCCCGACGGAGGTCTGGGGGTCCAGGTTGCCGGTGGGCTCGTCCGCGATCAGCAGGGCCGGGCGGTTGACGAAGGCGCGGGCGATGGCCACGCGCTGCTGCTCACCACCGGAGAGCTCGCCGGGCATCCGGTCCTCCTTGCCGCCGAGGCCGACGAGTTCGAGGACCTGCGGGACGGCCTTCTTGATCTCGCCGCGCGGTCTGCCGATGACCTCCTGGGCGAAGGCCACGTTGTCGGCCACCGACTTGTTGGGCAGGAGCCGGAAGTCCTGGAACACGGTCCCCAACTGGCGCCGCATGTGCGGAACCTTCCAGTTGGAGAGCCTGGCGAGGTCCTTGCCCAGGACGTGCACCTGGCCTTGGCTCGCCCGCTCCTCACGCAGGATGAGCCGCATGAAGGTGGACTTGCCGGAGCCGGAGGAACCGACCAGGAAGACGAACTCGCCCTTCGCGATGTCCAGGGAGACATCTCTGAGTGCGGGACGGCTCTGCTTCGGGTAGGACTTGGAGACGTTGTCGAATCGGATCACGGGTGCACCACGGTCGCCGGGAGTAGGTGTGCGTGACCATACGCGAACGGGCGCGAGGTGTGGACCCGGCGTCCGGAGTTGCCCGATATATCCCCTGGTCCCCGGCGTGCGCGACCGTGATTGCCCGGACGGGCCGCGCCTAATGTCTCCGGAGCTGGCACAGTGGTAGGGGAACGGAGTCGTTCCCGCTGCCGTTGTACCCGAGGGGACGAGAGGAGGAGCGCATGACATATGACCGGCTCGTGTGCGCGAACTGCGCCGCACCCGTGGACCAGGGCCGCTGCCCGGTATGCCGGGCGAACCGCCAGCGCCTCCAGCAGGAGGGCCCCTTTTCCGGCGGCCTGAACCCGATGGCGCTCATCGCGCTGCTCGTGATCCTGGTGGCCGCGCTCGCACTGGTGGCCCAGCACACGGCGTAGCTCCTCAGCCGCCACGTACCGATCAGACGCGACAGCGAAGGGCCCGGACACCTGAGAGGCGTCCGGGCCCTTCCCTTACGTGCCGTGCTTACGCGGTCTGCTCCTGCTGCTTGCGCCAGCGGATACCGGCCTCCAGGAAGCCGTCGATCTCGCCGTCGAGCACCGCCTGCGGGTTGCCGACCTCGAACTCCGTCCGGAGGTCCTTGACCATCTGGTACGGGTGCAGGACATAGGACCGCATCTGGTTGCCCCAGGAGCTTCCGCCGTCCTTGAGGGCGTCCATCTTGTCCTTCTCCTCCTGGCGGCGCCGCTCCAGCAGCTTGGCCTGGAGGACGTTCATCGCGCTCGCCTTGTTCTGGATCTGCGAGCGCTCGTTCTGGCAGGAGACCACGATGCCGGTCGGGAGGTGCGTGATGCGCACCGCCGAGTCGGTCGTGTTGACGCCCTGGCCGCCGGGGCCCGAGGCGCGGTAGACGTCCACGCGCAGCTCGGCCTCGTCGATCTCGACGTGGTCGCTGGTCTCGACGACCGGCAGCACCTCGACGCCCGCGAAGGAGGTCTGGCGGCGCCCCTGGTTGTCGAAGGGCGAGATCCGGACAAGGCGGTGGGTGCCCTGCTCGACCGAGAGCGTGCCGTAGGCGTACGGGGCCTTGACCACGAAGGTGGTCGACTTGATGCCGGCCTCTTCCGCGTACGAGGTCTCGTAGATCTCGGTCGGGTAGCCGTGGCGCTCGGCCCAGCGCAGGTACATGCGCTGCAGGCGCTCGGCGAAGTCGGAGGCGTCCACGCCGCCGGCCTCGGCACGGATGTTGACCAGCGCCTCGCGCTCGGCGTACTCGCCGGAGAGCAGGGTGCGGACCTCCATCTCGTCCAGCGCCTTGCGCACGGAGACCAGCTCGGTCTCCGCCTCCGCGAGGGTGTCCGCGTCGTCCATCTCCACGGCGAGCTCGAAGAGCACCGCGAGGTCGTCGATGCGCCCGCGCAGGCTCTCGGTCTTGCGGACCTCGGCCTGGAGGTGCGAAAGCTTGCTCGTGATCTTCTGGGCGGCGTCCGGGTCGTCCCACAGGGACGGCGCGGCGGCCTGCTCCTCAAGCACGGCGATATCTGCCCTCAGCTTGTCGAGGTCCAGGACGGCCTCGATCGACCCCATGGTCGAGGAGAGGGACTTCAGCTCTTCGGAAACATCGACGACTGCCACGGGTCCAGCGTAGCCGGTCCCGGGAGGCGCCTCTCCGGCCAGGCCGGATCACCCGTATTGGCGGCGGATCGTACGGGCGTACGCTCACCGTATGACTGTCCTCGTCCTCATCAAGCGCCGCCATGTGGACCACATGCGCGTCACGACGACGAGCTGTCCGCCGCCGGACCCGCACCAAGCCTGATCCACCCCGATCCGACTTGGTCCTGTACGTGGCCTCGCGGTCCCGGCGCCAACCCCTGCCGGCGGCCCCTCCCCTGCCACGGCCCCCGCCATCCTTGGGGACAGGACCCCGTGACATCCGAAACGGAGCCGTCATGCCGTCCGCGCACTCTTCCGACTCTCTCCCGGTCCTGGACCTCTCCCGGGCCGATGATCCGGCCCTCCGCGACTCCTTCCGCAAGGAGCTGCACGCCGCCGCCCGCGACAGCGGATTCCTGCACCTCACCGGGCACGGCGTCACCGCCGCCGAAACCTCCCGCGTACTGGAGCTGACCAGGGCCTTCTTCGCGCTCCCGGAGGCCGACCGGCTGGCCGTGAGCAATCTGAACTCCCCGCACTTCCGCGGCTACACCCGCATCGGGCACGAGCTGACCGGCGGCGCCTCCGACTGGCGGGACCAACTGGACGTGGGCGCGGAGCGGCCCGCGCCGGTGGTGGGACCGGACGACCCGGCGTACCTGTGGCTGGAGGGCCCCAACCAGTGGCCCCGGGCGCTTCCGGAGCTACGGGACGTGGTGCTGGGGTGGCAGTCCCGGCTGGCGGCGGTCGCCCACCGCCTGCTCCAGGAGCTGCTGGCCTCGATCGGCGCCCCCTCCGACTTCTTCGACTCCGCCTTCGCGGACCGCCCCCACCTGCACACGAAGCTGATCCGCTACCCGGGATCGGCCCCCTCGGGCGCGGACCAGGGGGTCGGGGCCCACAAGGACTACGGATTCCTGACCCTGCTGCTCCAGGACTCGGTGGGCGGGCTGCAGGTGGTCCGGGACGGGGGCTTCCTGGACGTTCCCCCGCTGCCGGGGGCGTTCGTGGTCAACCTCGGCGAGCTGCTGGAGATCGCGACGGAGGGGTACCTGACGGCCACGGACCACCGGGTGGTCAGCCCGGCCGGCGGGGTGGAGCGGTACTCGGTGCCGTTCTTCTACAACCCGCGCCTGGACGCCGTGATCGAGACGGTCCCGGGCGACTACCTCCGCTCGGCCCCGGGGCTCGCGCACGACGCGTCGAACCCGCTGCACGCGGAGTACGGCCGCAACGAGCTCAAGGGCTGGGTCCGCGCCCACCCGTCGGTGGCGCGACGCTGGCACCCGGAACTGGTCGGCGCGTAGCCACCGCCCGGGCGCTACGGGGCCGTCGAGCCGGACTGCTTGCTGTCCCGCGGCGGCGGCGCCGAGTCCGAGGAGGCGGCCAGCCAGCTGCCGACCCCCACCGCAGCGGCCAGCGCAACCGCGGCGGCGGACAGCGCCAGCCGCCGCTTGCGGGCCGTCTCCGCCCGGTGCCGCGCGGAGCCCGGCCGGTGGCCGCCCGCGGGGCGCGGGACCCGGGCGGTGCCCAGCGCGCCGCCCGCCAGCTCGTCCGGCCCCGGCACCCGCATCGAGGTGTGGGTGTCGCGGTTGGAGTCCGTGGAGGATCCGGAGCCCGGGACCAGCGGGACGACGCCACGGCGCCGGACCGGGTCCGTCACCACGGCTTCCGGTTCCGGTGCGTCCGCCTGTTCCGGCTCGTCCGGCTCGTCCACGTCCAGCGGCGGCATCCCCGCCAGCAGCGGCTGGAGGTCCCGCAGCCTCAGGGAGAGCTCCGAGGCGCGCAGCCGCGAAGCGGGGGCCTTCGCCAGGCACTGGACGATCAGCTGCCACAGCTCGTCGGGGATCCCGGGCAGCGGGACGACGGTCTCGGTCACGTGGCGGCGTAGGACCGCCCCGGGATGCCCGCCGCCGAACGGGGTGAAACCCGCCAGCAGCTCGTACAGAACGGTGGCGAGGGCGTAGATGTCCACCGCGGCGCGCGGGGGCAGGCCCTCCACTATCTCGGGCGCCAGATAGTCCGGAGTCCCGATGATCCGGGTGGTCGGGGACGGAACCCGTCCGCCGGAGGCCCGCCTCGGCGAGTCGATGAGCTTGGCCACCCCGAAGTCGGTGAGCAGCGCCGGATGCGCGCCGCCCGGCCCGAGCGGGCCCTGCATGTCGAGGAGCACGTTCTCCGGTTTGACGTCCCGGTGCACGACCCCGGCCGCGTGCGCGGCCGCCAGCGCGTCCGCGACGTCCGCGACGATCGCGACGGCCGCCTCGGGGGCGAGGCGCCGCTCGCGGTCGAGGCGCGTGCGCAGGTCCGTACCGCGTACGAGGTCCATGACGAGGGCGAGGTCGTTGCCGTCCACGACGAGGTCGCGGACGCAGACGACGTGCGGGTGCTCCAGCCCGAGCAGCGCGCTGCGCTCCTGGACGAACCGTCCGACCAGTTCCTGGTCCGAGGCGAGGTCCTCGCGCAGCAGTTTGACGGCGACGGGGCCGTCAGGCCCCTCGCCCAGCCATACCGTGCCCGCGCTGCCGCGCCCAAGGATCTGGTGCGCGGTGTACCGGCTGCCGATCTTCCGTGCCACGACTGCTCCCTCAGCGGCTGGCGTACCGCACCAAAGCTACGCGGCCGGGTGGGGGTTGGAGTCCACGGATCGCGGCGACCTTCACTTCTGCGGGCGAAATCACGTCCCAGAAGTCGACAAATCCATAAGGTCGGCACTATGGGGCCTGATTCAGGGACCGTTTCGCGCCAATACCGGGCCGATTCCAGTTCCGGTTGTGGCTCCGGATCGGGCTCCGGTTCCGGATCAGGGGGCCGAGCCGCCTCCCGTGGCGTCGCCGATCGTGCTCACCCAGTCCACGACGTCCGAGCCCCAGGTCCACACCTGGTCCCACCAGCCCTTGCCGGTGCCGACCCACTCCTGAAGCGGGGTCAGCTCCCAAACCAGCCAGCCGGCGACGAAGAACACCAGGATGAGCACCAAGCAGCCCTTCAGGCAGCCCAGACCGGGAATCTTCACCGGGTTCGCGCTGCGGCGGCGCGGCTCGGCGGGTTCCCGCTCGGCCGGCCGCTGCCGCGGCGGCGGGCCCTGCGGGGGCTGCTGCTGGGGCTGGCGGTACTGGGGCTGCTGCGGCTGCTGGTACTGCTGGGGGTGCTGTTGCTGCGGCTGGTAGTGCTGCGGCGGGGGCTGCGGCGCGTACTGCTGCTGCGGGTACTGCTGCTGGTGCTGCGGAGGCCTCTGCTGCTGCTGTTGCCGCGGCGGCGGACCCTGCCGGTACGGCTGCTGCTGCGGGGGCTGCTGCGGCTGGCGGTACTGGGACGGCTGCTGCTGCGGCGGCGGGGGCGCCTGCCGCTGCGGCCGGCGGCGCAGCGGGTCCTCGCTCGGGTCGAGGTACTGCATCTGCGTCTGCTCGTTGCGGTCGCGGGCCGCCCGCATCTGCGACTGCCACGGGTGCGGCTGGTCCGGCTGCTGCACGGGCGGCATCACCGAGGTCGGATCCGCGCCGCCCTGGCCGCCCGGACCGCCCTGGCCGCCCGTGCTGGGCAGCACCGACGTGGCGTCGGCCGCGCCGACCGGCGGCATCACGCTGGTCATGGCGTTGGGGTCGTACGCCCCCATCGGGGAGACCCCGGCGCCTCCGGGCAGCACCTGCGTCGCGTCCGAGGGCCCGTGGGCACCCGGGGTCGCGGGGACCGGCGCGGGCGAGGTGTCCGGGGCGAGCAGCGCGCCGACGCCGAGCGCGGCCTCGACCTCGGCCGCCGTGGAGTGCACGCCGATACCGGAGGCCACGACGCGCAGGCCGCGCGCCAGGCTCTCCGCGCTCGGGCGCTCGTAGGGCTCCTTGCGCAGGCAGCGTTCGATGACCGTCCACAGCGGCTCGGGCACGTTCGCCGGGCGCTGCGGGTCCTCGCTGAGGTGGCGGTGCAGGACCTCCAGCGCGGTGCCGCCCGCGAAGGGCGGGCGGCCGGTGAGGAGCTCGTAGAGCAGGATGCCGGCGCCGTAGATGTCGACGGCGGAGGTCTGCGGGCGGCCCTCGGCGGACTCGGGGGCGACGTAGGCGGGGGTCCCGACGAACTCGTGGGTGCGGGTCAGCCCCGGGGAGTCGGCCAGGCGCGCGATGCCGAAGTCGGTGAGCATCGGCTTCATCTGGCCGTCGCGCTCGTCGAGCAGGACGTTGGCGGGCTTCAGGTCGCGGTGGACCACGCCGTCGGCGTGGCTGGCGGCGAGCGCGTCCGCGATCTGGGCGGTCAGCAGGCTCGCGGCGACCGGGGTGAAGGGGCCGTTCTCGCGGAGGTACCTGTGCAGGTCGGGACCCTCGATGAGGTCCATGACGAGTGCGAGGAGATCGCCTTCGACGACGAGGTCGCGGGTGCGGACGATGTTGGGGTGGGTCAGGCGCAGCAGGACGGAGCGCTCGCGCAGGAAGCGCATGACGATGTCGGAGTCCTGGGCCAGCTCCTCCTTGAGGACCTTGATGGCCACGGTCTCGCCGGCGTGGCCGGCGACGGCCGCCTCGGCACCGGCCGCCTCCCGCTGGCTGGCGCGCCAGACGGTGCCCGTGGCGCCCCGCCCGAGCGGCTCCACGAGGAGGTACTTGCTGCCGACTGGCCGCACGTCGCGCGCTCCTTGTTCGTCGTCTTGTTCGTCGTCGATCTCGTCGTCGATCTCGCCGGTCCGGCGATGCGTTTTCCGGCCCACTCTAGGGGGTGTCCCGTGGGAAGACGCGGGGTGCGGAGGGTTGGTTGCCGCACATATGCACGAAGGGTGATGTTTGCGGCGTATGCCGGGGGCGATTTTCCGTGCCTCGATGTCCATATCCGATCGGCCCGGCCACAGGTCCGGTGTCGGTACGCGACCGATCAAGATCACTTGTCGGTGGGTGACGGGCGTGTTGTGTACGACAGGTGCGAGGATGCACCCGTACGGAACGGCCGGGACGGGAGCCCCGCCGCTCCGGGCAGACCTGACCGGACGACGCGTCCGTGCCGGGTGGGGGCGGTCGGGCACGCACGGCATGCATCGCATTCCATGCCGTGCCCCGTGGATCCCTGCCGGGCGCTAACACCGCGCACCGCGCAGAAGGGACCGCTGACAGCGATGCAGATCCGGCTGACCGTCCTTGGGTCGGGGTCGCGCAGCGGCCACCACCAGGCCACGACCGCCCACGCCTCCTCCTCTTCCACCGGCGGCGCCGGACCGGCGAGCTGTGACGTGCTCGTCACCGCGCCGCCCGGCACCGCGCTGTCCGCGGTGGCCTCCGGGCTCGCGGCCACCGTCGGCGGGCCCGACACCGGGGGCACGGTCGTGCTCTACGCCGGTACGGAGCGGCTCGATCCCGGGCGCTGCGTACTCGGCGAGCCGCCGCTCGTGGACGGGGCGGTCCTCTCCCTGCACGTGCCCGGCCCCGACGTCCTGGCCGACGCCGAGACCGGGGACGGCCCCCAGCTCCACGTGGTGGCCGGTCCCGACGCGGGCGGGGTGCACCTGCTGCACCCGGGGGCGATCCGGATCGGGCGCTCGGCCGACGCGGACGTCCCGCTGGACGATCCCGACGTCTCGCGGCTGCACTGCACCGTCACCGTGCTCCCGGACGGGCGGGTGGCCGTGGCCGACCTCGGCTCGACGAACGGCACCACGCTCGACGGGGCGGTGGTCGGGGCGGAGCCCGCGGCGCTGGCGCCGGGGGCGCTGCTGCGCGTCGGCGAATCCACGCTCCGCCTGGCGCTGGGCCCGACGCCCCCGCCGCTCCCCCTCACCCCCGACCTGGAGGGCCACCTCTCCCTCACCCTGCCGACCCCGCCGACTCCCGCCCCCGGCGGCTCCCCGGGGCCCGTCCCCGCCGGGGGCACCTCCGGCGGAGCCTGGGGGTCTACGCCGGGCACGCGATCGGGATCCGCCGCTGGCGCGGGATCCGGCGCGGGCCAGGGCCCTGGGGGTTCCCTCGGCGGAGCACGGGGGCCCGGCGGGGGACCGGGGGGACGGTTCCCCCACCCCGCCCCTTCCCGAAACGGGGGCTCCGCCCCCGACCCCGGTGCGTCCGGCGCGAGCCGGGACGGCTCCGGCGCCTCCGGCGCGGGCTGGGACACCTACGGGACGGGCCACAGCCCCGGTACCCCGGGCCGGGCCGCCCGGCCCGGATCCGGCGCCCCGGGCCTGGAGCAGCACGGCGCGGCCGGGTGGGACGGCTCCGACACCTCCGGCGCGAACTGGGGCGTGCCCGGAACGGGCCACGACTCCGGCACCTCCGGCCGCGGCCGGGCCTCCGCACCCGGTGACGGCATCCCGGGCGCACGGCAGCAGAGCGCAGCCGGCACCGCCGGCACCGAGCAGCACGGCTGGGACGGTGCCTCCGGCGCGGGAGCGCCCGGCGCCGGTGTGGAGCAGTACGGCGAAGCCGGCTGGGGCACCCCCTCCGGCGCGGCGGCCCGCGCAGCGACCGGCGGCGTCCGGGGCAGCGCGCCCGAACCCGGCAACGGCCCCCAGGGCCCGGGCACCGGCCGCCCCGATGGGCGGGGCCAGCAGGGCCAGGGCCCCGGAACCGGGAGGGCCGACGGCCAAGGCTCCCCGGCCGCGCAAGGCAACAGGCAAGGCTCCGGGACCGGCCGCCCCGACGGGCAGGGCCCGCAGGGCGACGGGGCCGGGCCGGGCCACGGGCCGGGCTCCGGAGTCGGGCGGAGCGAAGCATCCGCCCCCGCACCCCGGCGGGCCGCTCGGCGGGGGCTCGGGGCTTGGGCTCGGAAGTGGGTGCGCGGGGAGGAGGCCGCCGAGGTGCTCGGCGGTGGGGGCGAGGCCGTGGCCGAGGCCGCCGCGGCCGGGGTCACTGGTGCGCGGCCCGGCGCCGACGACCCCGCCGCGCTGCTGCTCGCCGCCCTCGGTCCGGCCCCGCGGCTGTGGTCCGGGCCCGCCGGACTCGACGTCACGCTCGGCGTCGGCAGCGAGGTCTCGCTCCTGGAGACCGGCGCGCTCGGCATCGCCGGGCCCCGGGCCCGCCTGACCGGTGTGGCCCGGTCCGTGATCGCCCAGCTCGCCGCCCTGCACGCGCCCGGCCAGCGGCTGGAGATCGTGCTGGTCTGCGCCGACCGCGCCCGCCCGCTCGCCGAACGCCGCCGCGACTGGGGCTGGCTCGGCTGGCTGCCCCACGTACGGCCCGCGCACGGGCAGGACTGCCGGCTGCTGCTCGCGTACGACCGCGACCAGGCGGCCGCCCGCGCCGGTGAGCTGACCCGCCGCCTCGACGACGGTCCCCTCGGCGTGCACTGGGCCGCCGCCTCTCCGGAGGCGGTGCGCGAGGCCTCGTACGACTACCGGGGCCCCTACACCCTCCTCGTCCTCGACGGGGACCCGGGTGCCGGCGCCCTGCGGGACGTCACCGGGCGGCTCGCCTCGCACGGGCCGGCCGCCGGGATCCACGTGCTGGCGCTCGCCGAGTCCCCGGCCGCGACCCCCGCCTCCCCCGTCGTCGAGACCTACGAGGCCGCCTGCGCCGCCGCCCCCGCCTTCCGGGACTGCGCCGCCGTCGCCCTGCTCAGCGGCGACGTGGCCACGGCGGTACGGACCTTCGCGGTCTCCCACGGCAAGCCGGTGCCGCCCGGCGAGACGGCCACGGCCGACGCCGTCTCGGTGGCCTGGGCGGAGCGGTTCGCCCGCGCCCTGGCCCCGCTGAAGGCCGACTCCCCCGCCGCGGAGGGCTACCGGCCCGCCGCCGCCACCCTCCCCCAGACCTCCCGGCTGCTCGACGAGCTGGGGCTGGCGAGGGCCACCCCGGCGTCCCTGATGGCCCGTTGGGCCGCCGCCACCGACCAGGGCCAGCGCGTCGGCGGCCTCGCCGAGATCGTGCTCGGCACCGGCCGGCGCGGACCCGTCGGCGCCGAACTCGTCACCGACGGCCCGCACCTGCTGATCGAGGGGCCCGCCGGCAGCGGCCGTACCGAACTGCTGCGTTCCGTGGCCGCCTCCCTGTCGGCAGCCGCCCGGCCCGACCGGCTCGGCCTGGTCCTGCTCGACGGAGCCGGCGGCGAGCGCGGCGACGGCCTGCTGCCCTGTACCGAGCTGCCGCACGTCTCGGCCCACCTCGTCGCCTCCGACCCGCTGCGCATGCGGGAGTTCGCGCAGGCGCTGGGCGCCGAGCTCAAGCGGCGGGCGGAGCTCCTGGAGGGGGCGCCGTTCGCCGAGTGGCACGCGCTGCGCGAGGTCTCCGACCGGATGGTCTCGCCCCGCCAGCCCACCCCCGGCGAACTGCGCGGCGATCTGGAACCCCAGCGCTCCGGCACCCTGCGGCTGCGTTCCTCCGCCACCCGCACCGACCCGGCCGCCGGACCGAGCCCGCTGCCTCGTCTGGTCGTGCTGGTGGACGACTTCGACGCGCTGGTCGCACCGGGCCTGGGCAGTACGGGCCGGCCCGCCGCCGGTTCGGTGGTCCGCGCGCTGGAGGCGGTGGCCCGCGAGGGCGCCCGGCTCGGGGTGCACCTGGTGGCCACCAGCGCCCGCCCGGACCGGACCGCCGACACCGAACTGGCCCGGCTCGCCACCTTGCGCGTCGAGCTCGACGCCCCCGACCAGCCGGGCCCCGGACGCGGCCTGCTCCGGTACGCCGACGGCCGCGCCGTCCCGTTCCAGGGCGGCCGGGTCACCGGCCGGATCCCCCGGACGGCGACGCAGCGTCCGACCGTGGTCCCGGTGGAGTGGGAGCGGATGGGCGATCCACCTACCCGCCGCCCGGTCCGCGAGCTGGGCAACGGCCCGACCGACCTCGCGCTGCTGGCCAGCGCCCTGGACCGGGCCTCGCACCTGGTCTCGGCGATACCGGTGCTGTTCCCGCCCGCGCCTTGAGCCGGGTCACGCGGTATTGCGGGGGTGCGCGGGTCGGCGTAGACCTGTGAGCCGGAACACACCACCGGCATCGGGGGCAGAGCCATGCACGAGCACGGAACGAGCCGCACGAAGACCCGCACGAGGACCGGTACGAGGATCCGCACGAGGCCCCGTACGAGAGGCCCGGCCATGGCCGCGGCCCTGGTCGCCTCGGGAGCGCTCGCGCTCACCGCGTGCGGAGGCGGCGATGTGAGCCACGGTCCGGGCCCGGTCGTCGGGACCGCCAACCGGCCCCGGGTCGAATTACCCATGCTGCCCGGCGAAAAGCTGGAGGTCGCGGCCGTGTGGACGGGCCCGGAACAGGCGAACTTCGTCAAGGTGCTCAAGGAGTTCGAGCGGCGGACCGGCGCCACCGTCACCTTCGTACCGGCGCAGGACCCGATCGTCACCTTCCTCGGTACGAAGATCGCGGGCGGCTCTCCGCCGGACGTGGCGCTGCTCCCGCAGGTCGGGGCGCTGGTCTCGGCGGTCAAGAACAAGTGGGCGCAGCCGGTCGGAGCCGAGGCGCGGGCCCAGCTGAACCAGAACTACTCGGACGGCTGGAAGAAGCTCGGGGCGGTCGACGGAACCCAGTACGGCGTGTACTACAAGGCCGCCAACAAGTCGCTGATCTGGTACAACGCGAAGGCCTTCGAGGCGGCGGGCGTAAAGCCCCCGAAGACCTGGAAGGAACTCCTGACGGCGGCCGACACCCTGTCCGCGTCCGGCACCCCGGCGGTCTCGGTGGCCGGCGCCGACGGCTGGACCCTGACCGACTGGTTCGAGAACGTGTACCTCTCCCAGGCCGGCCCGGAGAAGTACGACCAGCTCGCCAAGCACGAGATCAAGTGGACGGACGACAGCGTCCAGCAGGCGCTGACCTCGCTGGCCGAGCTGTTCGGCCGCAAGGACTTCCTGGCGGGCGGCCAGAGCGGGGCGCTGGCGACGGAGTTCCCGAAGTCGGTGACGCAGACCTTCACCGGCGGCGACCGGCCGGCGGCCGCGATGGTCTACGAGGGCGACTTCGTGGCGGTGAACATCGCGCAGACGGAGGCGAAGGTGGGCAAGGACGCCCTCGTCTTCCCCTTCCCGGCGGTCGGCGACAAGGCTCCCGTCGTCTCGGGCGGTGACGTGGCGGTCGCACTCAAGCCGTCGAAGGGCGCGCAGGCGCTGCTGACCTTCCTCGCGTCCCCCGACGCGGCGGAGATCCAGGCCCGCGAAGGCGGTTTCGTCTCCCCGAACAGGGCGGTCGATCCGGCTGCCTACCCGAACGACATCCAGCGCGGCATCGCCAAGGCCCTGATCGCGTCGGGCGACGACTTCCGCTTCGACATGTCGGACCAGGCTCCGGCGGCCTTCGGCGGGACCCCGGGCGCGGGCGAGTGGAAGGCGCTCCAGGACTTCCTGGCCAACCCGTCGGACGTGGCGGGCACCCAGGCGAGGCTGGAGGCGGACGCGGCCAAGGCCTACGGGAACTGACCCCGTGAACTCCTCCTCCACCTCCGCCTCCTCCGGAACCCCCACCAAGGCGGGGGAGGCGAGGCGCCGCCGCCTGACCGCGGCCGCGTTCCTCCTCCCCGCCCTCGTCCTGCTCGGCGCGCTCGTCGTGCACCCCATCGGCTACTCGCTCTACCGCAGCTTCTTCGACCGCTCCGGCGACGCCTTCGTGGGCGGCGGGAACTACCGCGAGATCCTCCACGACTCCACCATCCGCACCGCCTTGAAGAACACGGCGGTGTGGGTGGTGCTGGCCCCCGTCACCGCCACCGCGCTCGGCCTCGTCTTCGCGGTGCTGACCGAACGGGTGCGCTGGGGAACGGCGTTCAAGCTGATCGTCTTCATGCCGATGGCCATCTCCATGCTCGCGGCGGGCATCATCTTCCGGCTCGTCTACGACCACGACCCCGGCCGGGGCGTCGCGAACGCCGTCTGGGTCGGCGTCCACGACACCTTCGCCGAGTCCTCCGCCTTCCCCAAGGCCCGCCCCGGCCGGGACTCCCCGCTGCTCCCGGCGGACGGGGGCGCGTACGTGACCCGCGATCCGGTACGGGCGGGCGTGCCCGTACTGCTCCCGCTGGTCGGGATCGCCCCGGAGGCCCTGCCCAAGGGCGCGGGCCAGGCCAAGGCGCCCGCCGCCGAGCCCGGGAAGGTCACCGGCACCGCCTGGCAGGACTTCACCCGGGGCGGCGGCGGGACGGTGAACACGGTCGACCCCACCGAGTCCGCGCTCGCCGGGCTGCGGATCGAGGCGGTCAAGGACGGCCGGGTGGTCGATACGGCGACGGCCCGCGCCGACGGCACCTTCACCCTGTCCGCGCGGGCCGACGGGGCGCTGCTGCGGCTGCCCGCCTCGAACTTCCGGGAGGCGTACGGGGGCGTGGAGTGGCTCGGCCCGACGCTGGTGACCCCGGCGGTCATCGGGGCCTACGTGTGGATGTGGGCCGGGTTCGCGATGGTGCTGATCGGTGCGGGGCTGGCCGCCCTGCCGCGCGAGCTGCTGGAGGCGGCGCGGGTGGACGGGGCGAGCGAGTGGCAGGTGTTCCGGCGGATCACCGTGCCGCTGCTGGGGCCCGTCCTGGCGGTGGTCCTCGTCACCCTCGTCATCAACGTCATGAAGGTCTTCGACCTGGTGTTCGTGATCGCGCCGGGCGCGGTGCAGGACGATGCCAACGTCCTCGCGCTCCAGCTCTACCGGACCTCCTTCGGCACCGACGCGGATCCCGGGCTCGGTTCCGCGATCGCGGTCCTGCTGCTGGTGCTGGTGCTTCCCGTCATGGCCTACAACATCCACCGGATCCGCCGGGAGGCCCGCCGATGAGCACTCGCCGAAGCCGAAGCCGGCCCAACACCACGTCCAGCGTCGCGGCCCGCGCGGCCGGCGGCGCGCTGCGCGTCTTCCTCGTCCTGACGGCCCTGTTCTGGCTGCTGCCCACCCTCGGCCTGCTGATCTCCTCCTTCCTCTCCCCCACCGAGCTGAACCGCGGCGGCTGGTGGCAGGCGCTGACCGCGCCCTCCCGGCTGACGGCCGGGAACTACGAGCGGCTGCTGGCCAACGAGACCATCACCGGCTCCCTGCTCAGCACGGCGTCCATCGCGGTGCCCGCGACCCTGCTGGTCCTGACGCTGGGCGCGCTCGCCGGATACGCCTTCGCCTGGCTGGAGTTCCCCGGCCGGGACTGGCTGTTCCTGCTCGTGGTCGGGCTGCTCGTCGTACCCGTCCAGGTGGCGCTGATCCCGGTCTCCGAACTCTTCGGCTCCATCGGGCTGTTCGAGACCACCGCCGGGGTGGTGCTGTTCCACACCGCCTTCGGGCTGCCGTTCGCCGTGTTCCTGCTGCGCAACTTCTTCGCGGAGATCCCGCGCGAGCTGCTGGAGGCGGCCCGGCTCGACGGAGCGGGCGAACTGCGCCTGTTCGCACGGGTGGTGCTGCCGCTGGGCGGTCCGGCGATCGCCTCGCTCGGCATCTTCCAGTTCCTGTGGGTGTGGAACGACATGCTGGTCGCGCTGGTCTTCGCGGACTCCAAGCACCCGCCGGTCACGGTCGCCCTCCAGCAGCAGGTCCGGCAGTTCGGCAACAACATCGACGTGCTCGCGCCCGGCGCGTTCCTGTCGATGGTGGTGCCGCTCGTCGTCTTCTTCGCCTTCCAGCGGCAGTTCACCTCGGGGGTGATGGCGGGAGCGGTCAAGTAGCCCCGTACGCCCCTGCACCCACCGTCTGGATCATGCCGCTGACATGCCGGGTTGACGCTGCGTAACCCGAATGCCACACCCTGCGTAACCCGATCGCCACGCCGGGGGTTCCTGGGCAATATGCCCGCGCCGACCCCTGGATGTGCCGTGCCCCGGTTCAGCGTCATCGTGCCCGCGTACAAGGTCCAGGCGTACCTCCAGGAGAGTCTGGACTCGGTCCTGACCCAGTCGTACCCGGATCTCGAACTGATCGCGGTCGACGACGCCTCCCCGGACGCCTGCGGTTCGATCATCGACGACTACGCGGCCCGGGACCCCCGGGTCACCGCCGTGCACCTGGCGCACAACCTGGGCCTCGGGCCGGCCCGCAACGCGGGCCTGTCCCGGACCACCGGCGACTACGTGCTCTTCCTCGACGGCGACGACACCCTCGCCCCCGGCGCCCTCCAGGCCATCACCGACCGACTGAAGGCCACCGGCTCCCCGGACGTCCTCGTCTACGACTACGCCCGCACCTTCTGGACCGGCGAGCTGGTCCGCAACACCCTCTCCCACCGCCTCTCCGAGGACGGCCCGGCCAGCTTCCGCCTCGCCGACCGCCCCTCCCTCCTCGGCATGCTGATGGTGGTCTGGAACAAGACCTATCGCCGCGAGTACGTGGAACGCGAGGGACTCTCCTTCCCGCCCGGCTTCTACGAGGACACCCCCTGGACCTACCCGGCGCTCCTCGCGGCGGAGTCCGTCGCCGTCCTGGACCGGGTCTGCGTGCACTACCGCCAGCGCCGCACGGGCTCGATCCTGACCACGTCCACCCGCCGCCACCTGGACATCTTCGACCAGTACGACCGCGTCTTCGGCTACCTCGCCACCCGCCCCGAGCTGGAGCGCTGGCGGCCCGTCGTGCACCGACGGATGGCCGAGCACTTCTGCACCCTGTACGCGGACCCGCGCCGGCTCCCGCGCGCCGCCCGCGCCGAGTTCTTCGCCAGGGCGAGCGCCCTGCTGCGCCGCTACCGGGTCCCCGGCCCGCGCCCGCTGTCCCTGAGCCGCACCGACCGGGTCCGCCACCTCCTGATGCGGGCCGGCGCGCGGCGCACGTACCGCCTGCTGTCCGCGCTGCGCGCCGCCTCGCTCTCGGCGGGCGGGGCGGGCGTCACGCTGGGCCGGGGCCTGCGCGAAGCCGCCCTGCGCCTCCACTACCGCACGCAGCGGCTGCTGCCCCTGCGCCCGGAGCTGGCGGTCTTCTCCGCGTACTGGCACGGCGGTTACGCCTGCAACCCGGCGGCCATCGAGGCCAAGCTCCGCGAACTCGCCCCGCGCATGCGGACGGCCTGGATCTGCGACCCGGAGCACGCCTCGACCCTCCCCCGCGAAACCACCCTCCTGCGTCCGGGCTCGGCGGCGTACTGGACGGCGCTGGCCCGCGCCACATACCTGGTCACGAACGTCAACTTCGAGCGCACGTTGGTCAAGCGCCCCGGCCAGATCCTCCTCCAGACCCAGCACGGCACCCCGCTCAAGCGGGTCGGCCTCGACCTCCAGGACCGCCCGGCCGCCACCCCGACCACGGACTTCGCGGGCCTGCTGCGCGGCGCGGACCAGTGGGACTACCTCCTGTCCGCGAACCGCCACTCGACCCTGGTGTGGGAAAAGGCGGTCCCCTCCTCCTACACCACCCTCGAATACGGCTACCCGCGCAACGACGTCTTCCACCGGGCGACCCAGGCGGACGTCCTCGAACTGCGCGAACGCCTCGGCATCCCGCCGGGCTCGACGGCCATCCTGTACGCGCCCACGCACCGCGACTACCGCCGCAGCCGCCCCGAACACCTGGACTTCGAGCGGATCCTGCGCGACCTGGGCCCGCGCTACACGATCCTGGCCCGCACCCACCTGACGTACGCGGGATCGCCCTCCCCCGAGCCCCACCCCCGCCTGCTGGACGTCTCGTCCCACCCCTCCGTCGAGGAACTCTGCCTGGCCTCGGACGCGTTGGTGACGGACTACTCGTCCCTGATGTTCGACTACGCCTCGCTGGACCGGCCGATCGTGATCCACGCCGACGACTGGGAGGCGTACGAGGCCTCGCGCGGCACGTACTTCGACCTCCGGGCCTTCCCGCCGGGCGCGATCGCCCGCACCGAGGACGAACTGGTGGACATCTTCTCCACCGGCCACTGGCAGGGCTCGCGCTCCGCGCAGCTCCGCGCGTCGTTCCGGACCCGGTTCTGCACGCACGACGACGGCCAGGCGGCGGAGCGCGTGGTCCGCCGCGTCTTCCTGAGCCAGCCCGCGCCCCCCGTCGTCCCCCTGGAAGACCGCCGCCCAACCCCCGCGGCCCCCTCCCCCGCCCCAGAACCCACCCTGGCCCACCTGACCGCGGGCCGCTGGCCATAGGCCGCCTCAAACGCCGGCGGGGCTGGACGTAAGCAACCCCCGCCGCGGTAACCCGCCCCCCCGGCGGGTGGTGGGGGGGGTGGCGGGGGGGGGCCC
>NZ_JBHYVM010000026.1:90774-125864 GCF_042750105.1 Streptomyces sp. NPDC059443 | reverse complement strand
GTCCGGGGCGGAGCCCCGGTTTCGGGAAGGGGCGGGGTGGGGGAAGGCCCCGCAGGGTCCCTCTCGGTCGCGGCGCGCTCCAGGCGGCGGCTCTCCGCGCGCCAGCGCGACGCGTAGCCGTCGCCGCCCGCGCGGGCCCGGCGCCACGCGGCGGCCAGGTCGTCCCCGTACTCCCGCGGCGGCTCCTCGCTCAGCAGCGCCACCAGCTCCGCCGCCCGCCGGGGCCCCAGTGCGGCGGAGCCGTCGAGCAGGGCGCGGGCCAGGCGCGGATGCAGGCCCAGGCGGGCCATCCGCAGCCCGCGCTGGGTCGGCCGGCCCGCCGTGGTCACCGCGCCCACCGCCAGCAGCACCTCCCGCGCCGCGGCCATCGCTCCGGCCGGCGGCGGGTCGAGCAGGGCCAGCCCGGCCGCGTCGGGGTCGCCCCAGCAGGCGGCCTGGAGGGCGAACTGCGCCAGGTCCGCGATCCGGATCTCGGGGGAGGGGAAGGCGGGGAGCCGGCCGTCCTCCGCTTCGGCCCAGCAGCGGTACACCGTGCCCGGGGCCTCGCGCCCGGCGCGGCCCGCGCGCTGGCGTCCGGCCGCGCGGGACGCCCGTACGGTCGCCAGCGCGCCCAGGCCCCGCGCGTGGTCCACCCGGGGTTCGCGGGCGAGCCCCGAGTCCACGACGATCCGTACGCCGGGGACGGTCAGGCTGGACTCCGCGACGGCGGTGGAGAGGATCACCCGGCGGTGACCGGCCGGGGACAGGACCGCGTCCTGGACGGCGGCCGGGGCGCGGCCGTGGATCTGGAGGACCTCCGCGTCGGCCCCGGCGAGCTGCCCGGCGACCCGGGCGATCTCGCCGACTCCGGGGAGGAAGCACAGGACGTCGCCGGAGCGTTCCGCCAGCGCCCGCCGCACCACCGAGGCCACGTGCGTCAGCTGCGCCGGGTCCACCCGCATCCCGTGCGGCGGCCGCACCGGCCGGGCCGGCGGGGCCCACACGGTCTCCACCGGGTAGGAGATTCCCGCGGCCTCCACCACCGGGGCGCCGCCAGGGCCGCCCCGACCGAGCACCCGCGACCATCCGGCCGCGTCGGTGGTCGCCGAAGCCGCGAGGAGCCGTAGCTCCGGGCGCAGGTTTTCGCGTACGTCCAGGAGGAAGGCGGCGACCGTGTCGGCGTCCAGGTGCCGCTCGTGGCACTCGTCCAGGACCACCAGGTCGACGCCGGAGAGCTCCTGGTCCCGCTGGAGGCGCTGGAGCAGCACACCGGTGGTCACGACCTCGACCACCGTCCCCGGGCCCGCCACCCGCTCGCCGCGCACCGTGAAGCCCACCGAGGCGCCGACCTGCTCGCCCAGCAGCCAGGCCATCCGCCGGGCTGCCGCGCGGGCAGCGATCCGGCGGGGTTCGGCGACCACGACCCGGCGGCGGGGGCCATCCCCCACCAGCCCCGCCAGCACCAGGGGCACCAGCGTGGTCTTGCCGGTGCCGGGCGGGGCACAGAGGACGGCGGTGCCGTGGGCGTCCAGCGCGGCGACGAGCGCGGGCACCGCCTCCCGTACGGGGAGGGAGTCGAGGTCGGCCGTGCGGAGCTGGGGCGTGGGCGGGCGCGTCATGTGCCCAGTCTCGCTGGCGATGCGCTCCGTCCCGCTCGGTCGGTCCCGCTCGCCCAGTCCCAGTCGCTCGCTCCCAGTCGCTCAGTCCCGCTCGCAGACGAAGATCGCCGTACCGGGGATCAGGTTGCCGCGCAGCGGGGACCAGCCGCCCCACTCCTGGCTGTTCCAGGCGGGCCACTCCGGCTCGACCAGGTCGATCAGGCGGAAACCGCCCGCGACCACGTCCCGTACCCGGTCGCCGAGGGTGCGGTGGTGCTCCACGTACACGGCGCGGCCCTGCTCGTCCTGTTCGACGTAGGGGGTGCGGTCGAAGTAGGAGGCGGAGACGGAGAGCCCCTCGGGGCCGGGTTCGTCGGGGAAGGCCCAGCGGACGGGGTGGGTGACGGAGAAGACCCAGCGGCCGCCGGGGCGCAGGACGCGGTGCACCTCGCGCATCACGTTCACGGGGTCGGCGACGAAGGGGACGGCCCCGTACGCGGAACAGGCGAGGTCGAAGGAGCCGTCGCGGAAGGGGAGCCTTCCGGCGTCGGCCTCGACGAGGGGGACCTCATCGCCGATGCGCAGGGCGTGCTGGAGCTGGCGGTGGGAGAGGTCCAGGGCTACGGGCCGGGCGCCCTGGGCGGCCAGCCAGCGCGAGCACTGGGCGGCGCCGGCGCCGATCTCCAGGACGTCCTTGCCCTTGAGGGCGGCGGCGGGGCCCAGGAGGGCGGCCTCCGCCTCGTCGAGGCCCTCGGGGCCCCAGACGAAGCGGTCGTCGCCGAGGAAGGCTCCGTGCTCGCTCTGGTACTCGTCGGCGTTGCTGTCCCACCAGCCCCGGCTGGCCCGGCTGCTCTCCGCTTCCCCGGCGTCACGGCGGGTGGCCTCGGCGTCCTCGGCGTCGTCCCCGGCGTCCGTTCCGGCTTCGTACGCTTCTTCGGGGGCGTAGTCCTCTTGGTTCATGGGGCCCGTCGTCGTAGTCTGCGAATGTCTGGCGAATGTCTGCGAAAAGTGGGCTGGAGGGGCCATCGGCGCCCCCCTGCCCACGAATTGTGCCGGTTATGCGGCGATCCGCCGGGGGTGTCCGCCTTCGCGCATTGACCCTGTCCGGCTGCCCCCGTATGCTACAAGTTGCGCTGCGAGCCTGTGCTCCTCAGACCTAGCAGGCTGCGCTTGTATCTGTTGATGACCCCTCGGTTTTCGAGGCCCCCACCCCGCGTTTCGCGGAACTGGGGCTTCCTTGGCTGTCCGGCTTCTTCGGCAGATGCCGATAAGGGCTCCCGGCGTAGCAGTACCTACGACTTTCTGTCCGTAACCGGAGCCCTTACCCACATGACGAGCAGCACCGAGACCACCGCCACCACCCCGCAGGTTGCGGTCAACGACATCGGTGACGAGGCAGCGTTCCTCGCCGCGATCGACGAGACGATCAAGTACTTCAACGACGGCGACATCGTCGACGGCGTCATCGTGAAGGTCGACCGTGATGAGGTTCTCCTCGACATCGGTTACAAGACCGAGGGCGTCATCCCGAGCCGCGAGCTCTCGATCAAGCACGATGTCGACCCGAACGAGGTCGTCAAGGTCGGCGACGAGATCGAGGCCCTGGTTCTCCAGAAGGAGGACAAGGAAGGCCGTCTGATCCTGTCCAAGAAGCGTGCGCAGTACGAGCGCGCCTGGGGCACGATCGAGAAGATCAAGGAAGAAGACGGCATCGTCACCGGTACCGTCATCGAGGTCGTCAAGGGTGGTCTCATCCTCGACATCGGCCTCCGTGGCTTCCTCCCGGCTTCCCTCGTCGAGATGCGTCGCGTCCGCGACCTCCAGCCCTACGTGGGCAAGGAGCTCGAGGCGAAGATCATCGAGCTGGACAAGAACCGCAACAACGTGGTCCTGTCCCGCCGTGCCTGGCTCGAGCAGACCCAGTCCGAGGTTCGCCAGACGTTCCTCACCACCCTGCAGAAGGGTCAGGTCCGCTCCGGCGTCGTTTCCTCGATCGTCAACTTCGGTGCCTTCGTGGACCTGGGTGGCGTCGACGGTCTCGTCCACGTCTCCGAGCTGTCCTGGAAGCACATCGACCACCCGTCCGAGGTTGTCGAGGTCGGCCAGGAAGTCACCGTCGAGGTCCTCGACGTCGACATGGACCGCGAGCGCGTCTCCCTGTCGCTGAAGGCGACGCAGGAAGACCCGTGGCAGCAGTTCGCCCGGACGCACCAGATCGGTCAGGTCGTCCCGGGTAAGGTCACCAAGCTGGTTCCGTTCGGTGCGTTCGTCCGCGTGGACGAGGGCATCGAGGGTCTGGTCCACATCTCCGAGCTGGCCGAGCGCCACGTGGAGATCCCGGAGCAGGTCGTCCAGGTCAACGACGAGATCTTCGTCAAGGTCATCGACATCGACCTCGAGCGTCGCCGGATCTCGCTGTCGCTGAAGCAGGCCAACGAGTCCTTCGGTGCCGACCCGGCGTCGGTCGAGTTCGACCCGACCCTGTACGGCATGGCCGCGTCTTACGACGACCAGGGCAACTACATCTACCCCGAGGGCTTCGACCCCGAGACCAACGACTGGCTCGAGGGCTTCGACAAGCAGCGCGAAGCCTGGGAGGGCCAGTACGCCGAGGCGCAGCAGCGCTTCGAGCAGCACCAGGCTCAGGTCATCAAGAGCCGCGAGGCCGACGAGGCCGCCGCTGCCGAGGGTGCGGCCGCTCCGGCCGCCGGTGGCAGCAGCAGCGCCGGTGCGGGCATCTCGGGTGGTTCGTACTCCTCCGAGGGTGCGGACGAGACCTCTGGCGCCCTGGCGTCGGACGAGGCCCTGGCCGCGCTCCGCGAGAAGCTGGCCGGCGGCCAGAGCTGATCGCAGCAGCGCAGCGTCAGCGCGAGCTGAGCTGAGTTGATGTTCAACGGTGAGGCCCGTCCCCTTCGGGGGGCGGGCCTCACCGCGTTGTACGGGTTCCCGCGCGGCCGCCGGTTCTTCGCGAGTTCCCGCGAATACGGCCAACTGGGGAATGGTGACGGTCCCTTGGACGTTCTTGGCAGGGAACGCGGCGAGGAGGAGTGGTGACGGTGCTTGATCCACAGGGTTTGTACGAATGGGACGCCAAGGGCCTGGCGGTGGCCGACCTGGCGCTCGCCCAGGACTCGGCCGGGTTGGTCATGCTCTACCACTTCGAGGGGTACATCGACGCGGGTGAGACGGGTGAGCAGATCGTCGAGCGGCTGCTCGACACGCTGCCCCACCAGGTCGTGGCCCGTTTCGACGCGGACCGCCTGGTCGACTACCGGGCGCGCCGCCCGCTGCTGACCTTCCAGCGCGACCACTGGACCGACTTCGAGGAGCCCCTCCTGGAGGTGCGCCTCGTCCAGGACGCCACGGGCGCGCCGTTCCTGCTGCTGTCCGGCCCCGAGCCGGACGTGGAGTGGGAGCGCTTCGCCGTCGCCGTCCGGCAGATCGTCGAGCGCCTGGGCGTGCGGCTCTCCGTGAACTTCCACGGCATCCCCATGGGCGTTCCGCACACCCGGCCCGTCGGGATCACCCCGCACGGCAACCGGACCGACCTCATGCCGGGCCACCGCAGCCCCTTCGACGAGGCGCAGGTGCCGGGCAGCGCCGAGTCGCTGGTGGAGTTCCGCCTCGGCCAGTGGGGGCACGACGTACTGGGTGTCGCCGCCCACGTGCCGCACTACGTGGCGCGCTCCCCGTACCCGGACGCTGCGCTGACGGCCCTGGAGGCGATCACGGCCGCGACCGGGCTGGTCCTGCCGGCGGTCGCGCACGCCCTGCGCACCGAGGCGCACCGCACGCAGACGGAGATCGACCGGCAGATCCGGGAGGGCGACGAGGAGCTGGTCAGCCTGGTGCAGGGGCTGGAGCACCAGTACGACGCGGCGGCCGGGGCCGAGACCCGGGGCAACATGATCGCGGAGCCCGCGGAGATCCCGTCGGCGGACGAGATCGGGCGCGAGTTCGAGCGGTTCCTGGCGGAGCGCGAGGGCGAGGGCTGACGGCCTTCGGCCGACCGGTGACGGCTGACCGCTGATGGCCGACCACGGCTCGTTGGGCCGCGGGGCTGTACGGGGTCCAGGGCGCGGGGGTTAGTCTGCCGGGCATGTTGAAAGTTGGCCTGACAGGCGGAATCGGCGCCGGCAAGAGCGAGGTATCGCGGCTGCTGGCGGGGTACGGGGCGGTCGTGGTGGACGCCGACCGGATTGCGCGGGAGGTCGTGGAGCCGGGCACACCCGGGCTGGCGGCCGTCGTGGCGGCCTTCGGGGAGTCCGTGCTGACGCCGGACGGGGCGCTGGACCGGCCGAAGCTGGGGTCCATCGTGTTCGCCGACCCTGAGAAGCTGAAGATCCTCAACGGGATCGTGCACCCCCTGGTCGGAGCCCGGTCCGCGGAGCTGGAAGCGGCCGCGGTGGCCGCGGGACCGGACGCGATCGTGGTGCACGACGTACCGCTGCTCGCCGAGAACGGGCTCGCGCCGCTGTACGACCTGGTCGTCGTGGTGGACGCGGCGCCCGCCACCCAGCTGGCCCGACTCACCGGGCTGCGGGGCATGGAGGAGCCGGAGGCCCGGGCCCGGATGGCCGCGCAGGCCACGCGGGAGCAGCGGCTGGCCGTGGCCACGCTCGTCATCGACAACGACGGGCCGCTGGAGGCGCTGGAACCGCAGGTGCGCAAGGTGTGGGAGGAACTCACGGAGCGGGCGGCGGCGGCATCCGGCCCCGGCGCCTGAGACGGGGGCCCGCAGGCACCGGCGTGTTCCCGGAATAGCGGGTGGGGCGTGGGGCGTTGAACGCGCCTGTAGAGGGAAGGAACAGACCGTGTCCGACACCACGCCGCAGCTCCCGTCGCCGTCTCCGTCGCCCGAGACGCACGTCATCGACTACCGGGCCGCCGAGCAGCTGCTCGCCGCGCGCGACCCGCGCGGCGCGGTGAAACTGCTCGACTCGGTCATAGCGGCCCACCCCGAGAACACGGCGGCCCGGCTGCTGCGCGCGCGGGCCTTCTTCGCGGCGGCCCAGCTGCGTCCGGCGGCGCTGGAATTCGAGCTGGTGCTGGAGCGGGAGCCGGACAACGCGTTCGCCCACTTCGCGCTGGCCCGCACCCACGAGCGCGCGGGCCGGCCGGAGCAGGCCCGCAAGCACTTCCGGCTGGCGGCGGCCCTCGACCCGCAGCCGGACTACCTGGCGGCGGCCCGCTTCGACGAGTAGCAGCTACCGCCTCGGGGGCTCGTACGGGGGGATCTCCGGGCCCGGCTGGTAGTGGGGGCCCTGGTGGATGTGATGAAGCACGACGCCCAGGTCCACCGCGGCGAGCACGGTGACGGCGGCACAGGCGGCCGCCCACCCGGGCCGGCCGGCGAGCGAGAACACCGCGGCCCCGGCGGCGGACCAGAACATCCCCCACACACTCAGCCAGAACCGCAGCCGCAGCGGACTGCGCGCGGTCACCGGCTCGTTCCCGGTACGCATGACCATCGCCTCCCCTCCATGGTCCCACCGGGGCACGTTTTAGCCTGTCCGGCGTTTGAGGACCGGGTCCGGGCAGAGCCCGGGGAACGGTGGAAGGGCGGGTCGGGGACGGCCCCGCGCAGCGGCCCGACCACCGGCAAACGCGCAGCTCACCGCATTGTCAGTGCCCGCACCTAGACTCGACGACAGACGGGATCCGTCTGACCAAGAAGGGGGGAGGGACACCATGACCACGCAAACACCGGCGGAGCCACCCGCACTGCTCCGCCACCCCGCCGTCTTCCTCCCCGCCGCCGTCCCCCGCGAGAGCCGCATCGCCTTCTGGTCCCCCGACGGCGCCCCCCTGCCCGAGGCGGGCTCGCAGCGGCCCCTCACCGTGGTCCGCCCCCACGGCGAGTCCGTCCGCAGCCGGACCGTGCCCGCCGTCACGCTGACGGTCACCGCCGCCCTGCCCCTGCTCGTCCGCGCGGTCCGCAGTCCCGCCGCCCACCCCGCGACCCGGGCCTGGGGGACCGCCGCCGTGCAGGCGCTCACCCTCGTGGCCCGCGGCCGCCTGCTGCCCGGGCTGACCCCCGAGGGCATGGACGCCTGGCGGGCCGGTCCCCTCGACGCCGAGGACATCGGGTATCTGCGGGCCGTCGCCGCGGCGTTGCCCCCCGAGGGGTACGCCACCCCGCTCGCCGGCCGCCGCCCGCTGCACCTGCCCGAACCGGAGGCGCTGGTCCGGGCGTTCCTCGACGCCGTCGCGGACAGCCTGCCCCGTACCCCGGCGGCGCCCTTCGCCGTGGGCCGCCCGTTCGCCGCCCGGGAGCCGCAGCACGTTCCCGGGATACAGGAGTGGGCCGCGCAGGTCGCCTCCGGTGCCGATACGGGGGTCGGTATCTCGCTCCGCCTCGACCTGTCGTCCTTCCGGCTCTTCGACGAGGCGGCGGCAGCGGACGAGACCACGCCGATGGAGGACGTCCGCCGGGCCGGAGCCGCCGTGGTGCAGGTGCACAGCCTCGCCGACCCGACCCTGATCACGGACGCCTCGGTGCTGTGGGCGGGCGCCGCCGCGGCCGGTTTCGGCCCCCGCGCCCGGATCGACGCCGTGCTCGCGCTGCGCCGGGCGGCCCGCGTGTGGCCGCCGTTGCTGCGCCTGCTGGACCAGCAGGTCCCCGATGTCCTGGCCCTGTCGGATCCCGAGCTCGAAGACCTGCTGGGCCGGGCGGCGGTGCGGCTGGCGGAGGCCGGGGTCCTGGTCCACTGGCCGCGCGACCTGGCCCGTACGCTCTCCGCGACCGCGGTCGTACGGTCCACCGCGCCCGGTTCCGCCACCGACGGCACCGCCTTCTTCGACGCCCAGCAGCTCTTCGCCTTCTCCTGGGAGCTGGCGCTCGGCGGAGACCGGCTCACCCCGGGGGAGATGGACGCCCTCGCGCAGGCCCACCGGCCCGTGGTGCGGCTGCGCGACCAGTGGGTGCGGGTCGATCCGGAGCTGGTGCGCAAGGCGCGCAAGCGGGAGCTGGGGCTGCTGGACCCGGTGGACGCGCTGGCCACCGTACTGACGGGTACGGCCGAGGTGGACGGGGAGCAGGTGGCCGCGGTCCCGGTCGGGGCGCTGGCCGCGCTGCGGGAGCGGCTGACCGGGGACCTGGCCCCGCTGCCCCAGCCGGCCGCGCTCAAGGCCACCCTGCGCGACTACCAGGCCCGGGGTCTGGCCTGGCTGGACCTGATGACCTCGCTCGGTCTGGGCGGTTGCCTTGCCGACGACATGGGCCTGGGCAAGACGGTCACCCTGATCGCGCTGCACCTGCACCGCGACCGCCCCGAGCCGACGCTCGTGGTCTGCCCGGCCTCGCTCCTGGGCAACTGGCAGCGGGAGATCGAGAGGTTCGCGCCCGGTACCCCGGTGCGCCGTTTCCACGGGGCGGGGCGCAGCCTCGAAGGGCTGAAGGGCGGATTCGTCCTCACCACCTACGGGACGATGCGCGCGGGAGCGGCCCGGCTGGCCGAGCAGCCCTGGGGCATGGTCGTCGCCGACGAGGCCCAGCACGTCAAGAATCCGCACTCGGCGACCGCGAAGGCGCTGCGCACCATCCCGGCTCCGGCGCGGGTGGCGCTGACCGGTACCCCGGTGGAGAACAACCTGTCGGAGCTGTGGGCGCTCCTGGACTGGACGACGCCGGGGCTGCTGGGGCCGCTCACCGCGTTCCGGGCCCGCCACGCCCGGCCCGTGGAGCACCAGAACGAGGAGGACGGCGGCAACGAGGCGGCGGTCGCCCGACTGGCGGCGCTGGTGCGGCCGTTCCTGCTGCGGCGCAAGAAGTCCGACCCGGGGATCGCCCCCGAGCTGCCGCCGAAGACGGAGACCGACCACCCCGTGTCCCTGACCCGCGAGCAGGTCTCCCTCTACCAGGCGGCGGTGGACGAGGCGATGGCCGTGATCGGGGCGAGCGAGGGCATCGAGCGGCGCGGCATGATCATGAAGCTGCTGGGCTCGCTCAAGCAGATCTGCAACCATCCCGCGCAGTATCTGAAGGAAGAACAGCCCCGGGTCGCGCACCGCTCCGGGAAGCTGGCCCTGCTGGACGAGCTGCTCGACACGATCCTCGCCGAGGGCGGCTCGGTGCTGGTCTTCACGCAGTACGTGACGATGGCCCGGCTCATCGAGCGTCATCTCGCCGCGCGCCAGATCCCCTGTCAACTGCTGCACGGCGGGACGCCCGTTGCCCGCCGCGAAGAGCTCGTGGACCGGTTCCAGGCGGGCGAGAGCCCGGTCTTCCTGCTCTCCCTCAAGGCGGCGGGCACCGGCCTCAACCTGACCCGGGCCGGCCATGTCATCCACTACGACCGCTGGTGGAACCCGGCCGTCGAGGAGCAGGCCACCGACCGGGCCTACCGCATCGGCCAGACCCAGCCCGTCCAGGTCCACCGGATCATCGCCGAAGGCACCGTGGAGGACCGGATCGCCGAGATGCTGGAGGCCAAGCGGGCGCTGGCCGATGCCGTGCTCGGCTCCGGCGAATCGGCGCTGACCGAGCTCACCGACCGCGAGCTGGCCGACCTCGTCTCCCTGCGCAGGCCCGTGTGATCACCGCGCGGGACGACCGCCGCCGCACCTTCGAGACCGTGCCGCCCGGGGTGGAGGCCGTCAGCTGGTGGGGCCGGGCCTGGGTGTCGGCCCTCGAATCCGCGGCCCGCGACGGGGCCCGACTGGTCCGGGGGCGTACCTACGCGGCCGAGGGCCACGTGGACGCCGTCACCATCACCCCGGGCCGGATCGTGGCCTACGTACGGGGCAGCCGGCCGCGCCCGTACCGCACCGAGCTGTCCCTGCCCGCCTTCGGGGACGCCGAATGGCGCGAGCTCCTGGAGTCGGTCGCGGCCGACCCGACGGCGCTCGCCGCGCTGCTGGAGCGGGAGGTCCCGGAGTCCCTCGCAGAGTCGGTCCTGCCCGGTGCGGGCGAGCTCGTGGCGCGCTGCTCCTGCCCGGACGTCGCCCGCCCGCCGTGCAAGCACGCCGCCGCGCTCTGCTACCGCGCGGCCCGTCTCCTGGACTCCGACCCGTTCGTGCTCCTGCTGCTGCGCGGCCGGGGCGAGCGGGAGCTGCTGGAGGAGCTCACCCGCCGCAACGCCGCCCACGCCGCGCGCGAACAGCCTGACGAGGCACCCGACTTCCCCGGCGTGCCAGCCCGTGCGGCGCTCGCCCGCGCCGCCGTGGCGCTGCTGCCCGCCCCGCTTCGCGCGCCCGCCGCCGTCGGGCTGCCGCCCGCCTATCCGGCCGATCCCGCCGCTCCGGATCCGCTGGCCCTGGACCAGCTCGCCGCGGACGCGGCCGCCCGCGCCCTGGCCCTGCTGACCACCGGCGAGGACCCGATCGGCGGCCTGACCCGCTGGCAGGACGCGGTCCGGCTGGCATCGGCGCACCACACCGCCGGGCTCACCGGCGCGGCCCGCGTCCTCTACCGGGACCTGGCCCGCGCCACGGACCGCAGCACCACCGACCTCGCCCGGGGCGCTGCGGCCTGGCGTCAGGGCGGGCTGCCCGCCCTGCTCGCGCTGGAAGAGCCGTGGGATCCGCCGGCCGGCCCCTTCGACCGGGCCCGCCCGGTGCTCCTCGCCGCCGCCCAGGGTTCCTTCCGCCCCGACCGCAACCGCCTCACGGCCGCCACCCGCCAGCTCCGTCTGGGCCGCGATTCCCTCTGGTACGCCTACGAGGCGGGAGAGGGCCCGGACGACTGGTGGCCCACGGGCCGGCCTTCCCCGGACCCGGTCACGGCGCTCCTGCGCTGAGCCCGGCCGCCCAGCTGTTCAGGGTGGCGAAGTCGGCGGTGCGCAGGCCCTGGCGGGGGTGGATGCGTAGGAGCAGGGCCGGGGCCGGGTGGTGGGCCCGGACCCAGGCGCGGTCGCGGGGGGTGATCATGTCGTCCACCCAGGCGAAGGGCCGGCCGGCCGCCCAGTCGACGAGGTGCCGGGTCTTCCACGAGAGGCCGTCGGGGTCGGGGGCGAAGAGTTCCGGCCATTCGATGACAGGAAGATCAGCGGGAAGTCCTATGTGCGGGGCGATCATCGTGTTGGCCTCGTGCGTCCAGGCGGTGGCCCAGGTGAGTTCGTAGGGCAGGGCCAGCAGGCGGGCTCCGTGGGCGGGGTGGAGGTGTACGCGCGCGCCCCGTCGGGCGCGGCGGGAACCCGGTGTGCGGTAGGACATCCAGACGGTCGGCCACATCCGGTGGCCGGTGTATCCGCGGAGTCCCGCGAGGCGGGACTTGAACGGATTGAGGGGGCCGTCGACGTCGAGGAGCAGCAGGGGGCGAGTCATGAAGTAGGGATTACCCAGTACACGATGGAGTGAAATGCCTACCGGCTCTATAACCCGAACGGGTTTACCGCGTTGTCTCCGGTACGGGCGAAGCGCCCGTGGACTCCTCCGGAAGGCGGGAAAACTGATGCGTCACAATCGTCGGAATGGCTTGATCGCGGCGGTGGTTGCGGGAGGTGGACTGGCGGTCGCGGGGGTGGGCGGCTTCGCCTACGCCTACGCCGACGCGGACGCGGGCGGGCAGGCGGAACGCTCGCCGGGGTTGCTGTCGGGGAATCTGGTGCAGCTGCCGGTGCACACCCCGGTGAACGTGTGCGGGAACACCGTGAGCGTGGTCGGCGTGCTCAACTCGGCCGCCGGGAACCGGTGCGCCAACGGGACCCCGGACGGCGGTGGGCACCCCGGGCATCCCGGATCGGGACCCTCCCATCCGTCGTCCCAGCCCTCGCACTCCTCGAAACCCGGCGCCGGAAACGGTGCGGGCGGCCATGGTGCGGGCAACGGGGCGGGCAGTGGCGGGGGAGCGGGAGCCGAGGGGCGCGGAAAGGATTCTCCGGGGCTGCTGTCCGGCAACGGGCTCCAGCTTCCGGTGGACGTACCCGTGAACATCAGCGGCAACTCGGTGAGCGTCGTCGGCGTCGGCGACTCCGCCGTGGGCAACACCTCCGTCAACGGTCGGCCACCGAGCGCCGGCCACCCCGCCCAGCCGCCGGCCACCGTGCGGCCCGTCACCCCGCCGGCGCCGGCGCAGGGCCCCGAAGTGCTCGCCCACACCGGCGCCGAAGGCATCGGCTACCTCCTGCCCGGCGGCGCCGCCCTGCTGCTCGGCGGGGCCCTCCTCTACCGCCGCTTCCGGGTCAACTAGCCTTCCGGGAAGCCGCGTCGGCCCCGGTCCGCCAGCCGTCGAGGATCGCGTCGATCCGCGGTGCCAGCCGGGCCCGTGCCGCGAAGCGCGGGAGGCCGCCCATCAGCAGGGCGTCGTACTCGGTGTCGAGGTGGCGCACGGCCGCCCGTACCGCCGCCGAGACGGCCGCCTCGTCCAGGGCCCGGCCGGCCGCGCTGCGCCCGACCCGGCCGCTGCCGCGCACCGAGGCGTGCGCGGCGATGGCCTGCGCCCGCTCCGCCGGGCAGCCGGGGAAGAGCCGCAGGATCTCGGCGGCGAAGGCGGCCGTGAAGCGGGTGTCCTCGGCCGCCCGGCGCAGCCGGTCGCGCTCCCGGCGCCGGGCCCGTGCTTCGGCGTCCGCGAGACAGGCCCGCTCCGCGCGGGCGAGGGCCGCGTCCTCGACGAGGAGGCCCTGGCGCTCGTAGCGGCGGCGGCTCCGGTGGAAGCGGACGACGACGGCGGAGAGCGAACTGGCCTGGTGGGCCCGCCGGGTCAGGGCCGCGTCGCCGCGCGGCAGGTAGACGAGGTGTCCGAGGTCGGCGCAGTCGAGGCAGCGGGGTACGCCGGCCTCGCGGACGAGGTGCCGTAGCGGGCCCTGCCTGCATTGCGCGCAGTGGATCTGCTTCATCGACTCGAAAACGACCAGACTCATGACGGTGTGATACCGCTGTCCGGGCCGTATATCACCTTGTAGGTATGGGTAGTTGCGCTTTCACAAAGCCTTACCCGACCTCGTGATGTCCTCCTACCGTGAGTCGAGGGGGCCGCGGCGGGCCCATGGAGGAGGAACGCATGGGTGGACGGCAGGCGACGGCGCGACGACCGAAGACGGCGGCGGCCCGGCGCTTCAAAGAGGAGGCGGCCTCAGACCTCGTGGCGAGAGAGATCGCCATAGAGCCGGGGGGCTGCACCGGCTGGCACTACCACCAGGTCCCGCTGATAGCGGTGGTCAAGTCCGGGACCCTGACCCGGGTCCTGCACGACGGCACGGTCGAGGTGCACCGCACCGGCACCAGCTTCGTCGAACCGGCCGGAATCCACCACGTCCACCTCGGCCGCAACCTCGGGCCGGAGCCGGTCGTGCTCTGCGTGACGGCCGCCCTCGCCGAGGGCGCCCCCTTCGCGCTGCCCGCCGACGCCCCGCCCGGGGCCACGCCGTGCGCGTGCCCCACGCGCACGCGGTGAACCGGGTCAGACCAGGCGGCGTATTTCCCCGCGCACGCGGTAGAACCCTCCCGAAGCCGGGTGCAGCCCGTCCACCACGTACCGCGCGCCCGGCTCCCGGATCCCGCGCGGGAACTGCACGTTCCACGAGGGCTCGAAGCCGCCCGACACCACCTGGACGCGCATCCGGCCGCCCTGCTGCACGCACTCCACGACCACACCGCCCGCGGGCACCGATCCCACCGTCACCGTCGCCACCGCGGCGGGGGTCGCGGCCGGGGTGAAGACGGGGAGCGCGGCCGCCGACTTCACGTCCACCGCCGTCGGGACCGACCCCTGTCGGGCCGCGGCGATCGCCGCCTCGCTCGCGTCCACGCACACCAGTGACCCGTCCGTGGTGACCAGGTACAGCCGCTCGTCCAGGTACTGCATGGACAGCGCGGACCCGCTGCCGGTGCCCAGCTTCCACAGCCGCCGCCCGTCGGCGTCGAAGCAGTACACCGAGGAGGCGAGGTCACCGGCGAAGACGTGCCGGCCGTCCGGCGAAGTGGCGCACGAGTACACCGCCGCGTCGCACCGGTACGAGGCCTCCAGCGCGCCCGTCGCCTTCGACAGCCGCTGCACGGTGTTGCGGCCGGTCCCCGCGTACACCGCGTGGTCCTCCTGCCAGCCGAACAGCACCGCGCCGTCGGTCTGCGTGTGCCACAACTGCCCGCCGCCGTCCGGAGCGTAGGCCGTCACGCCCTTGCTGTGGCCGTGGTAGACGGCGCGCTCGTCCGCGCGCACCATCCACGCGTTGGTGCCGGAGGACCGCCGCGACCACTGGAACTCGTCCTCGTGGTCGATGACCGTCAGCCCCCCGTTGTGGTCGGCGACGTTCAGCACGCCCTCGTGGATGTCGAGCCAGAAGATGTCCACGTCGGCGGCGATGTCGTACGCCCCGAACGGCACCTTCGACGACAGGTCGTACACCGTGCCGTCGTCGCAGCCGGCGTATATCCAGAACTCGTCCGCCACCAGACACTTCACCCCGTCCGGCAGGGAATAGCGGGCCAGCACCTCGCCGCCGTGGCTCAGGGTGTAGACGTCGCCGGCCTGGTTGCCCACCCAGCAGCGGTCCTCGTCCATGTGGATCCCGAAGGCGGCCGAACCCGTACGGAACCGCCACAGCACCGGGGCCGTCGCGCGTGCCGTGGACGGTGCCGAGGTCACCTGGCGGCGCGTCACCGACCGGGCCGCGCGCCCGCCCCGTACCGCCGGGGCGTACCCCTTGCGGATCTTCTCGCCGACCTTCTTGGCGGCGGCCGCCCGCGCCTTCTCGACGGTGGGGAAGGAGGAGTTCTGGAGCTGGCCGTCCGCACCGATGCGCCCGTACCGCACGGACATGGCGGTGCCGTTCACGGTCACCTCGTAGAACTTGTGGGCCCCGCCGTCGTCCTGCGACAGCTCCAGATACGTCGTCTCGGCAGCCATGACAGACCCCTCCCCAAGGCCGGGCCCCCGGCCCCCTGTGCGCCGTTGATCCCTCGTGAAAAACGTTAGGGGCCACCACTGACAATGGGCTCGTGCAGCTGGAAGCGATCACATGGCAGCGGATGGCCGAGCGGCTCGCCGGTCACCTCGAAGAGGGCGCGGGCGGAGGCGCGGGTGAAGGCGCTGGTGAAGGCGCCTGGCGGCGGGTGGGCATCGACGGCGCCCCCGCCGCCCGTACCGAAGTGCTCGCCGGGGAACTCGCCGAGGCGCTGCGCCTGCGCGGCCGGCCGGTCCTGGTGGTGGCGGCCGGGGGGTTCCTGCGCCCGGCCTCCCTGCGCTTCGAGTTCGGCCGCGAGGACGTGGACTCGTACCTCGGCGGCTGGTACGACACGGCCGCGCTCTGGCGGGAGGTCTTCGGCCCGACCGATCCCGGCGGCACCGGCCGGGTCCTGCCCGACCTCTGGGACCCGGCGACCGACCGGGCGACCCGCAGCCCCTACGCCGAACTCCCGCCCGGCGGCGTGCTGATCGTGCACGGGCCGCTGCTCCTGGGTCACTGGTTCCCCTTCGACCTCAGCGTCCACATCAGCCTCTCCCCGGCCGCGCTGGCCCGCCGCACCGAGGAGTCCGCCCGCTGGACCCTGCCTGCCTTCGCGCGCTACGAGGCCGAGACCGGCCCGGCGGCCCTGGCCGATGCCCTGGTCCGGGCCGACGACCCGCGCCACCCCGCCTGGACGGGGCTCACCGGTCGCACGGGCTGACCCCCGGGCCCCCGCTCCGTCACGGAAGTCCGTGATCCGCAACAGCGCCATCGCGGCTCTGTGACGAAGCGGATCCGGCCATCGCCACGACCGGAACCGGGCCTTACGTTGACGGCACGCTTCGACGGCGGCCATCCGGTGCCGCCTTGGCAGAGGGAGACGGCAATGGGTGTGCGCGGTAACGGGGTTCAGGGTGGGAGACGGCTGCGGACGCAGGCCTGCGCCGCCGCTCTGGTGCTCTGCGGAACCCTGGCCCTCACCGCCTGCAATGGAGACGACGGCGCCGCGGGAGCCGGAGCGGGTCCCGCCGGTACGGCGCCCAGCGCGAGCGCGGCGACCCCTTCGGCCACTTCCGCGCCCTCCGCCCCGGCCGGCACGGCGAAGCCGTCCGCGCCCGCCGCCGCGTCGTCGAAGAAGCCGTCCCCGACCGCCACCGCCGCGGTCAAGCCGAAGCCGCCGGCCCCCGGGCCCACCTGCGCCATCCCCAAGGATCTGGAATCGCCGAACGAGTTCTCCGTCGACCGCTACACCCCCGAGGGCGGCTCCTGGGCCCTGATCGGCAAGCGCGGCCACTGGGGCTGCGCCGTGCCAGGTGGCGCGACCCCCTTCGTGACCGTCGGCGAGGAAATCTTCATTCCCATCGCCGAAGACGCCAAGATCGGCGCCCACGCCCCGATCCTCTCCGGTTCCACGAACAAGCCGATCAGCACGCACGAGCTCACCTCGTGGCTGGAAACCCACCCGAACAAGGGCCTGGTGTTCCATTACAACCTGACCCCCGCCGGTGTGATCGACACCCTCGGCCAGGAGGAGTACAGCTCCTGACCGCCGCTCCCGCCGCTACGGTCGCCCGCCCAGCCGGGTGACCGCCCGCGCCGCCGCCCGGCAGCCGGCCCCGGCGGCCCACGCCGAGCCCGCGCCGGCCAGCCGGGCCGCGAGGAAGGCACCGGTGAACGCGTCCCCGGCGCCCGTGGTGTCCACGGCCTCGGCGGCCTCGGCGGCGACCTCCGCCGTCACCCGGCCGTCCTCGGCGATCAGGGCGCCGGCCGCACCCCGGGTGACCACCACCAGCGGCACCCGCCGGCTCAGCTCCGCAGCCGCCCGCGCGACCCCGGCCGGTCCGGCGGCTCCGGGCAGCCCCGCCAGGAGCAGGGCCTCGTCCTCGTTCGGCAGCAGTACGGCGGCCCCCGCCACGGCATCGAGGAACCGCCGCGGGCCCAGTGCGGCCAGGAACCCCGCCGAGGCCGGATCCACGCTCACCGGCACCCTCCGCGCACGGGCCGCCCGTAGCGCCACCAGGGCCAGCTCCCGGCTGGTGTCGGCGAAGAACAGATAACCGGACAGGTGGAGATGGGCGACGCCGTCCAGCAGTGCGGGATCCCAGTCGGCGGGGGAGAGCCGCAACGCGGCCCCGCTGTCGGTCAGGAAGGTCCGCTCCGCGTCCTCGCCGACCAGGGCGATCACCGTGCCCGTCGGCTCGGTGGGGTCGGTCACCAGGCTCGGCCGGACCCCCGCGTCGAGCAGCGCCCGTTCGTGCCAGTGCGCCGATTCGGCGCCCACCCGCGCGAGGAGCCGTACCTCCGCCGCCCCCGTACGGGCCGCCCAGCAGGCCGCGTTGGCCCCGGCGCCGCCCGGCAGGGTGCGGATGCGGGCGGCGGTGTCGGTGGCCGGGGCCAGTGGTTGCGTGTGCACCGCCACCACGTCCGTCACCACGTCCCCGACGACGAGCAGGGCGCCGGCGGCAACCGGGTCGCCGCCGCCCGCGCCGCTCACGGCCGGGCCGCCCACGCCCGCGCGATCCGGGCCCCGAGGCGCACGTTGCCCCGTACCGCCGCCAGGTTGGCCTCCAGCGAGGCCCCGCCCGTCGCGCGCACCAGGTACCCCAGCAGGAACGGAGTCACCGCCTGGCCCGTGATCCCCCGCTCCCGGCACTCCGACAGGGCCTCGGCCAGCACCCGGTCGTGCAGCTCCGGATCCAACTGCTCGGCCCGCGCGACCGGGTTGGCGACGAGGAGCGCCGACTCCGTCCCCCCGAGGGCGTCCTGGGCGGCCATCACCGCCGCCACCTCCTCCGGGCGGTGCACGGTCCAGTCCACCGGCTCGCCGGAGTCGGCCAGGTAGAACCCGGGGAACCGGTCCGTCCCGTACCCGAGCACCCCGACCCCCAGCGTCTCCAGCCGCTGGAGCGTCGCCGGGACGTCCAGGATCGACTTCACCCCCGCGCACACCACCGTGATCCGGGTCCGTGCCAGCAGCGACAGGTCCGCCGACTCGTCCTGCGACCGCGTCCACTCCCGGTGTACGCCGCCCAGCCCGCCGGTGGCGAACACCCGCAGCCCCGCCCGCGCGGCGAGGAAGGCCGTCGCGGACACCGTCGTCGCGCCGGTGGCCCCCGTCGCCAGTGCGGGGGCCAGATCGCGGTGGCCGAGCTTGCGCACGCCCTCGCCGCTCGCGATCCGCTCCAGCCGCGCCTTGTCGAGCCCGGCGTACGCCACCCCGTCGACCACCGCGATCGTCGCCGGCACGGCCCCCTCCGAGCGGACCAGCTCCTCCAGTTCGCCGCCCACCTCCAGATTCCGCGGGCGGGGCAGGCCGTGCGCGAGGATCGTCGACTCCAGCGCCACGACGGGCTGCCGGCGGTCGAGCGCCTCGCGCACCTCCTCCGACAGGACGGGCACCCGGTCCCACGAGGGCGCGGGCGAAGCCGATGACGGCGCTGCTGCTCTGTGCTGTGACATGTCCCCATCCCTGGCACGGGATTCGGGGCCCCAAACGCGCGGACACCGCACCGGCGCGAACCTATGCGGCATCGGCACCTGCTGACGGCCCCCGAGGTGACGGCGGCCCTGGCCGAAATGGAGCGGGTGCTGCGCCCCGGCGGACACCGGATTCCACCAGCCGCTGCTCGGTGCCCGGCGGGGCTGGACAGGGTGACGCGCCGCGGGGGCGCGCGCTGGACGCTCTGGTCACCGCGGGGTGCGCCGCGTCCGGATTAGGCTGACGCGCCATGAGCACCAGTGACCACGCCTCCGATTCCCCCCAGGCCCCCGCCTCCGCCCCCGCTTCCTTCGCCGTCTCCGTACCGGACCTCCCGGACGCGGAGCTGGAGGCGGAGGAGCTCGACCCCGCGCAGATCGTCTCCGGCGAGCCCGTCGTCACGGGCAAGGTGCTGTGGGAGGCCGCGGACGGCTCCCAGGTGCGCGGGATCTGGCAGATCACCCCGGGCGTGGTCACCGACACCGAGGCCAATGAACTGTTCGTGGTGGTCAGCGGCCGCGCCACCATCGAGGTGGAGGGCGGCCCGACGCTGGAGGTCGGCCCCGGCTCGGCCTGTGTGCTGCGCGAGGGCGACAAGACCACCTGGACCGTCCACGAGACGCTCCGCAAGGCCTACCACATCAGCTACTGAAGCTGCTGGAGCTGGTGGAGCCCGAAGCTACTCGGCCCCGGCGGACGCCTTCACCGGATGGCGGCGCGAGGTGAACAGCGCGAGCGCCGCCATCGGCAGCAGCAGGCAGGCGCCGGCCACGTTGAGCCAGCCGTAGCCGGCCTGGGACATGACCAGACCGGCGGCCGCGCCGCCGATCCCGGCGGACGTGTTCATCGTGAGGTCGCTCAGGCCCTGTACGGCGGCACGCGCGGCCTGCGGCACCGAGTCCGTCAGCAGCGCCGAGCCGGACACCATGCCGGCGGACCAGCCGAGGCCGAGCAGGAAGAGTCCGGCGGCGGTCTGGGCGTGGTTCGGACCGGCCGTGCCCGCGAGCAGGGCGGCGACCGACAGCAGCCCGGCCGCCAGGCCGATCACGGACAGCCGGCCGAGCCGGTCGGCGAGCAGGCCCATCACCGGCGAGAAGGCGAACATGCCGGCGATGTGCCCGCTGATGACCAGTCCGATGAGCTGGAGGCCGGCTCCGTGGTGGCCCAGGTCGACCGGGGTCATCACCATGATCGAGACCATGGTGGTGTGTGACACCGCGATGGTGAGCAGCGCGAGCCGGGCCCTGGGCGAGGCCTTGACCGCCGCGAATCCGGCGCGCAGCGAGCGCCCGGCGGCGGTCTGCTCCGCGGGCCCGGCGAGGGCCCGGGCCGTCAGCAGCGGGTCCGGGCGCAGGAATACGGCGATCAGCGCGGCCGTGAGCAGGAAGACGGCGCCGGCCCAGACGAAGGGCCCCGCGGTCTGCGGTACGGAGGTACCCGCGAAACTGCGGCTGGCGGGGGCGGAGAGGTTGGGGCCGAGCACCGCGCCGAGGGTGGAGGCCCAGACGACGATCGAGATCGCGCGGGCCCGGCGGTCGGGTTCGGCGAGGTCGGCGGCGGCGAAGCGGGCCTGGAGGTTGGCGGAGGAGGCGGCTCCGAAGGCGGCCATGCCGAGCATCAGGAGCGGGAAGCTCTTCACGGAGGCGGCGAGGACCACGAGGGCCGCGCCGGTGGCGCCGATCAGGTAGGCGAGGACCAGCCCGGGCCGGCGGCCGCGCGCGGTCATCAGCGCGGCGAGCGGCAGCGAGACGAGGGCCGTGCCGATCACGGAGGCGGTCGAGGCGAATCCGGACAGCGACTCCGTCCCGCTGATCTGGGTCGCCAGCACCGGTGCCAGGGCGATGCTGATGGGCACGCCGACACCGCCCAGTATCTGCCCGGCGATCAGGACGCCGGTGGTGCGGCGCCGCAGCCGGGGCAGATCGGCGGGGGTGACCGGCGGGGACGAGGTCCGGCCGGTGCCGGATATCGCGGTCACGCGGACCCCCGGCGGAGGCGGGGAGCCGGGCTGTGGCCGGGTCGGGGGTCCTGGCCTCGGCCTCGGCCAGGGCCGGATGGGGCGGCGGGAGTAGTCACTGCCGCAGTTTCCCACCCCTTACCGGCTGGGGGAACCATGAGTCGCCGGTGGTGGCCCGCCACCGGGCCGGCCCGCCCGCCACGGTCAGAACAGCGGCTGCGGGAGGACGCCCTCCAGGGCGAGCAGGGTGCGCTTGGTTTCCACTCCGCCGCCGAAGCCGCCGATGCCGCCGTCGTTCTCCACGACCCGGTGGCAGGCCACCACCACCGGCAGCGGGTTCGATCCCATCGCGTTGCCGACCGCCTGGGCGGCGCCCGGCTGGCCGGCTCGGGCGGCCAGCTCGCCGTAGCTCACGACCGACCCGTAGGGCACGGAACGGTCCAGTTCCAGCAGGACCTGCCGGTTGAAGCCGGAGCTGAGCCGCCAGTCGAGGGGCAGCTCGAAGCGCCGTAGCGTACCGGCGAAGTACGCGGTCAGCTGGCGTACGGGCTCGGCCAGCAGGACCTCCTCGCCCGGCGCGGGACGCCAGGCGTCGGCGCCGAGCCGGGAGATCAGCGAGCCGATCATCTTGTCCGCCCGGTCCGGCCCGGCGTGGAACTCCACCCGGACCAGACCCTCCGGGGTCGCGGCCAGGAGCAGGGGGCCGATGTCGCTGGGGACGACGGTCCATTCGAGGCGCGGCCCGCGGGGCCGCTCGGTGCTGTCCACCCCTTCACGGTACGGCTAACCATCGACGGTGCTGACAGAGCCGACCGTGCCGACAGCGCCGACGGCCCCGCTCGGTACCCGCCCAGTACCGCTCAGTACCCGCCCACCGCGTTCCGTACGACGTCGGGCTTGTCGGTGATGATCCCGTCCACGCCCATGTCCCGGACCTGGCGGGCGGTCTCCGAGTCGTCCACGATCCAGGCGTCCACCTCCATCGCCTTGCCGTGGGCGCCGGCCAGCCCGTGCACCGCGTCCACCCAGTCGCCGTCGATGGTCTTGTACCAGGGGTTGATCCGGTCGGTGAACTCGGCATACTTCGGCAGATCGGCCACGGCCGGGGTGCCGAGGTACGCCGTCACCACGTCGGGGCGCAGCTCGTGGACGGTGCGGATGGACGCGGCGCTGAAGCTCTGGACCACCAGCCGGCGGCTCACGTGGTTCTCGTCGAGCCAGCCGGTCTCCGCGAGGAGGTCCAGGGTCTGCTGTTCGATCCCGGGGTAGAGCTCCGGCTTCTTGATCTCCAGGAGCAGTCGCTGCCGGTTGCGCTGCACCCGGTTCATGTACTCCCGCAGGGTCGGCACGTGGGCGCCCGCGAACTGCGGTCCGAACCAGCTGCCCGCGTCCAGGCTGCGGATCTCCGCCGCGGTGAAGTCCTTGATGCGCCAGGACTTGCGGTCGGGGAACACGTGCTTGACGTTGGTCGTGCGGAGCAGGGTGTCGTCGTGGATCACGACGAGCTCGCCGTCCTTGGTGCGCTGGACGTCGTTCTCCACCCAGTCGAAGCCCATGGCCATCGCACGGTCGATCGATTCGAGGGTGTTCTCCGGGGCGTACGCCGAAGCCCCCCGGTGGGCGTACACGATCGGGTTGGAGAGCCAGTCCGGACCGGGGGCCGCGGGGGCGACCGTCGCGCCGAACACGGTCAGCGTGAGTCCAAGGAAGGCGGCGGTGGCCGCGGCGGCGGGTCGGACGTACATGCGCGTTCTCCTCGGGTCGTGAGCCCTGCTCCTGCCTCAAACGGGGCCGGGGCGGCATTCGTTGCGGCGATCCACTTCTGCGATACGTTTTCGACGCACTTTCAGGGAGAGGTGTGTACGGCGATCATGGGGTTGGCGATCACCGGGCCGCCACCGAACTACGACAAACGGGCGCGACCCGTACGGCCCCGCGGGCCGACCGGAGCATCGGCTGTCAGTGGGGGGTCGTACGGTTGACCCATGCGGCCCGTATCGAAGATCGAACGCACGGTGGCGCCTTTCGAGGTCGTCAGCTCCTACACGCCCAGCGGCGACCAGCCGGCGGCCATCGCCGAGCTGGAGAAGCGCATCCGTGCAGGTGAGAAGGATGTCGTGCTGCTCGGCGCGACCGGCACCGGCAAATCGGCGACCACCGCCTGGATGATCGAGAAGCTCCAGCGGCCCACGCTGGTGATGGCTCCGAACAAGACGCTCGCCGCCCAGCTGGCGAACGAGTTCCGCGAGCTCCTGCCGAACAACGCCGTCGAGTACTTCGTCTCGTACTACGACTACTACCAGCCCGAGGCGTACGTACCGCAGTCGGACACCTACATCGAGAAGGACTCCTCGATCAACGAGGAGGTGGAGCGGCTGCGCCACTCCGCGACGAACTCCCTCCTCACCCGGCGCGACGTCATCGTCGTCGCCTCGGTGTCCTGCATCTACGGCCTCGGCACCCCGCAGGAGTACGTGGACCGGATGGTGCCCCTCAAGGTCGGCGAGGAGATGGACCGCGACCAGCTGCTGCGCCGCTTCGTCGAGATCCAGTACACGCGCAACGACGTGGCCTTCACCCGCGGCACCTTCCGGGTGCGCGGGGACACCATCGAGATCTTCCCGGTCTACGAGGAACTGGCCGTCCGCATCGAGATGTTCGGCGACGAGATCGAGGCCCTGTCCACCCTGCACCCGCTGACCGGCGAGGTGATCAGCGAGGACCGCGAGCTGTACGTCTTCCCCGCCACCCACTACGTCGCCGGCCCCGAGCGCATGGAGAAGGCGATCAACGGCATCGAGGCCGAGCTCGCCGAGCGCCTCGCCGAGCTGGAGAAGCAGGGCAAGATGCTGGAGGCCCAGCGGCTGCGCATGCGCACCACGTACGACCTGGAGATGATGCGCCAGATCGGATCCTGCTCCGGCATCGAGAACTACTCGCTGCACATGGACGACCGCGAGCGCGGCTCCGCGCCCAACACCCTGATCGACTACTTCCCCGAGGACTTCCTCCTCGTCATCGACGAGTCGCACGTGACGGTCCCGCAGATCGGCGCGATGTACGAGGGCGACGCCTCCCGCAAGCGGACCCTGGTGGACCACGGGTTCCGCCTCCCGTCGGCCCTCGACAACCGGCCGCTGAAGTGGGAAGAGTTCCAGGAGCGGATCGGCCAGACCGTCTACCTGTCGGCGACCCCCGGCAAGTACGAGCTCTCGCGCGGCGACGGCTTCGTCGAGCAGATCATCCGCCCGACCGGCCTCATCGACCCGGAGGTCGTGGTCAAGCCCACCGAGGGCCAGATCGACGACCTCGTGCACGAGATCCGCCAGCGGGTGGAGAAGGACGAGCGGGTCCTGGTCACCACCCTCACCAAGAAGATGGCCGAGGACCTCACCGACTACTTCCTGGAGCTCGGCATCCAGGTCCGCTACCTGCACAGCGACGTGGACACCCTGCGCCGCATCGAGCTGCTGCGCGAGCTGCGGGCCGGCGAGTACGACGTCCTGGTCGGCATCAACCTGCTGCGCGAGGGCCTCGACCTGCCCGAGGTGTCGCTGGTGGCGATCCTCGACGCCGACAAGCAGGGCTTCCTGCGCTCCGGCACCTCGCTGATCCAGACCATCGGCCGCGCGGCGCGCAACGTGTCCGGCCAGGTCCACATGTACGCCGACAGCATCACCCCGGCGATGGCCCAGGCGATCGACGAGACCAACCGGCGCCGGGAGAAGCAGGTCGCCTACAACACCGAGCACGGGATCGACCCGCAGCCGCTGCGCAAGAAGATCAACGACATCGTCGCCACCATCGCCCGGGAGGAGCTGGACACCGAGGAGCTCCTCGGCACCGGCTACCGGCAGACGAAGGACGGCAAGGCCCTGAAGGCGCCGGTGCCCGCGCTGGGCGGCAAGGCCGGTCAGGGCAAGGCGGGCAAGGCGGGCAAGGGGGCGAAGGGGGGCAAGGCCGCCGAGGTGCTCACCGACCGTCCCGCCGCGGAACTGGCCGCGCTCATCGAGCAGATGACCGAGCGGATGCGCGGCGCCGCCGCGGAGCTGCAGTTCGAGGTCGCCGCCCGGATCCGCGACGAGGTGAGCGAACTGAAGAAGGAGCTCCGGCAGATGAAGGAAGCGGGCCTCGCCTGACCCGGGGCCGGTCAGTAGGGTTGGGATCCAGTCGCAGGTACACGCTGCGCACCCACATCGGGGGCGGGCCAGTGAGAGGGGACACGCGTGACGGTCAACATGACCAAGGGTCAGGCCATCAGTCTGCAGAAGGCGGACGGAGGCACCCTGACCGCGGTCCGGATGGGTCTCGGCTGGCAGGCGGCCAAGCGCCGAGGGCTGTTCGGCTCGCGGACCCGGGAGATCGACCTCGACGCGTCGGCGGTGCTCTTCGCCGACAAGCAGCCCGTGGACGTGGTCTTCTTCCGGCACCTCCAGAGCGACGACGGCTCGGTCCGGCACACCGGTGACAACCTCGTCGGCGGCGCCGGCCAGGGCGGGGACGACGAGTCGATCCTCGTCGACCTCCAGCGCGTACCGGTGCACATCGACCAGATCGTCTTCACGGTGAACTCCTTCACCGGCCAGACGTTCCAGGAGGTGCAGAACGCCTTCTGCCGCATCGTGGACGAGACCAACGGCCAGGAGCTGGCCCGCTACACCCTCGACGGCGGCGGTCAGTACACCGCGCAGATCATGGCGAAGGTGTCGCGCGTCGGCGGCGGCTGGCAGATGACGGCCCTCGGCAACCCGGCCAACGGCCGGACCTTCCAGGACCTGATGCCGGCGATCCTGCCGCACCTGTAAGCAGCACGGCACGGCGCGATCGACAGCACCACGCAGCACAGCAGAAGAACGGGTACGGGGGAGGGGCTGCACGATGACGGCCGAACTGGTCCGGGGGCAGAACCACCCTCTGTCCCGGAGCCGGGTGGAGATCAGGATCTCGGCGGGCACACCCGTGCTCGCCCTGGCCCAGGTCGGCGACGACGCGGGCCGGCTCGCCGGACCCGGGGCGGTGGCCCATCCCGGGTCGCGGACCCTGCCGGGGCTCGAAGTGCCCGGGGCGGTCTCGGGGCAGCACCGGATAGAGGTCGACCTCGACGCGGTCGGAGCGGCCGTGCACCGGGTCGGTGTCGTCCTCGTCCTGCCGCCCGGCGGTCCGGCACGCTTCGGCGCGGTCCCGGCCTCCTACGTGTCCGTGGCCGAACCCGGGGGCGCCGAGCTCGCCGGGTACACGCTCACCGGGCTGGAGGCCGAGACCGCCGTCGTGGCCCTGGAGCTGTACCGCCGCCAGGGGGCCTGGAAGGTGCGCGCCGTGGGCCAGGGGTACGCCGCCGGGCTCGGCGCGCTGCTGGCCGACGCCGGCCTGGCCGTCCCGGCCGCCACCGAGCTGGCCGCAGCCGCGCTGGGGCCGGCGGTACCGCGGGACATCACGCCGCCGGTCCAGGCCCCGGCCCCCGCCCCGGTCCCGCAGGAGGGTTCGGCGGCCACCATCAGCTACGCCCACCCGCGCCGCCGCACCAGCACCGAACCGCCGGAGCCCGCGCCGCGCCCCGCGGAGCCCGCGCACCCGGGCGAGGCGCCCCGACCCGTCGCCGGGGACGCGAGCGGCTGGTCCATGGAGGAGCGGCTCTACAACCAGGTCTGGGGCATGTTCGAGGACATGGCCCGCTCCGTCGCCGCCTACCGCGGAGCCGTCGAGTTCGCCGACTCCCGCATGGACCGCGAGCTCGACGAAGCCCTGGCCGACCCGCGCCACCGCCTGGGCGGCTCCGGCGACGCCGCCCGCGACGCCGCCCGGACCCGCCGCGACGAGCTGGTCGCGCGGGCGCGGGCCGTGCTCGACCGGGACCTCGCCCAGCTCACCGCCGAATCCGAGGTGGTCGAGCCCGCGCTGCCGACCGCGTACGCCCGCTGGGACAGCCCCGTATGGCACGCGCACGCCGTGCCCGCGGAGAGCCCGCTGGCCCTGCGCCTGGGCGATCTCAGCCTGCCGGAGGGGCCCGGCCTGCGGATCCCGATGCTGGTGCGGGTCCCGCTGGAACGGGGCCTGTGGATCGACAACGGCCGCACCGGCTCCGAGGCCGCCATGGCCATGGACACCGACCGGCTGCGCCGGGCCGCCATGGACATGGCCGTCGCGCACGCCGTACGGCTGCTGGGCGCCCACCCCGCCGACCGGTACGCCGTCCACGTGATCGACGCGGCCGGCGCCGGAGCCGCCTCGCTGGCCCCGCTGGTGCGCGCCGGGGTGCTGGCCGGGCCGCCCGCCGCCGGGGCCGCGGGGGTCACCGAGACCCTGGAGCGGCTGACCCGGCGCGTGGACCTCGTACAGATGGCGGTGCGGGCCGGGGCTCCGGAGGACCTGCCGCCCGATGTGGACACGGCCGATCAGCTGCTGATCGTGCACGATTTCCCGCACGGGTTCGACGACCGTGCCGTCACCCGTTTGCGCTATCTCGCGGACGAAGGTCCGGCGGTCGGCGTGCACCTGCTGATGGTCGCGGACCGTGACGAGGCCTCGGCCTACGGGCCGCTGCTGGACCCGCTGTGGCGCTCGCTGATGCGGCTGTCGCCCGTACCGGACGAGCACCTCGCCGATCCGTGGGTCCACCACGCCTGGACCTTCGAGCCGGACGTGCCGCCGCAGGGCAGCCGGGTCCTGGACCAGGTACTGGAGCGGGTGGCGGCGGCCCGGCGCGGCTCCGGGCGGTGACCGCGGGACGGTCCGCCGCCCGCCCGAGATGACCGCCCATTGGGCAGTTCTTGGTCTCCCCTTTACCTAAAGCGGCTGTGACGGGTACGCTTGTGAGTGCGGAGGGGAGTATTCCTGCTTTCCTGCTACGGCGTGCCCGTCAATACGGACTGCAATCGGTCCCGGGGCGCCGGCCCGCGGCCGCCAGGCCGTCCGGGTGGAAGAGACCTCCGGCAGCGATGACGCTGACAAAGTGCTGAGCCATCTGCCGGAGGCGTGTAAATAGTGGACGTTTCGTTGACCCTATGGGTGCTGACCATTCTCGGTCTGTCCATCCTCATCGGCGCCGATTTCTTCATCGGCCGCAAGCCCCACGACGTTTCCATGAAGGAAGCGGGCATCTGGACGGTCGTCTGGATCGCCCTCGCCGCGCTCTTCGGTCTCGGCCTGCTGTTCTTCGGCCACGGCCAGGCCTCCCAGGAATTCTTCGCCGGTTTCATCACCGAGAAGTCCCTGAGCGTGGACAACCTCTTCGTCTTCGTCCTGATCATGGCGAAGTTCTCGGTCCCCTCCCACCTCCAGCAGCGCGTGCTGCTGGTGGGCGTGCTGATCGCCCTCGTCCTGCGCGCGATCTTCATCGCGGCCGGCGCCGCGATCATCGCCAACTTCTCGTGGGTCTTCTACATCTTCGGCGCGTTCCTCATCTACACGGCGTGGAAGCTGATCCAGGAGGCCCGCAAGGACGAGGAGGACGAGGAATTCGAGGAGAACCGTCTCCTCAAGTCCATCGAGAAGAAGTTCGGTGTCGCCGACCGTTACCACGGCACCAAGCTCTTCATCGAGAAGAACGGCAAGCGCATCCTGACCCCCCTGATGGTGGTCATGCTCGCCATCGGCACCACCGATGTGCTGTTCGCCCTGGACTCGATCCCCGCGATCTTCGGCCTCACCCAGGACCCGTACATCGTCTTCACGGCCAACGCCTTCGCCCTGATGGGGTTGCGCCAGCTGTACTTCCTCATCGGCGGCCTGCTCAAGAAGCTGGTCCACCTCAGCTACGGCCTCTCCGTCATCCTCGGCTTCATCGGCGTCAAGCTCGTGCTGCACGCCCTGCACGAGTCGGGCCTGCACGTCCCGCAGATCTCCATCCCGGTCTCCCTGGGCGTCATCTGCGGCGTGCTGGTGATCACCACGGTCACCAGCCTGATCGCCTCGAAGAAGCAGGCGGCGGCCGAAGCCGCCGCCAGCCCGGAGAACATCGAGGCCTGATCCGCGCTGCCGCGGCCCTACGGGGCTACGCGGGGGCGGCCGCTCCGGCCGCCCCCGCTTCGGCGTCCGTGCCCTTGCCCTTCCCCGTGTCCTTGCCGGGGCCCGCGCCCGTCCCGGGGCCCGTCCGCTGGCGTACGACCACCGGGTTCGTCTCCGGCAGCAGCGCGAAGCAGGCCAGGGAGACCAGGGCGATCGCCGTCAGGTACACCGCGACGGCCCACGGCGGGCCCGCGCCGTCCGCCAGGGCCGTCGCCACGATCGGGGTCAGCGCGCCGCCGAGCACCCCGCCGAGGTTGTAGCCGACGGCCGCGCCCGTGCAGCGGATCCGCGGGGCGTACAGCTCGGGCAGGTACGCGCCCACCACCGCGAACATCGTCACCATGCCGAGCAGGGCGCCGAGCAGCCCCAGCGTCATCAGCAGCGGGTCCGCCGTGCGCAGCAGGGCCACGAAGGGGAACATCCACAGGGCGCAGGCGGCGCAGCCCGCCAGGCAGAGCGGGCGCCGGCCGTAGCGGTCGCCGAGCACCGCCACCACCGGGGTCGCCAGCCCCTTGACCGCGATGGCCGCCATGATGCACGCGAGCATCACCGAGCGGTGCACCCCGAGGTGCTCGGTGGCGTACGCGAGGGACCAGGTGGTGACCGCGTAGAACACGGAGTACCCCACGGCCAGCGCCCCGCCGGTCAGCAGGAGCAGCCGCCAGTGGCCCCGTACGACCTCGGTCAGCGGCGCGTCCGCCCGGCGGCCCGTCTCGGCGAGCGCGCGGAACTGCGGGGTCTCCTCCACCGAGCGGCGCAGCCACAGTCCGGCCAGGGCCAGCAGCCCGGCCGCCCAGAACGGCACCCGCCAGCCCCAGGCGGCGAACTGCCCGTCGGTGAGGGTGCTCGACAGGGTCAGCATCAGCCCGTTGGCCAGCAGGAACCCCACGGCCGGGCCCATCTGCGGGAAGCTCGACCACAGCCCGCGCCGCCGCTCGGGGGCGTGCTCGGCGGTCAGCAGCACCGCGCCGCCCCATTCGCCGCCGAGGCCGAAGCCCTGGAGGAACCGCAGCAGGATCAGCAGCACCGGCGCGGCCATCCCGATGGAGGCGTACGAGGGCACGCAGCCCACCGCCACCGTGGCCAGGCCGGTCAGCAGCAGGGAGCCGAGGAGCACCGGGCGGCGGCCGTGGCGGTCGCCGATGTGGCCGAAGACGGCGGAGCCGAGGGGGCGGGCGAGGAAACCGATGCCGAAGGTGCCGAAGGCGGCGAGGGTCGCGGCGAGCGGGGAGAAGGAGGGGAAGAAGAGCGGCCCGAGCACCAGGGCGGCGGCGGTGCCGTAGACGAAGAAGTCGTAGAACTCGATGGCGGTGCCGGCCAGGGAGGCCGAGGCGAGCCGCAGCATGGAGGGCCGCGCGGGAACGGGATCCCCGGGGGGCTCGGGAGCCTCGGGAGCTTTGGGGCCCTCGGGGGTCCGGGCGGAGGAGGGGGCGGGGGAGGGGTCTTGTTGCATGGTGCAGCAATTACCCCGCCCCACACCCTCAGGACGTGCGTTCGGCCATCATCGACCGGAAGGAGTGCACTGCGTGTCCGGGTTGACGCGGCCGCCGTCGGCTACCAGCCGCGCTCGCGCCATTCGGCCAGGTGGGGACGTTCGGCGCCGAGCGTGGTGTCGTCGCCGTGGCCCGGGTAGACCCAGGTCTCGTCCGGCAGCTCGCCGAAGATCTTCTCCTCGACGTCGTTCACGAGCCGGACGAAGGCCTTCGGGTCGCCCCAGGTGTTGCCGACGCCGCCCGGGAAGAGGCAGTCGCCGGTGAACACGTGCGGGTGACCGTGCGGGTCGTCGTAGACCAGGGCGATCGAGCCGGGGGTGTGGCCGACCAAGTGGCGGGCGGTCAGCGTGACCCGTCCGACCGTGATCGTGTCCCCGTCCGCGACGAGCACGTCGGTCGCGACCGGGATGCCCTCCGCGTCGAGGGCGCCCGCGTACGTCCGCGCGCCGGTCGCCGCGACCACCTCGGCCAGCGCGCCCCAGTGGTCGCCGTGCCGGTGGGTGGTGACCACGGACGCGATGCCGCCGTCGCCGATCAGGCTCAGCAGGGTATGGGGCTCGGCGGCCGCGTCGATCAGCAGCTGCTCGTCGGTGGCCCGGCAGCGCAGCAGGTAGGCGTTGTTGTTCATGCCCCCCACCGCGACCTTGGAAATCATGAGGTCCGAGAGTTCGTGCACGTCGGCCGGACCGCCGACCTTGACCGCTCCGCTGTACGTCATGAACCGATCCTAGAGCGGCGGGAGGGCGGGCAGGAGGCCGCCTTCGGTGGTGAGGGTGGCGCCCTTGTCGGCGCGGCCCGCCAGCCAGCCCAGCAGGGCGGCGGCGCTCCCGGTGACGGTGACCACGGGCTCGCCGGCGGAGCCGGTCCGCCAGCGGCCGCCCCCGGTGGCGGCCAGGGCCGTCGCGGGTACGTCGGGGTGTCCCGACCAGCGGTCGGCCAGGAAGTCGATCTCGCGGGCGGTGAACTCCTCGGAGAGGTCCGTGAGCTCGTAGCCGGCATTGAGGTCGACGTGGTGGAGCTCGACCTCCACCAGGCGCCGGAAGGGGATGCGGGAGGCGCTGTCGGTGACGCCGTTGCGCAGCTCCACCGTGCGGGTCCAGTCCTGCGGGGCCTCGCCGGCGGCCTGCCAGCGGGCCGCGGAATTCCGGAGGTCTTCGAGCTGTTCCAGCAGGGGACGTCCCGAATCGCGCTCGATGTCCGAGTCGCGGGCGGTGCCGCTCTCGTACATGGGGCGGCCCTCGAAGACGTTCACCAGGGCGTCGGCGTTGCGGGCGAGGTGGGCCAGGATGTGGCCCCGGGTCCAGCCGGGGAGATGTGACTCTTCGGCCAGGGCGGCGTTGTCCAGCTTCGCGGTCGCGGTCAGCAACCGGTCGGTGGCTTCACGTACAGATCGCAGGTCGTGCACATGGTCAATCATGCGGCCGAGCCTAGTGGTTGAAGGGCCCGCGCCACACGATCGGGTGAAGCGGGTGGCGAAGGGCCAGAAATCGAATGCACGTGCTATACGCTCGGAGTCCAGTCTCCCACTCCATCGCAGAGGCGCCCCCCAATACCCTGGGACGGGGGCCGGTGCCCCCGCTCTCTCAAGAAAGGTGCGGACCGGCGTGACCGACCGTCTCATCGTTCGTGGCGCTCGCGAGCACAACCTCAAGAACGTCTCGCTCGACCTGCCCCGCGACTCCCTCATCGTCTTCACCGGGCTCTCCGGTTCGGGCAAGTCCTCCCTCGCCTTCGACACGATCTTCGCCGAGGGCCAGCGCCGCTACGTCGAGTCGCTCTCGTCGTACGCCCGCCAGTTCCTCGGGCAGATGGACAAGCCCGACGTGGACTTCATCGAGGGCCTCTCCCCGGCCGTCTCGATCGACCAGAAGTCCACCTCGCGCAACCCGCGCTCCACCGTGGGCACCATCACCGAGGTCTACGACTACCTCCGCCTGCTCTTCGCCCGCATCGGCAAGCCCCACTGCCCCGAGTGCCGCCGGCCGATCTCCCGGCAGTCGCCGCAGGCGATCGTCGACAAGGTGCTCGCGCTGCCCGAGGGCAGCCGCTTCCAGGTGCTGTCGCCGCTGGTGCGCGAGCGCAAGGGCGAGTTCGTCGACCTCTTCGCCGACCTCCAGACCAAGGGCTACAGCCGCGCCCGGGTGGACGGGCAGACGATCCAGCTCTCCGAGCCCCCAGCACTGAAGAAGCAGGAGAAGCACACCATCGAGGTGGTCATCGACCGCCTCACGGTCAAGGAGGGCGCCAAGCGCCGGCTGACCGACTCCGTGGAGACCGCCCTCGGGCTGTCGAGCGGCATGGTGATCCTGGACTTCGTCGACCTCACCGAGGACGACCCCGAGCGCGAGCGGATGTACTCCGAGCACCTCTACTGCCCGTACGACGACCTCTCCTTCGAGGAGCTGGAGCCGCGCTCCTTCTCCTTCAACTCGCCCTTCGGCGCCTGCCCCGAGTGCACCGGCATCGGTACGCGCATGGAGGTGGACCCGGAACTGATCGTCCCGGACGAGGACAAGTCCCTGGACGAGGGCGCGGTCTCGCCGTGGTCGCTGGGCCACACCAAGGACTACTTCCAGCGGCTGGTCGGCGCGCTCGCCGAGGAGCTGGGCTTCCGCACCGACATCGCGTGGGCCGGGCTGCCGCTGCGGGCGAAGAAGGCCCTGCTGTACGGCCACAAGACGCAGATCGAGGTCCGCTACCGCAACCGGTATGGGCGCGAGCGGGCCTACACCACGGCCTTCGAAGGCGCGGTCCCCTTCGTCAAGCGGCGGCACTCGGAGTCCGAGAGCGACGCCAGCCGCGAACGCTTCGAGGGCTACATGCGCGAAGTGCCCTGCCCCACCTGCGAAGGCACCCGGCTCAAGCCGATCGTGCTCGCGGTGACCGTGATGGACCGCTCCATCGCCGAGGTCGCCGCGATGTCGATCAGCGAGTGCGCGGACTTCCTCGGCCGGATGAAGCTGGACGCCCGCGACAAGCAGATCGCCGAGCGGGTCCTCAAGGAGGTCAACGAGCGGCTGCGCTTCCTCGTGGACGTCGGCCTCGACTACCTCTCGCTCAACCGCGCCGCCGGCACCCTCTCGGGCGGCGAGGCCCAGCGCATCCGCCTCGCCACGCAGATCGGCTCCGGCCTCGTGGGCGTGCTCTACGTACTGGACGAGCCCTCCATCGGCCTGCACCAGCGGGACAACCACCGGCTGATCGAGACGCTCGTCCGGCTGCGGGACATGGGCAACACCCTCATCGTCGTCGAGCACGACGAGGACACCATCAAGGTGGCCGACTGGGTCGTGGACATCGGTCCGGGCGCCGGCGAGCACGGCGGCAAGGTCGTGCACAGCGGCTCGCTGAAGGAGCTGCTGAAGAACCCCGAGTCGATCACCGGTCAGTACCTGTCCGGCAAGCGGGCCATCCCGCTCCCGGACGTACGCCGTCCCGTGGACCCGGCGCGCAAGCTGACGGTCCACGGCGCCAAGGAGAACAACCTCCAGGACATCGACGTGTCCTTCCCGCTGGGCGTGTTCACGGCCGTGACGGGCGTCTCGGGTTCGGGCAAGTCCACGCTGGTCAACGACATCCTGTACACGCACCTGGCGCGCGAGCTCAACGGCGCGCGGTCGGTTCCGGGGCGGCACACGCGGGTGGACGGCGACGACCTCGTCGACAAGGTCGTGCACGTGGACCAGTCGCCGATCGGGCGGACCCCGCGGTCCAACCCGGCGACGTACACGGGCGTCTTCGACCACGTCCGCAAGCTGTTCGCGGAGACGATGGAGGCGAAGGTGCGCGGCTACCTGCCGGGCCGCTTCTCCTTCAACGTCAAGGGTGGCCGCTGCGAGAACTGCTCCGGCGACGGCACGATCAAGATCGAGATGAACTTCCTGCCGGACGTCTACGTCCCGTGCGAGGTCTGCCACGGCGACCGGTACAACCGGGAGACGCTGGAGGTCCACTACAAGGGCAAGTCCATCGCCGAGGTCCTGAACATGCCGATCGAGGAGGCCGCCGGCTTCTTCGAGGCGGTCCCGACGATCTCGCGGCACCTGAAGACTCTGAATGAGGTGGGGCTGGGGTACGTGCGCCTCGGCCAGTCCGCGCCGACGCTGTCGGGTGGTGAGGCGCAGCGCGTCAAGCTGGCCTCGGAGCTCCAGAAGCGCTCCACGGGCCGGACCGTGTACGTCCTGGACGAGCCCACGACCGGCCTGCACTTCGAGGACATCTCGAAGCTGATCAAGGTGCTGTCGGGGCTGGTCGACAAGGGGAACACGGTGATCGTCATCGAGCACAACCTCGATGTCGTCAAGACCGCGGACTGGGTCGTGGACATGGGCCCCGAGGGCGGGTACGGCGGCGGCCTCGTCGTCGCGGAGGGCACCCCGGAGCAGGTCGCGTCGGTGGGCGCGAGCCACACGGGCAAGTTCCTGCGGGACATCCTGGGGGCGGACCGGATCTCCGACGCGGGGTCGCCTGCGGCGGTGTCCCCGGCGAAGAAAGCTCCCGCGAAGAAGGCTCCGGCCAAGAAGGCGGCGGCTCCGGCTGCCGCCAAGAAGACCGCGGCCGTGGCGAAGAAGGCGACGCGGGCCCGCAAGGCGTAGCCGCTGCGCGGTGCCAGGTCCCCGACCCGCCCTTCGCCCGTTCCGGGGGGGGGCGGCCCCCCCCCCCCCCCCCCCAACCCGGCGGGGGGGGGGGGTGAAGACCCGGCCGCGGGTGTGGGGGCCGGGCGGGCGCGCCCGGGCCCGCGGCGAGAGCGACCGG
>NZ_JBHYVM010000026.1:86446-90764 GCF_042750105.1 Streptomyces sp. NPDC059443 | reverse complement strand
GCGTCCCCCCCCCCCCCCCCCCGCCACAACCGCCGGCGGGGCTGGATTTTCCAGCCCGTCCGGCGTTTGAGGACCAGGGCCGGGACCCTCGCGCCGAAGGGTCAGAGCTCCGCCGCGTACGGGGGCTCCGCGCCCGCTCGGGTGCAGGTCAGGGCGGCCGCGTGGGCGGCGTAGGAGAGGACGCCGGGCCAGTCCACCGGAGCGCCCCGGCTACCCGAAAGCCGGTGCAGCAGGGCCGCGTTCACGGTGTCGCCCGCGCCGATGGTGTCCACCACCTCGACCCGGCGGGCGGGCACCGAGTGCTCCGCTCCCTCCCGGTTCCACACCGTCAGCCCCCCGGCCCCCCGGGTGAGCACCACCGCCGAGGGTCCCGCCACCAGCCAGTCCCGGACCCGGCCGCCCAGCCAAGCGGCGTCCTCCTCCGACAGCTTCAGCACCGAGACGTACGGGAGCCAGGACAGGAAGCGCTCGCGGTACGCGTCCGGCTCCGCGATCAGCGCCGGCCGAATGTTGGGGTCGAGCAGGGTGAGCAGCCCGCGCCCGGACTCCCGGCGCAGCAGGGCCTCGTAGGCGCTCGCCCCGGGCTCCAGAGCCAGGGAGCAGGTGCCGAGCGCGAGGGCCCGTACGCCCTCCGGGAGCGCGGGCGGCAGCCGGAACAGCCGGTCGGCGGTGCCCTCCACGTAGAAGCCGTACGCCGCCGAGCCGTCCGGGGCCAGCGAGGGCACGGCCAGGGTGGTCGGCTCGGGCCCCCGCTGGACCAGGGACAGGTCCACGCCGGCCGCCCGCAGCCCGGCGAGCAGGGAGGCGCCGAAGCCGTCCGTCGAGACCCGGGAGCAGAAGGCGGCCTCCGCGCCGAGCCGGCCCAGCGCGAGCGCGGTGTTGTACGGTCCGCCGCCCGGCCGGGGCAGCAGGGCGCCCGGCGGCTCCGCGACGGGCACCAGGTCGATCAGGGCTTCTCCACCGACGACGATCACGCGGGGGAAGGTATCCCATCGGAGTGCGCGGCGGTGGCGGCGGTATCGTCGGGTGGGCCCGTGCCTGCCCGGCCGATCGCACACTTCAGGAGAACCGCATGCCCGCGTCGCAGTCCGCAGCCCGTCGTACCGTCCTCAAGGGCGCGGCCGCGCTCGCAGGGGCCGTCGGCGCCGGAACGACGCTCGCGGCCTGCTCCACCGAGACCAACAGCGGCCACGGCAGCCCCGCGGTCCCGGCGGAGCCGGTGGAACTGGGGGCCGCGACCGAGGTCCCGGTGGGCGGCGCCAAGCTGTTCCGGGAGAAGAAGCTGATCGTCAGCTGCCAGGAGGCGGGCCAGTACAAGGCCTTCAGCGCGCAGTGCACGCACGCGGGCTGCGTCCTGGACAAGATCGTCAAGGGTGAGGGCACCTGCCCCTGCCACGGCAGCCGTTTCGACGTGACCACCGGCAAGGTCATCCAGGGCCCGGCCACCGACCCGCTGCCGGAGGTCCCGGTGAAGGCGGAGAACGGCAAGCTCGTCGCGGGCTGAGCGGCCGCCGGGCGGTCCGCCCGGCGGTCCGCTGGGCGGTTTACTCCCAGTCCCAGGCGATCCCCAGGATCCCCCGCCGCACCGCCTGTTCCACCAGGTGCACGGCCCGGTGCGGTCCGCTCGGGGCCAGGTCGGCGAGGTGCCCGCGCGGGGCGCCCGGACCGCTGCGGGTGAAACGGCGGCAGCGCACCGGCAGCGCGGCCTCGTCGAAGCGGACCTGGAGCACGTACTGCCCGCCGGTGTAGCTGAAGCCGCGTACGTACTCGGTGCTGCGGCCGCCGGTTCCGTCCTCGAAGCCGTAGCCGAAGACGTACGTGTCCCCTGCGCTCAGCCGGGCGTCGAAGAGCAGCTCGGCGACGACCACCCCGGCCTCGGGGCGGCACCGGATCCGCCCGGTCCGGCAGTTCTCGTGGGCATGGACCCGGACGCGGGCCGGGTCGCAGCCGGGGTCCCCGTGGTGGACGGCGACGTACCGGTCGACCCCGTCGCGGTGGGCCCGTACGACGTGCTGCGATTCGCGGCCCAGCAGTTGCCCGGCGGGCCCGATCCGGACCCGCTCGTGGTGGCCGACGGTGTGCAGGCCGCCGTCGGCGGGCAGTTCCATGCCGGCCAGCAGCGCCTCCACGACCGCTCCCATGCTGAACAGTGCCCGGTACGAGCGCGCCGGCGGCCGGGCCGTCTCGGGGGCGGCGGGCTCCGGCGCGGCCAGCAGCCGCAGCAGGGTGCCTTCGGGCAGTTCGAGGATCTGCTCCAGGGCCCGTACGGCCTTCAGGGACTCGGCGCGGCGCGGCCGCCGGGCGCCCTGCTGCCAGTAACTGAGGCTGGTCACGCCGAGCTTGATGCCGCGGGCGGCGAGCCGGTGCTGGACCCGGTGCAGGGGGAGCCCGCGGGCGGTGAGGGCGGCGCGCAGCGCGAGGTGGAAGGGGCCGGTGCGCAGCAGGTGCGGTAACTCCGGGGGGTCTTCCGGGAGATTGCCGTCCGAGAGCCCTTCCGAGTGTCTCTCCGGGAGTCTGCTGTCCGCGCTCGACCGCATGACGGGCCTCCTGTGAACGTTCACGCAAGCGGGGTGCGGGCGGTCCCGCGGATGACGTCCGAGGTCCGGGTGCGTCCAGGTGGGGTGGGGGCGGACGTTCACACTCTGGCCCCACCGTTCACACCGCGATGTCACGCCGTATTGAAGCGTGTTGACCTGTTCCCGACAACACCCCGATGCTCCTCCACAGCGTCCGGACGCGCTCCTCCACCCCCACTCCCCACCTCGGGAGGAACGCGATGCGCAACCGAAACCGGCGGCTTTCCCTGGCCGCCTTCATCACCGCCCTGCTCTTCGCCCTGCCCACCGGTACCGCCACCGCCGCCGATGCCGGAACGGGTGCCGAGAGCACCGTTCTCTCGTACAACCGCCTGAACATCACCATGCAGGCCCAGCAGAAGACCAACTGGTGCTGGGCCGCGAGCGGCAACACCATCGCCACCTGGTTCGGCCGCACCTACACGCAGAACCAGTTCTGCAACGCCGCCTTCAACCGCCAGCAGGGCTACGACTGCCCCAACAGCCAGGCCTCGCTCGACAACGTCCAGAACGCCTTGGACTGGGCCGGAATCAACCCCGGCTCGTACGTCACCGGCTGGCTGCGCTACTCCACCGTGCAGACGGAGATCAACGCCAACCGCCCGGTCGAGACCCGTATCCAGTGGTCCAACGGCGGCGGGCACATGCACGTCATCTACGGCTACGACACCGCCAACAGCTGGGTGTACTGGGGCGACCCGTGGCCCTCCAGCGACCGCTACAACTGGGCCTCCCACGCCTGGTACGTGGACAACAGCACCTTCTCCTGGACCCACTCGCTCTATCGGATCGGGGCGTGACCTCATGAACCCTCGCCTCGCCGCCGCGGTCGTCCTCGCGACCGCAGCACTCGCCCTGGCCCCCGCCAGGGCCGTCGCGGCGCCCGTGCCGCAGCCCCAGAGCGCCACCGCCGAGAACCGGGCCGCCGCCGAGCGGGCGGCCGCGGCCCCGGACACGCTCGCCACCCTGTCCCGGTTCTTCTCCCGGGAGGGCAAGGTCACCCTGGCCGCGGCGCAGCCCCGCATCGAGGGCGAGGCGATCGCGGTGAACTACCTGTCGCCGGACTTCGTCGCGGGGAAGGCGGGCGCGGGCGTGGCCCGGCTGGAGTTCCTCGCCAGCAAGGCGGTCTCCTCGGACGGCCAGGCGGCCGCGCTGTGGACCGCGAAGACGGAGGCGGGCTGGCAGGTGGTGAACATCGCCACCGGTGACGACGAGTTCCGCTACGCGCAGCTCGGCGCGGCGAAACTTCCGGGCGGCACGGTGTTCCGCGAGCCGCAGATCGACGCGTGGTACGTGGCCCAGGGCGATCGGGTGCTGCCGCTGGACGAGGACGCGGTACGGGCCGTCGGCGCGCAGGGGACCAGCCTCGCCGCGTACCGGACCCGGGTCGTGAAGGCGTACGGGGACAAGCTCCCCGGCTCCGCCTACGCCAAGTCGGGGAAGGCCGGTGGCTTCGCCCCCACGGAAGCCACCGCCGGCTCCGCGTCCGAGCCGGCATCCGGGTCCGCCGCCGGACCGGGTTCCGTCGGGGTGCCGGCGGCCGCCGGAGCCGTGGCGCTGGCGCTGGGTGCGGCCGGCGCGGTGGCCGTGCGGCGCTCCCGGCGGCAGCGGGTGGTGCGGGCGTAGCCACCCGGGGGGCCCGGCGCCGCGCGCGCGCGCCCCCCGGCCGCCCCGCACCACACACCCCGCGACAACCACCACACGCCCCCCCCCCCCCGCCGACGACTCGCACACCCACTCTG
>NZ_JBHYVM010000026.1:36076-86436 GCF_042750105.1 Streptomyces sp. NPDC059443 | reverse complement strand
GCGCGGGGGCGGGGGGGGGGGGGGGGGGGCGCGGGGGGGCGGGGGGCGCGGCCGCGCCCCCCCGGGCGCCCCCCCCCCCCCCCCGCCGCGGGTCCGCGCCGCAGCAGGGGGAACGGCTCGGTTGTCGGCGGGCGACAGTAGGGTGGTTGGCATGGCCGACCCTTCCAGCTACCGCCCCAAGCCGGGACAGATCCCCGACTCCCCGGGGGTCTACAAATTCCGCGACGAGCACCGCCGGGTGATCTACGTCGGGAAGGCCAAGAGCCTGCGCCAGCGGCTGGCCAGCTACTTCCAGGACCTCGCCGGACTGCATCCCCGTACCGCCACCATGGTGACCACGGCGGCCTCCGTCGAGTGGACCGTGGTCTCCACCGAGGTCGAGGCGCTCCAGCTCGAATACTCCTGGATCAAGGAGTTCGACCCCCGGTTCAACGTCAAGTACCGGGACGACAAGAGCTACCCCTCCCTCGCCGTGACGATGAACGAGGAGTATCCCCGGGTCCAGGTCATGCGCGGGCCCAAGAAGAAGGGCGTGCGCTACTTCGGCCCCTACGGGCACGCCTGGGCCATCCGCGAGACCGTCGACCTGATGCTCCGGGTCTTCCCCGTCCGCACCTGCTCCGCCGGCGTGTTCAAGCGCTCCGCCCAGATCGGCCGCCCCTGCCTCCTCGGCTACATCGGCAAGTGCTCCGCGCCCTGCGTCGGCCGGGTCACCCCCGAGGAGCACCGGGAACTGGCCGAGGACTTCTGCGAGTTCATGGCCGGCCGCACCGGCAGCCACCTCAGCCGCCTCGAAGGGCAGATGCGCGAGGCCGCCGAGGAGATGGAGTACGAGAAGGCCGCTCGGCTGCGCGACGACATAGGGGCCCTGCGCAGGGCCATGGAGAAGAACGCGGTCGTGCTCGCCGACGCCACCGACGCCGACCTGTTCGCGGTCGCCGAGGACGAGCTCGAAGCGGCCGTGCAGATCTTCCACGTACGCGGCGGCCGGGTCCGCGGCCAGCGCGGCTGGGTCACCGACAAGGTGGAGGCCGTGGACACGGCCGGGCTCGTCGAGCACGCCCTTCAGCAGCTCTACGGGGAGGAGAAGGGCGAGTCCGTCCCCAAGGAGGTGCTGGTCCCGGCGCTCCCCGAGGACACCCCGGCGCTCTCCGAGTGGCTGGCCGAGCGGCGAGGCGCCCAGGTCAGCCTGCGCATCCCGCAGCGCGGGGACAAGAAGGCGCTGATGGAGACCGTCCACCGCAACGCCCAGCAGTCCCTCGCCCTGCACAAGACCAAGCGCGCCGCCGACTTCACCACCCGCTCCCGGGCCCTGGAGGAGCTCGCCGAGGCGCTGGAGCTGGACGGGGCGCCGCTGCGCATCGAGTGCTTCGACATCTCGCACCTCCAGGGCGACGACGTGGTGGCCTCGATGGTCGTCTTCGAGGACGGGCTGGCGCGCAAGAGCGAGTACCGCAGGTTCCAGATCAAATCGTTCGAGGGGCAGGACGACGTCCGCTCCATGCACGAGGTGGTCTCCCGGCGCTTCCGCCGCTACCTCCAGGAGAAGCTGAAGACGGGGGAGTGGTCCCCCGGGAACGGCGAGGACGGAGGGGACGGTGAGGAGGGCGTGGACGGCTCGGCCGCCCCTGGGGCCGACGGGTTCGAGGTGGACGCGACCGCGGACGACGGGCGGCCCAAGCGCTTCGCGTACCCGCCCCAGCTCGTCGTGGTCGACGGCGGGCAGCCGCAGGTGGCCGCCGCCAAGCGGGCCCTGGAGGAGCTCGGGATCGACGACGTCGCCGTGTGCGGCCTGGCCAAGCGGCTGGAGGAGGTCTGGCTGCCCGGCGAGGACGACCCGGTGGTCCTGCCCCGGACCAGCGAGGGCCTCTACCTGCTCCAGCGGGTGCGTGACGAAGCCCACCGTTTCGCCATCCAGTACCAGCGCAACAAGCGCGGGAAGCGGCTGAAGTCCGGCCCGCTGGACGAGGTCCCCGGACTGGGCGAGAGTCGCAAACTGGCCTTGGTGAAGCATTTCGGTTCGGTGAAAAAGCTCCGGCAGGCGACAATCGACCAGATCTGCGAGGTCCCGGGCATAGGCCGCAAGACGGCCGAGACCGTGGCCGCGGCCCTCGCCCAGGCGGTTCCCGCTGGTCCCGCGGTCAACACGGCGACTGGCGAGATCATCGAGGATGAGACCTCCGCGACCGCGGGAGCAGCATCCGAACGGGGGACCGAGCAATGACCGAGCACGAATCCCAGTACGACACCCAGCACGAAACCGACCACAAGACCGAGTACGACCGAGACGGAGCACAGGTGAGCACGGGCACGACAGCGGAGCCCGGAGATACCGCCGAGGCGGTCATCCCCGAGCTGGTGATCATCTCCGGAATGTCCGGGGCCGGCCGCAGTACGGCGGCCAAGTGCCTGGAGGACCTCGGCTGGTTCGTCGTCGACAACCTCCCGCCGGCGCTGATCCCCACCATGGTGGAACTCGGCGCCCGCTCGCAGGGCAACGTGGCGCGCATCGCCGTGGTCGTCGACGTCCGCGGCCGCCAGTTCTTCGACGCCCTGCGCGAGTCCCTCGCCGACCTGGAGGCCCGCGGGGTCACCCGGCGGATCGTGTTCCTGGAGTCCTCGGACGACGCCCTCGTACGCCGCTTCGAGTCGGTCCGCCGCCCGCACCCGCTCCAGGGCGACGGCCGCATCGTCGACGGCATCGCCGCCGAGCGCGACCTGCTGCGCGAGCTGCGCGGCGACGCCGACCTGGTCATCGACACCTCCAGCCTGAACGTGCACGAACTGCGCGCCAAGATGGACGCCCGGTTCGCGGGCGACGAGGAGCCCGAGCTCCGGGCCACGGTCATGTCCTTCGGCTTCAAGTACGGCCTCCCCGTCGACGCCGACCTGGTCGTCGACTGCCGCTTCATCCCCAACCCGCACTGGGTTCCGGAGCTGCGCCCCTTCACCGGGCTCAACGAGGAGGTGTCGGCGTACGTCTTCGGCCAGCCCGGCGCCAAGGAGTTCCTCGACCGCTACACCGAGCTGCTCCAGCTCATCGCCACCGGCTACCGGCGCGAGGGCAAGCGGTACGTGACCATCGCCGTCGGCTGTACCGGCGGCAAGCACCGCAGCGTCGCCATGTCGGAGAAGCTCGCCGCCCGCCTCGCCTCCGAAGGGGTCGAGACCGTCGTCGTCCACAGGGACATGGGGCGCGAGTGACCGGACGCAACATGCGGCTGCGCCGCCTTCGCCGGCTCACCTCCGGCAAGGGCGAGGACGGCGCGGTCCGCACCGGCCTCCGTCGCGGCGAGGGCCCGAAGGTCGTCGCTCCCAAGGTCGTGGCGCTCGGCGGCGGCATGGGCCTCTCGGCCTCGCTGACCGCCCTGCGCCGGATCACGGGCGAGCTGACCGCCGTCGTCACCGTCGCCGACGACGGCGGCTCCAGCGGCCGCCTGCGCGAGGAGCTGGGCGTCCTGCCGCCCGGGGACCTGCGCAAGGCGCTGGCCGCGCTGTGCGGGGACGACGACTGGGGCCAGACCTGGGCACGGGTCATCCAGCACCGCTTCCAGTCCCAGGGCGACCTGCACGAGCACGCGGTCGGCAACCTGCTGATCGTCGCCCTGTGGGAACAGCTCGGCGATCCCGTCCAGGCCCTCGACCTCGTCGGCAGGCTGCTCGGCGCGCAGGGCCGGGTGCTGCCGATGTCGGCGGTCCCGCTGGAGCTCCAGGCCCTGGTCAAGGGCCACGATCCGGCGCGCCCCGAGGACGTGGACACCGTACGGGGGCAGGCCACCGTGGCCCTGACCCCCGGCGAGGTGCTCTCCGTACAGGTCGTGCCCGCCGACCCGCCGGCCGTGCCGGAAGCGGTCGCCGCGGTGCTCGACGCCGACTGGGTCGTGCTCGGTCCGGGGTCCTGGTTCTCGTCCGTGATCCCGCACCTGCTGGTGCCGGAACTGCTCGACGCGCTGGTCGAGACGAAGGCCCGGCGGGTCCTCTCGCTGAACCTCGCGCCACAACCCGGCGAAACAGAGGGCTTCTCTCCGCAGCGTCATTTGGAGGTTTTGGCCCGACACGCCCCTAAACTCGCCCTGGACGTGGTGCTGGCCGATCAGGCTGCCGTGCCCGACCGCGAGTCCCTCGCCGATGCCGCAAAACGGTTCGGCGCCGCGGTCGAGCTGGCGCCGGTCGCCAGGCAAGACGGCTCTCCGAAGCATGATCCGGAGCTGCTCGCCGCCGCGTACGACCGTATTTTTCGGATGCATGGAAGGATCGGCCCATGGCGATGACGCCCGCGGTGAAGGATGAGATCGCCCGCCTGCCCGTCACCCGCACCTGCTGCAGGAAGGCGGAGGTCTCGGCGATCCTTCGGTTCGCGGGCGGGTTGCACCTGGTGAGCGGCCGGATCGTCATCGAGGCGGAACTGGACGCGGGGATCGCGGCCCGCCGCCTGCGCAAGGACATTCTGGAGATCTTCGGGCACTCCTCGGACCTGGTGATCATGGCTCCGGGCGGTCTGCGCCGCGGAAACCGGTACGTGGTCCGCGTGGTCGCGGGCGGCGACCAGCTGGCGCGCCAGACCGGGCTCGTGGACGGCCGCGGACGCCCCATCCGGGGTCTTCCCCCGCAGGTGGTCTCCGGGGCCACCTGTGACGCCGAGGCGGCCTGGCGCGGGGCCTTCCTCGCCCACGGCTCGCTCACCGAGCCGGGCCGCTCCTCCTCGCTGGAGGTCACCTGCCCCGGCCCGGAGGCCGCCCTGGCGCTCGTCGGCGCGGCCCGCCGGCTCTCCATCGCCGCCAAGGCCCGCGAGGTCCGCGGGGTGGACCGGGTCGTCGTACGCGACGGGGACGCCATCGGCGCCCTGCTGACCCGGCTCGGCGCCCACGACTCGGTGCTGGCCTGGGAGGAGCGGCGGATGCGGCGCGAGGTGCGCGCCACCGCCAACCGGCTCGCCAACTTCGACGACGCCAACCTGCGCCGTTCGGCGCGGGCCGCGGTGGCCGCCGGAGCCCGGGTGCAGCGCGCCCTGGAGATCCTCGCCGAGGAGGTTCCGGAGCACCTGGCCGCGGCCGGCCGGCTGCGCATGGAGCACAAGCAGGCCTCCTTGGAGGAGCTGGGCGCCCTCGCCGACCCGCCGCTGACCAAGGACGCGGTCGCGGGCCGCATCCGCCGCCTGCTGGCCATGGCCGACAAGCGGGCCCAGGACCTAGGGATCCCGGGCACCGAGTCCAACCTCGACCTCAGCGACAGCGAGGAGCTGGCCGACAACATGGCCGGCTGAGGCACCCGTAGCCGGACTGCGGTCCTCCGGAAGAGACCGTAAGAGGTCCGCGCGATCACTCGTGCGGACCTCTTTCGGTAGGCCCCATTGACATGAGCATGGACTGGTCGTGAGCCTGTCGTCCGAAGCTTTCGTGGCAGACGACGCCCAGGGGGGCACATGAGGCACCGCGCGAGATCGATCCTCGCCGCAAGCGCACTCGTCTTCGGAACCACACTCGCCGCGCTACCCGCGGCGGCCAGTGCCCAGGCCCGGGCGGACGCGGCGGCAGCGGCGGACGAAGTACGGGTCTACGTAGCCGACATCACCAAGGAACAGGTCCCGCTCGTCCAGGCCGCGGGCCAGGACGCGCAGGAGTTCTCCGGACACGTCCCGGAGTCCGGGACCGCCAAGGTCGAGCTCTACCTCACCGCGGACCAGGCCAAGGGGCTGGCCGCCCAGGGCGTCAAGCTCGCCGAACACAAGGTGGCCAAGGCGGCCGCGCGCTCCCTGGCCGCCGCCGGCGACGGGGTGTTCCGCCCGTACAGCGGCAAGGGCGGGCTCCAGGAGGAGATCCTGCGCACCGCCCAGGAGAACCCGGGCCTCACCAAGGTCGTCTCCATCGGCAAGACCGTCCAGGGCAAGGACATCCTCGCCCTGAAGGTCACCAAGAACGCCAAGAAGTCCAAGGACGGCGACAAGCCGTCCGTGCTCTACATGTCCAACCAGCACGCCCGCGAGTGGATCACCCCCGAGATGACCCGGCGGCTGATGCACCAGACCATCGACAGCTACGGCAAGGACCAGCGGATCACCAAGCTGGTGGACTCCACCGAGCTGTGGTTCCTGCTCTCGGCCAACCCGGACGGGTACGACTACACCTTCACGTCCGACAGCGCGCGGCTGTGGCGCAAGAACCTGCGGGACAACAACGGCGACGGCAAGATCACCGCCGGCGACGGGGTCGACCCCAACCGCAACTTCGCCTACCACTGGGGCTACGACGACGAGGGCTCCTCGCCCAACCCGTCGAGCGAGACCTACCGCGGCCCCAAGGCCTCCTCCGAGCCCGAGACCGTCGCCCTCGACACCTTCGAGAAGCGCATCGGCTTCAAGTACGCCATCAACTACCACTCGGCCGCCGAGCTGCTGCTCTACGGAGTGGGCTGGCAGGTGGCGACCCCCACCCCCGACGACATCGCCTACAAGGCGCTCGCGGGCACCCCGGAGAACTCGGCCGTGCCCGGCTACTACCCCCAGGTGTCCTCGGAGCTCTACACCACCAACGGCGAGGCCGACAGCCAGGCCGCCAACGCCAACGGCGTCATGATGTTCACGCCGGAGATGAGCACCTGCCAGACGGCCTCCGCCGTCGACCCGAACGACCGCTGGAAGCCCGAGGACTGCCCCTCCGTCTTCAACTTCCCGGACGACGAGAAGCTCATCCAGGCGGAGTTCGCCAAGAACGTCCCCTTCGCCCTCTCCGTGGGCGAGAGCGCCGCGCACCCGGACCAGCCGAAGTCCTCCGTCGGCCTGACCGCCGCGGACTTCACCCTCGACCCCTTCACCACCTCCTACGTGGCCCGCGGCGAGGACCAGACGGTCGCCGTCACGGCCCGCAAGGCGCTGAAGGACAAGGAACTCAACTTCAAGATCAACGGTGGCCGCACCCACGACGACGACCTCAGGGCCTGGCAGGGCGGTGACGTCTACGGCGGCGACGACAACAACTACTTCGACGAGTACCGGGCCAAGGTCGACGGCGCCAAGCCCGGCGACAAGGTCGAGGTCTGGTTCACCGGCCGCGACCGCGGCGACAAGCAGGTTTCCAGCGAGCACTTCACGTACACGGTGGCCGAGCGGCCGCGCGCCGACGTCCTCGTGATCGCGGAGGAGGGCGCCCCGGCCCAGCACACCCAGGAGTACGTGGACGCCCTGCGCGCCAACGGCAAGAGCGCGGCGGTCTGGGACGTGGCCACCCAGGGGGCCCCGCACCACCTCGGCGTGCTCTCCCACTTCCGCACGGCCGTCCACTACACGGGGGCCAAGTCCCCGGGCGGTCCCACCCAGCTGGCGGTACGCGACTTCCTCAACGAGGGCGGCAAGCTGATCGAGGCCGGTGAGCTGGCGGGCGGCAACGCCCAGGTCGGCCGCGCCGTGACCAACGACTTCAGCCAGTACTACCTCGGTGCCTACGGGCGCGCGACCGTCAGCGGCCCCACCGGCTTCACCGGCGCGGGCTCCCTCTCCGGGGCCAAGGGCGCCCTCGGCGACGCCGCGGGCAACCCGCTCGACCGCCCCGGCTCCTTCACCGTCACCTCCGACAGCCTGCCCGCGGACCGCTTCCCGCAGTTCAAGAGCGCGCAGGCGGGCCAGTACGACGGGGTCGTCAACCCCTACGCCCCGTACGCCGGCAGCGGGATGGCCGCGGCCACCCACACCGACGACGACTGGAAGCGGCTCACCCGCACCATCGACCTCACCGGGGTCACCGCGGCCGACAAGCCGCAGCTCAAGATGGCGCTGAACTGGAACACCGAGGAGGGCTACGACCACGCGGTGCTGGAGTCCCACACCGTGGGCGGCGACGACTGGACCACGCTGCCCGAGGCGAGCGGCCTGAGCAGCACCGCGGTTCCCGCGGAGTGCGAGGCCGGGTTCTTCGTCAACGACCACCCGTTCCTGCGCCGCTACCTCACCCTCGACTCCGCCGGCTGCGCCCCGAAGGGCACCAGCGGCTCCTGGAACAGCTTCACCGGCAGCTCCAACGGGTGGAAGCAGGTCTCCTTCGACCTGAGCGCCTACGCCGGCAAGAGCGTCGAGGTCTCCCTCTCCTACATCACCGACCCGGGCTCGGGCGGCCGCGGGGTCTTCGCGGACGAGGCGCGGGTCTCGGTCGGCGGCACGGACCAGGCGGCCGAGGGGTTCGAGACCTCGCTCGGGGTCTGGACCGCCCAGGGCGCGCCTGCCGGAAGTCCTGATGTTCCGGGCGATTGGGCCCGGTCGGGAGAGCTGTTCAAGTCATATGCCTCGGTCACTACGCGTAACACCGTGCTCCTGGGCTTCGGCCTGGAACACGTGCCGGCGGCGGCGGACCGCGCCGTACTCGTCGGTAAGGCGCTCCGCTCGCTGAACCACTGACCAGGTACCCCCGTTCCCCTCACTTTGAGTGACGGGGCAGAAAGTCCCCGAGGTCCCGTATCCGTCCTGGAGTGCGGGGCCTCGGGGCGTGTCAGACGATGGTCGATGTCACTTGAAAGCTCACGGAGAGGTAGGGTCGTAAGCGGTCGGGGACATCCCATACAGCTCGCCGGCGGACAGGCCGGCGCACCAACGAGGAGATCGGTTCGTGACGATCCGCGTAGGCATCAACGGTTTTGGCCGAATTGGCCGCAACTACTTCCGTGCGCTCCTGGAGCAGGGAGCGGACATCGAGATCGTCGGTGTCAACGACCTGACTGACAATGCCACCCTGGTGCACCTTCTCAAGTACGACACGATCCTGGGCCGCCTCAAGGCCGAGGTCAGCCACACCGACGACACGATCACCGTCGGCGGCAACACCTTCAAGACCTTCGCTGAGCGCGACCCCGCGAACCTCCCCTGGGGCGAGCTGGGCGCCGACATCGTCATCGAGTCGACCGGCATCTTCACCAAGAAGGCCGACGCCGCCAAGCACATCGCGGCCGGCGCGAAGAAGGTCCTCATCTCGGCTCCGGCCAAGGACGAGGACATCACGATCGTGATGGGCGTCAACCAGGACAAGTACGACGCGGCCAACCACCACGTCATCTCCAACGCCTCCTGCACCACCAACTGCGTGGCGCCGATGGCCAAGGTCCTCCTGGAGAACTTCGGCATCGTCAAGGGCCTGATGACGACGGTCCACGCGTACACGAACGACCAGCGCATCCTGGACTTCCCGCACTCGGACCTGCGCCGCGCCCGCGCCGCCGCCGAGAACATCATCCCGACCACCACGGGTGCCGCCAAGGCCACCGCGCTGGTCATCCCGGAGCTGGCGGGCAAGCTCGACGGCATGGCCATGCGCGTCCCGGTCCCCACCGGTTCCGTGACCGACCTGGTCGTCGAGCTTGAGCGCGAGGTCACCAAGGACGAGGTCAACTCGGCCTTCCAGAAGGCTTCTCAGGGCCAGCTCAAGGGCATCCTGGACTACACCGAGGACGCGATCGTCTCTTCCGACATCGTGAACTGGCCGTACTCCTGCACCTTCGACTCGTCCCTGACCATGGTCCAGGGCAAGAGCGTCAAGGTCATCGGCTGGTACGACAACGAGTGGGGCTACTCCAACCGCCTCGTCGACCTGACCGTGTTCGTCGGCGGTCAGCTCTAAGCACCAAAGCAGGCACCACGATGTGAGCACCGGGGCTCGGGCAGCGCGACGAAGCGCTGTGCGGGCCCCTGTTGCTTGCCTCGTACCCCTCTCGCCCCGCACAGGTAGAGTCCCTGGCTGGGAAAAGGAGTAGAAAACAGCATGAAGACGATCGACGAACTTCTCGCCGAGGGCGTATCCGGTAAGCGGGTCTTCGTCCGCGCCGACCTGAACGTGCCGCTGGCGAACGGTGAGATCACCGACGACGGGCGCATCCGCGCCGTCCAGCCGACCATCGCGAAGCTCGCCGAGGCCGGCGCCCGCGTGATCGTGGCCTCGCACCTGGGCCGCCCCAAGGGCGCCCCGGACCCGGCCTTCTCGCTGGCCCCCGCCGCGGCCCGGCTCGGTGAGCTGCTCGGCACGGACGTCGCGTTCGCCACCGACACCGTCGGCGCCTCCGCCAAGGAGACCGTCGCCGCCCTCGCCGACGGCCAGGTCGCCGTCATCGAGAACCTGCGCTTCAACGCCGGTGAGACCGCGAAGGACGACGCCGAACGCGGCGCCTTCGCGGACCAGCTGGCCGAGCTGGCCGACATCTACGTCGGCGACGGCTTCGGCGCTGTCCACCGCAAGCACGCCTCGGTCTTCGACCTCCCCGCGCGCCTCCCGCACGCGGCCGGCTACCTCATCGCCACCGAGGTCGGCGTCCTGAAGAAGCTGACCGCCGAGGTCAAGCGCCCGTACGTGGTCGTCCTCGGCGGCGCCAAGGTCTCCGACAAGCTCGCCGTCATCGACCAGCTGCTCGGCAAGGCCGACCGCATCCTCATCGGCGGCGGCATGGCGTACACCTTCCTGTACGCCCTGGGCCACGAGGTCGGCATCTCCCTGCTCCAGAAGGACCAGGTGGAGACCGTCAAGGAGTACATGGCGCGCGCCAAGGCCAACGGCGTCGAGCTGGTCCTCCCGGTCGACATCCTGACCTCCAAGGACTTCCCGGACCTGAAGACCAAGGCCCCGGCCGAGTTCATCACGGTCGACGCGGACAAGATCCCCGCCGACCAGGAGGGTCTGGACATCGGTCCCAAGACCCGCGCGCTGTACGCCTCGAAGATCACCGACGCCGAGACCGTGTTCTGGAACGGTCCCGTGGGCGTCTTCGAGCACCCCGACTACGCGAACGGCACCAAGGCCATCGCGCAGGCGCTCCTCGACAGCAGCGCCTTCACGGTCGTCGGCGGTGGCGACAGCGCCGCCGCCGTCCGCATCCTCGGCTTCGACGAGAACGCTTTCGGCCACATTTCCACCGGTGGCGGCGCCTCCCTCGAATACCTCGAGGGCAAGACGCTCCCCGGCCTCGCCGCACTGGAGGTCTGAACCGCATGACCACGCGTACCCCGCTGATGGCGGGCAACTGGAAGATGAACCTCAACCACCTCGAGGCCATCGCCCACGTCCAGAAGCTCGCCTTCGCCCTGGCCGACAAGGACTACGACGCCGTCGAGGTCGCGGTGCTGCCGCCCTTCGTCGACCTCCGCTCGGTCCAGACGCTGGTCGACGGTGACAAGCTGAAGATCAAGTACGGCGCCCAGGACATCTCCGCGCACGACTCCGGTGCCTACACCGGCGAGATCTCCGGCCCGATGCTGTCGAAGCTGAAATGCACGTTCGTGGCCGTCGGCCACAGCGAGCGCCGCCAGTACCACGCCGAGAACGACGAGGTCTGCAACGCCAAGGTCAAGGCCGCCTACAAGCACGGGATCACCCCGATCCTGTGCGTCGGCGAGGGCCTGGACATCCGCAAGGCCGGCCAGCAGGTCCAGTACACGCTGAGCCAGCTCGACGGCGGCCTCAAGGACGTTCCGGCCGAGCAGGTCGAGTCCATCGTGATCGCGTACGAGCCCGTCTGGGCGATCGGGACCGGCGAGGTCGCCACCCCCGAGGACGCCCAGGAGGTCTGCGGTGCCATCCGCGTGCGCCTCGCGGAGCTGTACTCGCAGGAGCTGGCCGACAAGGTCCGCATCCAGTACGGCGGCTCGGTCAAGTCCGGCAACATCGCCGCGATCATGGCCCAGCCCGATGTCGACGGCGCCCTGATCGGCGGCGCGGCGCTGGACGCGGACGAGTTCGTCAAGATCGTCCGCTTCCGCGACCAGTGAGTATGCGGTAGGACGGATCCGTCGTACCCTTGCGGGGGCCAGCAGGCTGAAACATCAGCCGCTGGCCCCCGCGCACGTAACCGGCAATGCGGGAAAGCCCAGAAAGCCAGAAAGTAGGAATCAGCCGTGATTATGGGGTTCTCGATCGCCCTGGTCGTCTTCAGCGCCCTGCTGATGCTGCTCGTGCTGATGCACAAGGGCAAGGGCGGCGGCCTTTCCGACATGTTCGGCGGCGGCATGCAGTCGTCGGTCGGCGGCTCCTCTGTCGCGGAGCGCAACCTGGACCGCATCACCGTGGTGATCGGTCTGCTGTGGTTCGCGTGCATCGTCGCGCTCGGCCTGCTCATGAAGTCCGGCAGCTGAGCGTTCTGGCCATTCCGGCAGTCCGGTCGGCTCTCCCCGGCCTATCATGAGGTCCGGCGTTCACGTCTGGAATGGGTAACTCCAGTCACTGGACGCGCGTTGGGCCTTACGTAGACTTGGGCGCCCGCGACGGAATCCACTCACGCTTCGCGGCACCATCACGCAGGGAGTTACGACCGTGGCAAGTGGCAACGCGATCCGTGGTAGTCGGGTCGGAGCGGGGCCGATGGGTGAGGCCGAGCGCGGCGAGTCCGCGCCCCGCCTGCGCATCTCCTTCTGGTGCTCGAACGGGCACGAGACGCAGCCGAGCTTCGCCAGCGACGCGCAGGTGCCGGATACCTGGGACTGCCCGCGCTGTGGGTTCCCGGCCGGTCAGGACCGGGACAACCCTCCGGCGCCGCCGCGCACCGAGCCGTACAAGACGCACTTGGCATATGTACGGGAACGGCGGACGGACGCCGACGGCGAGGCAATTCTCGCCGAGGCACTCGCCAAGCTGCGCGGCGAGATCTGACGCTTCCCTGATAAACGAACTGATGTGACATCGGGCCCGGCCCGCAGGAGTCTTCCTCTCTTGCGGGCCGGGCCGCTTTGTGTCGGTTGTGCCGCTTCTTATCCCTTAGGTTGGAGAACGGCGGGGCACGACAGGACGGAAGAAGTGGTGATGTCCGAGATGAACGCAAACCAGGCCGCCGCGCGAAGCGCGTCAAGCGAGGGTGGTGGTGGGCGACGGGAGGGACGTACGAAGCTCAACCGGATGCCGGAGTGGCTCGCACTCGGAAAGCACCGGGACGAGCTGGGACAGACGCATCTGCGGGAGCTGTTCGAGGCGGATCCGGGCCGGGGAGCCGGATACACCCTGCGGGCCGGGGACCTGCACATCGACTACTCGAAGCACCTCGTGACCGACGAGACGCTGACGCTGCTGCGCGAACTGGCGAAGGCCACGGGAGTGGCGGAACTCCGCGAGGCGATGTTCCGCGGCGAGAAGATCAACACGACCGAGGACCGGGCGGTCCTGCACACCGCGCTGCGCGCCCCGAGGAACGCGGTCGTCGAGGTGGACGGGGAGGACGTCGTACCCGGCGTGCACGCCGTCCTCGACAAGATGGCGGCCTTCGCCGGCCAGATCCGCTCGGGCGAGTGGAAGGGCTCCACCGGCAAGCGCATCAAGAACGTCGTCAACATCGGCATCGGCGGCTCCGACTTGGGCCCGGCGATGGCGTACGAGGCGCTGCGCGCCTTCTCCGACCGCGGCCTGACCCTGCGCTTCGTGTCCAACGTGGACGGCGCGGACCTGCACGAGGCCGTGCGGGACCTGGACCCGGAACAGACGCTCTTCATCATCGCGTCGAAGACCTTCACGACCATCGAGACCATCACCAACGCCACCTCCGCGCGCGAATGGCTGCTCGCGGGCGTCGGCGGCGACCAGGCGGCCGTGGCACGGCACTTCGTGGCGCTGTCGACCAACGCGGAGAAGGTGGCCGGCTTCGGCATCGATCCGGCCAACATGTTCGAGTTCTGGGACTGGGTCGGCGGGCGCTACTCCTTCGACTCCGCGATCGGCCTCTCGCTGATGGTCGCGATCGGGCCGGACGCCTTCCGCGAACTGCTCGGCGGTTTCCGGGAGATGGACGAGCACTTCCGCACGGCGCCGCCGGAGGAGAACGCGCCGCTGCTGATGGGTCTGCTGGGGATCTGGTACGGGGCGTTCTTCGACGCCCAGTCGCACGCGGTGCTGCCCTACAGCCACTACCTGTCGCGGTTCACCGCGTACTTGCAGCAGCTGGACATGGAGTCCAACGGCAAGTCCGTGGACCGGGACGGCAATCCGGTGGAATGGCAGACCGGACCGGTGGTGTGGGGTACGCCCGGCACCAACGGCCAGCACGCGTACTACCAGTTGATCCACCAGGGCACGCGGATGATCCCCGCGGACTTCATCGGGTTCGCCCGGCCGCTGGAGGAGCTGCGGCCCTCGCTGGCGGCCCAGCACGACCTGCTGATGGCGAACTTCTTCGCGCAGACCCAGGCGCTTGCCTTCGGCAAGACGGCCGAGGAGGTCCGGGCCGAGGGGGTCGCGGAACCGCTGGTCCCGCACAAGACCTTCGCGGGCAACCACCCGACGACGACGATCCTGGCGGCCGAGCTGACCCCGGCGGTGCTGGGCCAGCTGATCGCCCTGTACGAGCACAAGGTGTTCGTCCAGGGAGCGGTGTGGAACATCGACTCCTTCGACCAGTGGGGCGTGGAGCTGGGCAAGGTCCTGGCGAAGCGGATCGAGCCGGCGCTCGTGGAAGGCACCGAGGTGGACGGCCTCGACGCCTCGACCCGGGCGCTGGTGGCGACGTACCGGTCCCTCAGGGGCCGCTGACCGGCAGGGACTTCGAATGCCAAAAGGGGCCCGCTCTCCGGAAGGAGGGCGGGCCCCTTCGGCTGCTGCCGTCCTACGGGGTCAGGCGGAGGCCGGGGGGTACAGCCCCGACGGGAGCTTCGCGGCCGCCGCGCGGTCGAGGAGCCACAGGGTCCGGGAGCGGCCGTACGCCGCCGCGGCCGGGGCCTGGACCTCGCCGGCCCCGCCCAGCGCGATGGCCACCGCGCCCGCCTTGTCCTCGCCCGCCGCCAGGAGCCATACCTCACGCGCGGCCCGGATCGCCGGGAGGGTCAGGGAGATCCGGGTCGGCGGCGGCTTCGGGGCCCCGTGGACGCCCACCACCGTGCGCTCGGTCTCCCGCGCGGCCGGGTGCTCCGGGAACAGCGAGGCCACGTGCGTGTCCGGGCCGACGCCCAGCATCAGGACGTCGAAGCGGGGGACCGGCCCGTGGTCCTCGGGGCCGGAGGCCTTGCGGAGCTCCGCCGCGTAGGAGGCGGCCGCCGCGTCCACGTCGGCCCCGTACGGGCCGTCGGAGGCGGGCATGACGTGGACCCGCGAGGGGTCCACCGGGACGGCGTCCAGCAGGGCCGCGCGGGCCTGGACGTGGTTGCGCTCGGGGTCGTCGGCGGGCAGGTACCGCTCGTCCCCCCACCACAGGTCCAGCCGGGCCCAGTCGATCGCGTCCCGGGCCGGGGCCGCGGCCATCGCGGCCAGCAGGCCGTTGCCGTTGCGGCCGCCGGTGAGGACCACCGACGCGCTGCCGCGGGCCGCCTGCGCGTCCACGATCTTCGTGATCAGCCGGGCCGCCGCGGCCTGGGCCATCAGCTCCTTGTCCCGGTGGACGACGACCTGGGGAGTCGTCATACCCATGTGCTGCCGCCTTGTCGGTAGTTCGGGGTGCGGGTGCGAACGCCGCTGCGCGGGGCCGTTCCCCGGGTGGGGGACGGCTCCGCGCAGCGGTCGTGCTACTTGGCCGCGGCCTTCTTCGCCGGCTTCGCCGGTGCCGGCTTCGCGGCCGGAGCCGCCGGAGCGTCCGCCGCCGCCGGCTCGGCCTCGGCCGTCGGCTGGGAGGACGCCGTCAGCTTCGCCACGCCGAACTTCAGCGAGGCCTCGTACGTGTTGTCCGGGTCCAGCCGGCGCAGCTCCTCCGCCAGCAGCTCGGCCGTGTCGCGGCGCTTGAGCGCCACCGCGCGGTCGGGCTGTCCCGGCATGCAGAGCGTGGCCAGCGCGCCGTCCGCGCGGTCCAGGACGATCTCGCCGCCCTTGGTCGCCAGGCGGACCGCGGTGAGCCCGGGGCCCGCCGAAGCGGTGCGCTTGACGGGGACCTGGAGCCGGTCCGCGAGCCACATGGCCAGCAGCTCGCAGCTCGGGTTGTCGGCCTCGCCCTCGACGGTCGCCGAGGCCACCGAGTGGGTCTGCTGGTCCAGCGCGGCCGCCAGCATGGAACGCCACGGGGTGATCCGGGTCCAGGACAGGTCCGTGTCCCCGGGGGCGTAGGCGACCGCCCGCGTACCGAGGGCCTTGATGGGGTCCTCGGTGGAGTAGGTGTCCGTGATCCGGCGCTGGCCGAGCGAGCCCAGGGGGTCGCCCGCCAGGTCCTGCGGAGCACCCAGGGGCCACCAGACGACGACGGGCGCGTCCGGGAGGAGCAGCGGGAGAACCACCGACTGGGCATGGTTGACCAGTTCGCCGTGGAGGCGGAGCACAACCGTTTCCCCGGTGCCGGAGTCCGTCCCGACGCGGACTTCCGCGTCGAGGCGGGCACCCTGGCGGCTGCGGGGCGAGCGGCTGGCCCGCTTGATGACGACGATGATCCGCGAAGGGTGTTCGCGGGACGCGTCGTTCGCCGACTTGAGCGCGTCGTACGCGTTCTCCTCGTCGGTCACGATCACCAGCGTGAGCACCATGCCGATGGCAGGCGTGCCGATGTCCCGCCGCGCCTGCACCAGCGCGGAGTTGATCTTGCTGGAGTTGGTCTCCGTGAGGTCGATCTTCATGGCCGGCGCCAGCTCCGTCCGTCTCGTGCGAGCATCTCGTCCGCCTCGACCGGTCCCCAGGTGCCCGCCGGGTACTGCGCGGGCTTGCCGTGCTTGTCCCAGTACTGCTCGATCGGGTCGAGGATGTTCCAGGACAGCTCGACCTCCTGGTGGCGCGGGAACAGGTTCGCGTCGCCGAGGAGGACGTCGAGGATGAGCCGCTCGTAGGCCTCGGGGCTGGACTCGGTGAAGGACTCGCCGTAGGCGAAGTCCATCGTGACGTCCCGGACCTCCATGGAGGTGCCCGGAACCTTGGAGCCGAACCGCACCGTGACGCCCTCGTCCGGCTGGACCCGGATGACCAGGGCGTTCTGCCCCAGCTCCTCGGTCGCGCCCGACTCGAACGGCAGGTACGGGGCCCGCTTGAAGACGACCGCGATCTCGGTCACCCGGCGGCCCAGGCGCTTGCCGGTCCGCAGGTAGAACGGGACGCCCGCCCAGCGGCGGTTGTTGATCTCCAGGCGGATGGCCGCGTAGGTGTCGGTCTTCGACTTGGGGTCGATGCCGTCCTCTTCGAGGTACCCGACGACCTTCTCGCCACCCTGCCAGGCCGCCGAGTACTGGCCGCGCACGGTGTGCTTGCCCAGGTCCTCGGGCAGCTCCACGGCGGTCAGCACCTTGAGCTTCTCGGCCACCAGCGCCTTGGGGTGGAAGGAGCCGGGCTCCTCCATCGCCGTGAGCGCGAGCAGCTGGAGCAGGTGGTTCTGGATGACGTCGCGGGCCGCGCCGATGCCGTCGTAGTAGCCGGCCCGGCCGCCGATCCCGATGTCCTCGGCCATGGTGATCTGCACGTGGTCCACGTAGGACCGGTTCCAGATCGGCTCGAACATCGTGTTGGCGAAGCGGAGCGCCAGGATGTTCTGGACGGTCTCCTTGCCCAGGTAGTGGTCGATCCGGAAGACCTCGTCACGCGGGAAGACCTCGTGGACGACCTTGTTGAGCTCCTGGGCGCTCTTCAGGTCGTGACCGAAGGGCTTCTCGATGACGGCGCGCCGCCAGGAGCCCTCCTTCTGGGCCAGACCGTGGTCCTTGAGCTGCTGGACCACCTTGGGGAAGAACTTCGGCGGGACCGACAGGTAGAAGGCGAAGTTGCCGCCCGTGCCCTGTGCCTTGTCCAGTTCCTCGATCGTCGACTTCAGCGTCTCGAACGCCTGGTCGTCGTCGAAGTCGCCCTGGACGAAGCGGCAGCCCTGCACCAGCTGCTGCCAGACCTCCTCGCGGAAGGGCGTGCGGGAGTGCTCCTTGACGGCGTCGTGGACCTCTTGCGCGAAGTCCTCGTCCTGCCACTCGCGACGGGCGAACCCGATGAGCGAGAAGCCCGGCGGGAGCAGGCCGCGGTTGGCGAGGTCGTAGACGGCGGGCATCAGCTTCTTGCGTGACAGGTCACCGGTGACGCCGAAGATGACCAGGCCGGACGGCCCCGCGATGCGCGGGAGCCGCCGGTCCTGTGCGTCACGAAGCGGGTTCGCTCCGTTCACAGACAAAGTGTTCAGGCCTCCGTGGGGGCGAGGCGCAGAAGCTCCGCCTCGGTCGACTTCAGCAGGTCGTTCCAGGACACCGCGAACTTCTCGACGCCCTCGTCCTCAAGCAGCTGCACCACATCGTCGTACGAAATGCCCAGCTTCGCGACCGCTTCGAGCTCGTCGCGCGACTGCTCGTAGGTGCCGCGGATGGTGTCGCCGGTCACCACGCCGTGGTCGGCGGTGGCTTCCAGGGTGCCTTCCGGCATGGTGTTGACCGTGCCGGGGGCGACCAGGTCCACCACGTACAGGGTGTCCTTGTACGCCGGGTCCTTGACGCCGGTCGAGGCCCACAGCGGACGCTGCTTGTTGGCGTGCGCCTTGTCGAGGGCGGCCCAGCGCTCGGTGGAGAACACCTCTTCGTACGCCTCGTAGGCCAGACGGGCGTTGGCGAGCGCCGCCTTGCCCTTGAGGGCCTTGGCCTCGTCGGTGCCGATGGCGTCCAGGCGCTTGTCGATCTCGGAGTCCACGCGGGACACGAAGAAGGAGGCGACGGAGTGGATCTTGGAGAGGTCCAGGCCCGCGGCCTTCGCCTTCTCCAGGCCCGCCACGTACGCGTCCATGACCTCGCGGTAGCGCTCCAGCGAGAAGATCAGCGTGACGTTGACGCTGATGCCCTTGCCGATGACCTCGGTGATCGCCGGCAGGCCGGCCTTGGTCGCCGGGATCTTGATGAGCGTGTTCGGGCGGTCCACCAGCCAGGCGAGCTGCTTGGCCTCGGCGACGGTCGCCGCGGTGTTGTGGGCCAGCCGGGGGTCGACCTCGATCGAGACCCGGCCGTCCTGGCCCTCGGTCGAGTCGTAGACCGGGCGCAGGATGTCGGCGGCGTCGCGGACGTCCGCCGTGGTGATCATGCGGATCGCCTCTTCGACGGTGACCTTGCGGGCGGCCAGGTCGGCGAGCTGCTGTCCGTACCCCTCGCCGCCGCTGATCGCCTTCTGGAAGATCGCCGGGTTGGTGGTGACACCGACCACGTGCTGCTGGTCGATGAGCTCGGCCAGGTTTCCGGACGTGATGCGCTTGCGGGACAGGTCGTCCAGCCAGATCGCCACGCCCTCGTCGGAAAGGCGCTTCAGTGCGTCTGTCATGGGAATTGCATCTCCTACTGGTCTGGGTACGGTCGTCAGCGCGCGGCGGCGGCGAGCGACTCGCGGGCGGCGGCGGTCACGGCTTCGGCGGTCAGGCCGAACTCGCGGTACAGCACGGCGCCGTCGGCCGACGCACCGAAGTGCTCCAGCGAGACGATCCGGCCGGCGTCGCCGACGTAGCGGTGCCAGGTCAGGCCGATGCCGGCCTCGACGGCGACGCGCGCCTTGACCGAAGGCGGCAGGACGCTGTCCTTGTACTCCTGGGACTGCTCCTCGAACCACTCGACGGAGGGCATCGAGACCACGCGGGCCGGGACGCCCTCGGCCTGCAGCGCCTCGCGGGCGGCGACGGCGAGCTGGACCTCGGAGCCGGTGCCGATGAGGACGACCTGGGCGTCTCCACCCTCGGCCTCGAAGAGCACGTACCCGCCCTTGGCGGCGTCCTCGTTGCGCTCGTAGGTCGGAACGCCCTGGCGGGTCAGCGCCAGACCGTGCGGGGCGCCCTTGCCGAAGACCTTGGTGTGGCGCTTGAGGATCTCGCGCCAGGCGATGGCGGTCTCGTTCGCGTCGGCCGGACGGACCAGGTTCAGGCCCGGGATGGCGCGCAGCGAGGCGACGTGCTCGACGGGCTGGTGGGTCGGGCCGTCCTCGCCGAGGCCGATGGAGTCGTGCGTCCACACGTAGGTGACCGGCACGTGCATCAGGGCGGAGAGGCGCACGGCGTTGCGCATGTAGTCGGAGAACACCAGGAAGGTGCCGCCGTAGATGCGGGTGTGGCCGTGCAGCGCGATGCCGTTCATGGCCGCGGCCATGGCGTGCTCGCGGATGCCGAAGTGGATGGTGCGGCCGTACGGGTCGGCCTCCGGCAGCGGGTTGCCCACCGGCAGGAACGAGGAGTTCTTGTCGATGGTGGTGTTGTTGGAGCCGGCCAGGTCGGCCGAGCCGCCCCACAGCTCCGGGATGACCGCGCCGAGCGCTTCGAGGACCTTGCCGGAGGCGGCGCGGGTGGCGATGCCCTTGCCGGTCTCGAAGACGGGGAGCTCGTCCTCCCAGCCGGCGGGCAGCTCGTTGGCGTTGATGCGGTCGAACTCGGCGGCGCGCTCCGGGTTGGCGGTGCGCCAGGCGGAGAACTCCTTCTCCCACGCGGCCTTGGCCTCGCGGCCCCGGTCCAGCGCCTTGCGGGTGTGGGAGATGACCGCGTCGGAGACCTCGAAGGTCTGCTCCGGGTCGAAGCCGAGCACGACCTTGGTGGCGGCGACCTCGTCGTTGCCGAGGGCCGAGCCGTGGGAGGCCTCGGTGCCCTGGGCGTGCGGGGCCGGCCAGGCGATGATGGAGCGGGCCGCGATGAAGGAGGGGCGCTCCGTCTCGGCCTTGGCGGCCTGGAGGGCCTCGAACAGGGCCTTCGGGTCGAGGTCGCCGTTGGCCTGCTGGGCCACGCGCTGGACGTGCCAGCCGTACGCCGCGTAGCGCGCGATGGTGTCCTCGGAGACTGCGGTCTCCGTGTCACCCTCGATGGAGATGTGGTTGTCGTCCCACAGCAGCACCAGGTTGCCGAGCTTCTGGTGGCCGGCCAGCGCCGACGCCTCGTGGGAGATGCCCTCCTGGAGGCAGCCGTCGCCCGCGATCGCGTAGATCATGTGGTCGAACGGGGAGGCGCCCTGGGCGGCCTCCGGGTCGAACAGGCCCCGCTCGTAGCGGGCGGCCATGGCCATGCCCACCGCGTTGGCGATGCCCTGGCCGAGGGGTCCCGTGGTGGTCTCCACGCCCGCGGTGTGGCCGTACTCCGGGTGGCCGGGGGTCTTGGAGCCCCAGGTGCGGAAGGCCTTCAGGTCGTCCAGCTCAAGGCCGAAACCGGCCAGGTACAGCTGGGTGTAGAGAGTCAGGGACGAGTGCCCCGCGGAGAGCACGAAACGGTCGCGACCGACCCACTCCGGGTCCGCCGGGTCGTGCCGCATCACCTTCTGGAAGAGGGTGTATGCGACGGGGGCCAGGCTCATCGCCGTACCCGGGTGGCCGTTACCGACCTTCTGGACCGCGTCGGCGGCCAGGATCCGGGCGGTGTCGACAGCACGCTGGTCCAGTTCGGTCCAGTCGAGCTCTGTGGTCGTCGGCTTGGTGCTCACCGTTGGTCAGGGCTCCTCTCCACATGTCTAAGTCCCGGTGACGAACGGCGCACCGGCTCGATTCCGAGCCTACCCCCGCCACGGCGTGCAGCTATTCGAGTACCCACGGTCCGGTCATGGCATCTGAGCGCCGATCGGACCAACACGAGGTGACCCCCGCGCGGGGCGAGGTAAGAGCTACGTCTAGAGTGGCGTGGTACGCGCAAGCCTTTACCGGACCCTCATCTCTGAGCGGCCCGAGTCGGATGCTTGCTGGATTCTCTTTCAGGGGTGCGTGTGACGGCCGTCGAATCCCGTCCAGCGGGGGTACTCGGGACGAACCCCGGTGACCGGCCGTTCGGGGCCAGGGTCATGGCGTTCGTGGCTTTGACCAAGCCGCGGATCATCGAACTTCTGCTGATCACCACAGTCCCGGTGATGTTCCTCGCCCAGCAGGGCGTGCCTCCGATGTGGCTGGTCCTGGCGACCTGCTTCGGCGGCTACCTGTCCGCGGGGGGCGCCAACGCGCTGAACATGTACATCGACCGCGACATCGACGCGCTGATGGACCGGACCGCCGGCCGCCCGCTGGTGACCGGCATGGTCAGCCCACGGGAGTGCCTGGCCTTCGGCATCGGCCTCGGCGTGGTCTCCACGCTCTTCTTCGGCCTGCTGATCAACTGGCTCTCGGCCGCGCTCTCGCTCGGCGCGCTCCTCTTCTATGTCGTCGTCTACACGATGCTGTTGAAGCGGCGCACCTCCCAGAACATCGTCTGGGGCGGGATCGCCGGCTGCATGCCGGTCCTCATCGGATGGTCGGCCATCAAGAACGAGGTCTCCTGGGCCGCGGTCATCCTCTTCCTCGTCATCTTCTTCTGGACGCCGCCGCACTACTGGCCGCTGTCGATGAAGGTGAAGGACGACTACGCGCGGGTCGGCGTGCCGATGCTGCCGGTCGTGGCGGGCAACAAGGCCGTGGCGAAGCAGATCGTCCTCTACAGCTGGGTGATGGTGGCGGTCTCGCTGCTCCTGACCCCGCTCGGCTACACCGGCTGGTTCTACACCTCGGTGGCGCTGCTGGCCGGCGGCTGGTGGCTGTGGGAGGCGCACGCGCTCAACGCGCGGGCCAAGGCGGGGCTGGCGGGTGCGAAGCTCAAGGAGATGCGGCTGTTCCACTGGTCGATCACCTATGTGTCGCTGCTCTTCGTGGCGGTCGCGGTGGATCCCTTCCTCCGCTGACCCTCCTCTGTCGAACCTTCCTCCGTTGGTCCTTCCTCCGCTCATTACCGGCCGGTAGCATGCCTTCCATGGCAGACACCGAGGAGACCGCGAACACGGCGGACAAGAAGCAGGACCGTACGGCCGCGAAGCTGGCCAAGCAGATCGGCGCGTTCGCCAAGCGGCACGGCGGCGCCGAAGGCCAGCTCGCGCACATCGGCCAGGCGGGCACCCGGATCGTCCTCGTCGGCACGGACGGCGGCTGGGGCGACCTGGTGGCCCCGGCGTACGACACCGCGCGGCTCGCGGCCGAGAAGGCCGGGCTGACCCTCCACGAGGAGTTCGACGGCGAGTTCGCGGCGCGCGTGAAGACCGGCCCGTACGAGTGGACCCGCATGGCGGGCATGCAGCTGGGCGGAACGGCGAACCCGGCGGCCTGAAGCCACTGGCCCGAGCCTGACGGTTCGTGGAGAACGGCGGATTCCGCCCGCAACATTGGCTTGAAGACCGCGACCGCGGCCGCTCCCCGGCCGCGTCACCCTCTCGGTCAACAGCGCGAGCAACACCTCACACCCCGCTCACCCGTTAGGACGTGTGGAAGCCCCTTCCTCACGTCCGCAACGGGATGCCCGGATGATCGAAACGCCGCCCCTGGTGGACCAGTACTGCCAGGGAGTGCTCCGCACGGAGCTGGGCCTCGCCACCTTCGAGGCCCAGCTGATCGACTCGACCGGCCCGCCCGCCGCCGGCACCACGTTCTTCGACACCCAGACCGGCTTCGCGCTGCGCCGCTGGTGCCCGCCGCTGCTCGGGCTGGAACCGCACTGCGCCCCCGCCCGCTACCTCGCCCGGCGGCGCGAACTGGGCGCTGCCGAGTCGGCCCGCAGACTGCTGCGCGGCTCCGGGGTCGGCGCCCGGCTGGTCGACACCGGGGTGTCGGGGGACCTCACCGGGCCCAAGGAACTGGCCCTGGCCGGCGAAGGCGAGGCCTTCGAACTGGCCCGGCTGGAACTGCTGGCCGAACAGGCCGCCGACACCTCCGGGACCGCCGGAGCCTTCCTCGCCAACCTGGCCGAGGCCGTCCACCACGCCACCGCCGTGGCCGTGGCCTTCACCTGCGGACCCGAGGCGGGCTATCCGGCCGCCCTCGCGCGCTCGCCCGAGCCGCCCGGTCCGGGCGAGGTGCGCGGGGCGGCCGGGCGGTGGCTGGCCGGACGGGCCAGGGGCGGGGCCGTACGGGACCCCGTGCTCCTGCGGCACCTGCTGTGGAGCGCGGTGGCCTCCGGGCTGCCGCTCCAGCTGCACGTGGGAGGGGGAGCGGGGGAGCCGGGGCCGCTGACGGAGTTCGTACGGGCGACGGCGGGCCTGGGGACGCGGCTGGTCCTGCTCGGGGGATACCCGTACCACCGCCAGACCGCGCGGCTGGCGGCGGCCTTCCCGCACGTCCACGCCGAACTGGGAGCGGCCCTCGGGCAGTCCGGGGCGCGGGCGGCCGGGGTGCTGGCCGAGTCCCTGGAGAGCGCCCCTTTCGGGAAGCTGATGTTCGCCGGGGGCGGGAGGCAGCTGGCCGAACTGCACGCGGTGGGCGCGCTGGTCTTCCGGGAGGCGCTGGGCCGGGTCCTGGGCGGCTGGGTCGCCGACGGGTCCTGGTCCTGGCGGGACGCGGAGCGGGTGGCGGCGATGGTCGCGGGGGGGGGGGGGGGCCCCCGGGTGGGGGGCGGTGGCGAAGTAGCAGAGCGGTCCGCTATCAGAGAGAGAGCGGCCCGCGGTCTGTGGGGGGGGCGGCGCGGGGCGGGGGGGGGGGGGGGGGGGGGGGGGGGGGGGGGGGGGGGGGGGCGCCGGCCCCCCCCCCCCCCCCCGTCTACCGGCTGGACGAACGGAACTGACGACGCTGACGACGCTGACGGCCCGGACCCCGGTGAGGGGGCCGGACCGCGGCGGCCCGGATCAGACCGTGGTGAGGCGGGCGTCGCCCTGGGCCGGGATCCCGGCCTGCTCGGACGGGCGCTCGCGCAGGCTCAGCGCGACACGGAGCACCGAGATCCACACCAGGCAGGAGCCGAACATGTGGGCGGCGACCAGGGCCTCGGGAACCTTGGTGAAGTACTGGACGTAGCCGATGGCGCCCTGGGCGAGCAGCACGATCAGCAGGTCCCGGGCGCGCGCCCGGGTGTCGGTGGGGGCGTCGGCCACGCGCAGCACCAGCCACATCGCGACGGCGAGCGCGCACACCAGCCAGGCGGAGATCGCGTGCACGTGGGCGGTGGTCGACCAGTCGAACGGCATCCGCTTGATCTCGCTGCTGTCGCCCGCGTGCGGACCGGACCCGGTGACCACGGTGCCCGCCGCGACCAGGACGACGGTGGCCGCGACCAGGGCCCACGACAGCTTGCGCACGGGGGCGGGAACGCGCGGCCGGGCGGGGCCGTCGCCCTCGCGGGTGCGCTGCCAAGTGATCGTGGTCACGGTGATCAGCGAGGTGGCGAGCATGAAGTGGCCGGCCACGCTGTAGGGGTTGAGCCCCGTTAGGACGGTGATGCCGCCGAGTACCGCGTTGCCCATCACGATGGCGAACTGGAGCCAGCCCAGCCGGGTCAGCGAGCGGCGCCACGGCTTGGCGCAGCGGGCCGCGGTGATGGCCCAACCGACGGCGGCGCAGAGCACGTACGTCAGCATGCGGTTGCCGAATTCGATGGCGCCGTGGAAGCCCTGCGCCTCGGTGACGATCAGGCTGTCGCTCGTGCACTTGGGCCAGGTGTCGCAGCCGAGACCGGATCCGGTCAGCCGCACCGCGCCGCCGGTGACGACGATGACGACGCTCATGAGCACCGCCGCGAAGGCGGCCCGCTGGACGGTCCGGGGTGACGGGGTCCAGCGGCGGGCGAGGTATGCGAGAGGGGTCAACACGGCCCTTATCGTACGCGGACCCTTGTGCAAAGTTTCACGAGGGGGTGGCGGCTGGTGCGTCGGGGCCGATCACCCGTCGGAACCGGGCGCCGGCGGGGTCGCCTTCCGCGTGCCACCAGACGAGGATCCGCCAATGCGCCCCGTCGCCCGGGTAGTCGGGCGAGGCCGCGAAGGCGCGTACCAATTCGTCCGCTACGTCCTTGGCCGTCCTGTTTCTCACTTCTGCCCCACCGCGCCAGGGATGTGAGGTGACGTTCCACAGTCCGTCAGAACCGCGGACCTCGATGCGCCAGACCGCGACCCAGGGGGTCACCTCCAGCATCGTGCGGACCTGATCGGCCTCCAGACCCAGCCGGAGGGCGATCTCCGGCTCGGCGACCCCCTGGATCCGGGCGGCCACCACGGCCTGGGGCAGCAGCCGTTCGGGCAGCAGGCCCCGCGCACGCAGATTCACCAGGGAGCCGAACGCCAGGAACCGCAGCCGCAGTTCGAGCTGGCGGCCGATGTGGTCCAGGGCCTCCTCGGCCTCCTGGGACTCGTCCGGTCCGGGATCGGCGAGCAGCAGCCGCCGGAAGGAGCCCTCGGCGTCCACCGCCCAGGCCACCGAGTCCTCGGCCATGCCCAGCTCCGAGAGCCGGTCGCCGAGGAACACCTTCGCCTGGGCCAGGCCCCGCTGATTGACCGGATCCTCCTGGTCCAGCGCCGCCCACACCTCTACGGCGCTCCGCGTCAGGTCCCGGGCCCGCTCACCGGCGGCCCGCTCCATGGCGCTCGGCCCGCTCTCGGCCCCGGGCCCGAGGGGATGCAAGGGCAGCCGCTCCCCGTCGCTGAGCGGCCAGGACAGCCAGACCCCCTGGTTGATCAGGCCCCGGGCGTACCAGCGGGCGTACTCGGGGGTGTGGCCGGCGGCCTGCTGCGAGAACCGCAGCCCCTCCTCGATGGCGGCCAGTGCTCCGCCCCGGTCGCCGGCGGCGAAGCGGCGGGCCGCCAGATCGCTCAGGCGCAGACCCAGCCGGGCCGCGCACTCGGCGTCGCCGCGGGCCGGCTCCCGCAGCGCGCCGATCAGCTCCGCCAGCAGGGCGTCGGCCTCCGCGGGCTCCGCCTGCGCGGCGCCCGACCGGATCCGTGCCCACTGTTCGTCCAGCCGAAGAACGGCCTCCCGCTGCGCCATGCCCGCCCCCCGGCGTCTGTGGTGCGCTGTCGTGTGGAGGCGTCCATCCTCCCGCCCGGGTAACGCTCAGGGGAAGGGATTCACTCCCAGCGGAACCAGCGCGCGGCGGCGCCCAGACCGAGCACCGCCCAGCCCGCCAGGATCGCCGCGTCGCCCCAGGGCAACGCGGCCCCGTGCTGGAGCACCTCGCGCAGCCCGTCGGAGAGCGCGGAGATCGGCAGCAGCCCGAGGACCGACTGGACCGCGTCCGGGAACTTGTCCAGCGGCACGATCACCCCGCCGCCGACCAGCAGCAGCAGGAACACCAGATTGGCGGCGGCCAGGGTCGCCTCGGCCTTGAGGGTGCCCGCCATGAGCAGCCCGAGCCCGGAGAACGCGGCGGTGCCCAGCAGGATGAGCAGGGCGGCGGACAGCGGGTTCCCGTGCGGGGACCAGCCCAGCGCGAAGGCGATCACGGTCAGCAGCGCGACCTGGAGCACCTCGGTGACCAGCACGGACAGCGTCTTGGCGGCCATCAGCGCCCAGCGCGGCAGGGGGGAGGCCCCGAGCCGCTTGAGGACCCCGTAGCGGCGGTCGAAACCGGTGGCGATGGCCTGGCCGGTGAACGCGGTGGACATCACGGCCAGCGCCAGGATGCCGGGGGCGAGGAAGTCCACGGACTTCCCGCCGCCGACATCGATGATGTCGACCGCGGAGAACAGCACCAGCAGCAGCGACGGGATGATCACCGTCAGCAGCAGCTGCTCGCCGTTGCGCAGCAGCATCCGCGTCTCCAGCGCGGTCTGCGCGAGGATCATGCGGGACACGGGCGCGGCCCCCGGGTTCGGGGTGAACGTACCGGCGCTCATGCGCGCAGCTCCTTACCGGTGAGCTCCAGAAAGACGTCTTCGAGGGTGTGGCGCTCCACCGAGAGGCTGTCCGGCATCACCCCGTGCTGCGCGCACCAGGAGGCGACGGTGGCGAGCAACTGGGGGTGGACCTCGCCCGTGACCCGGTAGACGCCGGGGGTGAGCTCGGCGGCCTGGGTGCCGTCGGGCAGCGCCTTCAGCAGCGAGGCCAGGTCGAGGGAGGGGCGGCCGGTGAAGCGCAGGGTGTTCTCGGCGCCGCCGCGGCACAGCTGGTCGGGGCTGCCGTGGGCGATGACCTTGCCGGCGTCGACGATGGCGACCTCGTCCGCGAGCTGCTCGGCCTCGTCCATGTGGTGGGTGGTGAGCACGACGGTGACCCCGTCGGCGCGCAGTTCCCGTACGAGGTCCCAGGTCGCGCGGCGGGCCTGCGGGTCGAGGCCCGCGGTCGGCTCGTCGAGGAAGACCAGCTCGGGGCGGCCCACGACGGCCATGGCGAGGGCCAGGCGCTGCTGCTGGCCGCCGGAGAGCCGGCGGTAGGCGGTGCGGCCGCAGCCGCCGAGGCCGAGGCGTTCCACCAGGGTGTCCACGTCCAGGGGGTCGGCGTAGAGCTTGGCCATGTGGCTGAGCATCTCGACGGCGCGGGCGCCGGAGTAGACGCCGCCGGACTGGAGCATCACGCCGATGCGCGGGCGCAGGGCCTCGGCCTGGGCGACGGGGTCGAGACCGAGGACGCGGACGGATCCGGCGTCGGGGCGGCGGTAGCCCTCGCAGGTTTCCACAGTGGTCGTTTTGCCCGCGCCGTTGGGACCTAGGACTGCGGTGACCGAGGCCCTCCGGACGGTGAGGTCCAGGCCGTCCACCGCTGTTCTGGGGCCGTACCGCTTCACCAGTCCGCGGATTTCCACGGCGGGGTCGTTGCTCATGGGGCTTGAGTCTACGGAGCCGTGGGAAGCGGCCGGGGCGGGGTCGTAGGTCCCGCCGCCGAAGGGTCGTGGACCTGCGCATTCATGACTTTTTCGGACCTCTTAGGGAGGGTTCGGGGCCCTAACGTCGAATGGTGAACAGCATCGCTCAGAACGTCGAAGCCACCTCGGGGCAGGCCGAGCACAAGGCCCATGACCTTGGTCATCCGCCGCGCTACTTCGTGTCGGCGATGCTCGCGGGCGCCTACATCGGCATCGGAGAGGTGCTGCTCCTCGTCGCGATCTCGCCGTTCGTGGCCAAGGGCTCGGCGGCCGTGAAACTGCTGGAGGGCGCGGTCTTCCCGGTGGCCCTGACCATCGTGATGTTCGCCGGCGCCCAGCTCTTCACCAGCAATGTGATGGTCATGCTGGTCGGCGCCCTGTCGGGGCGGACCGGCCCCCGGGACCTGGTCGCGTCCTGGGTGCTCTCGCTGGCCGGCAACCTGGCGGGGGCCTTCGCCTTCGGTGCGATGGTGCACGCCTCGGGGGTGACCTCCTCGCCCTCCGCGCGGGCCATGCTGACCGAGATGGTGCACGGCAAGATGGCGCTCGGCGGCGGGCAGCTGTTCTGGCGCGCGGTGCTCTGCAACATGCTCGTCTGCCTGGCCATCTGGATGTTCACCCGGGCCCGGGGCGATGCCGCCAAGATCTTCGTCCTGTGGCTGCCGGTGGCCGTTTTCGTCGCCGTCGGATTCGAACACTGTGTAGCGAACATGGCTCTTTTCAGCCTCGCGATCCTGGATGGCTCAGCCGGATTCGGTGATCTTTTCCGCAATCTGATGTTCACCGTGCCGGGGAACGTCGTGGGCGGGGGATTGCTGGTGGGAGCCGTCTACTGGTTCACCGGAGGGGCCCTGCGCGAGGGTGGACGGATGGATTCCGCGTAACGCTCCGTGGACAAATTAGGTAACCCTTAGTGATGGAGGCCACCAGAGGTGGCCTCCATCGCCGCTTGTCGCGCGCCGGTTAATTACGCAACAATGGCGTTGTGAAATACGGCGAACGGATGAGCGAGGCCCCCCAGGGCGAACTCGCGACCGGGGAGCGGTCAACCCGCAACCGGGTCGCGCGGTCGATCCTGGACCACGGTCCCTCCACCGTCGCCGACCTCGCCCAGCGCCTCGGCCTCACCCAGGCCGCCGTCCGCCGCCACCTCGACACGCTCGTCGCCGACGACGTGGTCGAACCCCGTGAGCAGCGCGTGTACGGCGCGCGCACCCGGGGTCGGCCCGCCAAGGTCTTCGCGCTGACCGCCTGCGGACGCGACGCCTTCGACCAGTCCTACGACTCGCTCGCCGCGGACGCCATGCGCTGGATCGCGCAGGCCGCCGGCGGAGGCGAGGAGGGTGAGGCGGCGATCGCCGCCTTCGCCAAGGCGAGACTGGCCGCGCAGGCGGAGACGTACCGCGAATCGGTGGAAGCGGCCGACCCCGAGGGCCGGGCCGAGGCCCTGGCCAAGGCGTTGACCGTGGACGGGTACGCTGCTACGGCGAAGAGCGCTCCCGGTCCGCACAGCGGTGAACAGCTCTGCCAGCACCACTGCCCGGTCGCACACGTCGCCGAGCAGTTCCCGCAGCTCTGCGAGGCGGAGACCGAGGTCTTCTCCCGCCTGCTCGGGACGCATGTGCAGCGTCTCGCCACGATCGCCCACGGCGACGGGGTGTGCACGACGTTCATTCCGCGCAGCGGAAGCGGCGCCGGTGCCGCAGGCGCCACACAGACCAATACATCAGTATCTGCAAGTACGGCCGGGAGGAACCCCGCATGACCACGGAGACTGCTCACCCTGAGCTCGATGGCCTGGGCACCTACGAATATGGCTGGGCCGACTCCGACGCGGCCGGTGCGGCTGCCAAGCGGGGTCTGTCCGAAGAGGTCGTCCGCGACATCTCGGCGAAGAAGTCCGAGCCGGAGTGGATGCTGAACCTCCGCCTCAAGGGCCTCAAGCTGTTCGGCAAGAAGCCCATGCCCAACTGGGGTTCCGACCTCTCGGGCATCGACTTCGACAACATCAAGTACTTCGTGCGTTCCACCGAGAAGCAGGCCGCTTCGTGGGAGGAACTGCCGGAGGACATCAAGAACACGTACGACAAGCTCGGCATCCCGGAGGCGGAGAAGCAGCGCCTCGTCGCCGGTGTCGCGGCCCAGTACGAGTCCGAGGTCGTCTACCACCAGATCCGTGAGGACCTGGAGGAGCAGGGCGTCATCTTCCTCGACACGGACACCGCGCTCAAGGAGCACCCGGAGCTCTTCCAGGAGTACTTCGGCACGGTCATCCCGGTCGGCGACAACAAGTTCGCCTCGCTGAACACCGCCGTGTGGTCGGGCGGCTCGTTCATCTACGTCCCCAAGGGCGTCAAGGTCGACATCCCGCTCCAGGCCTACTTCCGTATCAACACGGAGAACATGGGCCAGTTCGAGCGGACGCTGATCATCGTCGACGAGGACGCCTACGTCCACTACGTCGAGGGCTGCACCGCCCCGATCTACTCCTCGGACTCGCTGCACAGCGCCGTGGTCGAGATCATCGTGAAGAAGGGCGGCCGCTGCCGCTACACGACCATCCAGAACTGGTCGAACAACGTCTACAACCTGGTCACCAAGCGCGCCGTGGCGTACGAGGGCGCGACCATGGAGTGGATCGACGGCAACATCGGTTCCAAGGTCACCATGAAGTACCCGGCCGTCTACCTGATGGGCGAGCACGCCAAGGGCGAGACCCTGTCGATCGCCTTCGCGGGCGAGGGCCAGCACCAGGACGCCGGTTCCAAGATGGTCCACATGGCGCCGAACACCTCCTCGAACATCGTCTCCAAGTCGGTGGCGCGAGGCGGCGGCCGCACCTCCTACCGGGGTCTGGTCGAGATCGGCGAGGGCGCCCACGGCTCCAAGTCGAACGTGCTCTGTGACGCGCTCCTGGTCGACACCATCTCCCGCTCGGACACGTACCCCTACGTGGACGTCCGCGAGGACGACGTGTCCATGGGCCACGAGGCCACCGTCTCCAAGGTCTCCGACGACCAGCTCTTCTACCTGATGAGCCGCGGTCTGACGGAGTTCGAGGCCATGGCCATGATCGTGCGCGGCTTCGTCGAGCCGATCGCGCGTGAGCTGCCGATGGAGTACGCGCTGGAGCTGAACCGGCTGATCGAGCTGCAGATGGAGGGGTCGGTCGGTTAGTCCCGACCGCCCGAGTCCGCAGACATTCTTTGACGTAGGAAGAGAGCACGAAGACAGCCATGGCTGAGGCTCAGAACATTCCGGCGGGTTCGACCACCGCCGGCGCGATCGCGGTGGCCGCCGAGTCCACCGTCGCCACTCGGATGAGTGCCCCCCCGTCCTTCGACGTGGCGGACTTCCCCGTGCCCCACGGCCGCGAGGAGGAGTGGCGCTTCACGCCGCTCGCCCGCCTGAAGGGTCTGCACGACGGCACCGCGGTCGCCAACGGCACCATGAAGGCCCAGATCGACGCGCCCGAGGGCGTCACGGTCGAGTCGGTGGAGCGCGACGACGCGCGCATCGGCAAGGCCGGCACCCCGGTGGACCGGATCGCCGCGCAGGCGTTCTCGTCCTTCGCCAAGGCCACGGTCGTCACCGTGCCCAAGGAGGCCGTCCTGACCGAGCCCGTGCGCGTCTCGCTGCACGGCGAGGGCGGCACGACCTTCGGCCACACGGTCTTCGACGTCCAGGCCTTCGCCGAGGCCGTCATCGTCATCGACCACACCGGTGACGGCGTGCGCGCCGCCAACGTCGACTTCCTCGTCGGCGACGGCGCGAAGCTCACCGTCGTGTCCGTGCAGGACTGGGACGACACCGCCGTCCACTGCTCCCAGCACAACGCGCTGGTCGGCCGGGACGCGACCTTCAAGTCGATCATCGTCACCTTCGGCGGCGACGTCGTCCGCCTGCACCCGCGCGTGAACTACGCGGGCCCCGGTGGCGAGGCCGAGCTCCTCGGCCTGTACTTCACGGACGCCGGCCAGCACCAGGAGCACCGCCTCCTGGTCGACCACAAGGCCCCGCACTGCAAGTCGCACGTGGTCTACAAGGGCGCGCTCCAGGGCCAGGACGCCCACGCGGTCTGGATCGGTGACGTCCTCATCGAGAAGACCGCCGAGGGCACCGACACCTACGAGATGAACCGCAACCTCGTCCTCACGGACGGCGCGCGGGTCGACTCGGTGCCGAACCTGGAGATCGAGACCGGCGAGATCGTCGGCGCCGGCCACGCCTCCGCCACCGGCCGCTTCGACGACGAGCAGCTCTTCTACCTCCAGTCGCGCGGCATCCCGGCCGGTGAGGCCCGCCGCCTGGTCGTGCGCGGCTTCTTCGCCGAGCTCGTCCAGCAGATCGGTGTCGACGACATCGAGGAGCGCCTGCTCGCCAAGATCGAGACCGAGCTCCAGGGTTCCGTCTGATGACCTTCGTTAAGGCATGTGCGCTGAGCGAGCTGGAGGAGAACACCCCCAAGCGGGTGGAACTCGACGGCACGCCCGTCTCCATCGTCTCCACCGACGGGGAGGTGTTCGCGATCAACGACATCTGCTCGCACGCGAACGTCTCCCTCTCGGAGGGCGAGGTCGAGGACTGCCAGATCGAGTGCTGGCTGCACGGGTCGGCCTTCGACCTGCGCACCGGCAAGCCCTCGGGTCTGCCCGCGACGCGCCCCGTACCCGTATACCCCGTAAAGATCGAAGGGGACGACGTGCTCGTCTCCCTCACCCAGGAGTCCTGAGGTATCCATGGCAACGCTTGAAATCCACGACCTGCACGTCTCCGTCGAGGCCGAGAACGGCGCCCGCGAGATCCTCAAGGGTGTCGACCTCACGGTCAAGGCCGGCGAGACGCACGCCATCATGGGTCCGAACGGCTCCGGCAAGTCCACCCTGGCCTACTCCCTCGCGGGCCACCCGAAGTACACGATCACCGGCGGCACGGTGACCCTGGACGGCGAAGACGTCCTGGAGATGACCGTCGACGAGCGCGCCCGCGCCGGCGTCTTCCTCGCCATGCAGTACCCGGTCGAGGTCCCCGGTGTTTCGGTCTCCAACTTCCTGCGTACGTCGGCCACCGCCATCCGCGGCGAGGCCCCGAAGCTGCGTACCTGGGTGAAGGAGGTCAAGTCCGCGATGGAGCAGCTCCAGATGGACCCGGCCTTCGCCGAGCGCAACGTCAACGAGGGCTTCTCCGGCGGTGAGAAGAAGCGCCACGAGATCCTCCAGCTGGAGCTCCTCAAGCCGAAGATCGCGATCCTCGACGAGACCGACTCGGGCCTCGACGTCGACGCCCTGCGCCAGGTCTCCGAGGGCGTCAACCGCGTGCACGCCACCGGCGAGGTCGGCACCCTGCTGATCACGCACTACACGCGGATCCTCCGTTACATCAAGCCCGACTTCGTCCACGTCTTCTCCGAAGGCCGCATCGTCGAGTCCGGCGGCGCCGAGCTCGCCGACAAGCTGGAGGCGGAAGGCTACGAGTCGTACAGCACGAAGGGTGGCGCGACCGCGTGACACAGCTGCCTGGCCTCCTCGACATCGAGGCGATCCGCAAGGACTTCCCCCTTCTGGATCGTGTGGTCCACGACGGGAAGAAGATCGTTTACCTGGACAACGCTGCGACCTCGCAGAAGCCGCGCCAGGTGCTCGACGCGCTGAACGAGTACTACGAGCAGCACAACGCCAACGTCCACCGCGGCGTGCACGTGCTCGCCGAGGAGGCCACGGCGCTGTACGAGGGCGCTCGCGACAAGGTCGCCGCCTTCATCAACGCGCCGAGCCGCGACGAGGTGATCTTCACCAAGAACGCCTCGGAGTCGCTCAACCTGGTCGCGAACATGCTCGGCTGGGCGGACGAGCCCTACCGGGTCGACCGCGAGACCGAGATCGCCATCACGGAGATGGAGCACCACTCCAACATCGTGCCGTGGCAGCTGCTCTCGCAGCGCACCGGCGCGAAGCTGAAGTGGTTCGGCCTCACCGACGACGGCCGGCTCGACCTGTCCAACATCGAAGAGGTCATCACGGAGAAGACGAAGATCGTCTCCTTCACGCTGGTCTCCAACATCATGGGCACGGTCAACCCGGTCGAGGCGATCGTCCGGCGCGCCCAGGACGTCGGCGCCCTGGTGCTGATCGACGCTTCCCAGGCCGCCCCGCACATGCCGCTGGACGTGCAGGCGCTCGGTGCGGACTTCGTGGCCTTCACCGGCCACAAGATGTGCGGTCCGACCGGCATCGGCGTCCTCTGGGGCCGCCAGGAGCTGCTGGAGGACCTGCCTCCGTTCCTCGGCGGCGGCGAGATGATCGAGACCGTGTCGATGCACGCCTCGACGTACGCCCCGGCGCCCCACAAGTTCGAGGCGGGTACGCCCCCGATCGCCCAGGCCGTCGGCCTCGGCGCGGCCGTGGACTACCTGACCGCGATCGGCATGGACAAGATCGCCGCGCACGAGCACGCGATCACGGAGTACGCGATCAAGCGGCTCGCGGAGGTCCCCGACCTGCGCATCATCGGCCCGACCACAGCCGAGGACCGCGGCGCCGCGATCTCGTTCGTGCTCGGCGACATCCACCCGCACGACGTCGGCCAGGTACTGGACGAGCAGGGCATCGCGGTCCGCGTGGGACACCACTGCGCGCGCCCGGTCTGCCTGCGCTACGGAATTCCTGCGACCACGCGGGCGTCGTTCTACCTGTACTCCTCTCCCGCCGAAGTCGACGCGCTGATCGACGGGCTGGAGCACGTACGGAACTTCTTCGGCTGACGAGGACGAGGACGAGGGCGCAGTGAAGCTGGAATCCATGTACCAGGAACTGATCCTGGACCACTACAAGCACCCGCGCGGGCGTGGCCTGCGCGACGGCGACGCCGAGGTGCACCACGTCAATCCGACGTGCGGCGACGAGATCACGCTGCGCGTGAAGTACGACGGCGAGACGCTCACCGACATCTCGTACGAGGGCCAGGGCTGCTCCATCAGCCAGGCCGGCGCCTCGATACTGAACGAGCTGCTCGTCGGCAAGGAGCTGGCCGAGGCGCAGAAGATCCAGGCCGTGTTCCTGGAGCTGATGCAGTCCAAGGGCAAGATCGAGCCCGACGAGGCCATGGAGGAGGTGCTGGAGGACGCGGTCGCGTTCGCCGGTGTCTCCAAGTATCCGGCGCGGGTGAAGTGTGCTCTGCTGAGCTGGATGGCGTGGAAGGACGCGACCGCCCAGGCACTGGGCGACGCCGAGAGGAAGACGGCATGACCGAGAACGCGACGCCCGAGGCGTCCATCAAGCCGGCCACCGAGGAAGAGGTCCGCGAGGCCCTCTACGACGTGGTCGACCCCGAGCTGGGCATCGACGTCGTCAACCTGGGCCTGATCTACGGCATCCACATCGACGACGCGAACATCGCCACCCTCGACATGACCCTCACCTCGGCGGCCTGCCCGCTGACGGACGTCATCGAGGACCAGGCGAAGTCGGCTACGGACGGCATCGTCAGCGAGCTGCGCATCAACTGGGTCTGGATGCCGCCGTGGGGCCCGGACAAGATCACGGACGACGGCCGCGAGCAGCTGCGCGCGCTCGGTTTCAACGTCTGATCGCCAAGTGAACGCAGGACCCCCGGCACGGGTGTGCCGGGGGTCCTCTGTTTTCCCGGTGGACGGATCGAGTGCACCGGGAGTTGGCCGCAGTGGCCGAATCTTCTCGACGGCCGTCATGACGTGACGGCGCACCCGAGAGGACCACCTGTGACCGTTCGTTCTTCACCGGCACGCCGTTTCGGTGCCGTGGGAGCCGCCGGGGCCGCGGCCCTGCTCGTCGCGGGGCTGACCGCGTCCGCGTCGTACGCCTCGCAGGACGCCGCACCCGCACCGACCATCGCGCTCTCCGCCGGCCACCTGTCCGGGGCCGTCGGCGCGATCGGCGACCCGGGCGTCGCGGTGGACGTCGAGCAGGAAGGGGTGCAGGCCTCCTTCCTCAAGGTCACCGTCCTCTCCTCCAGCAACCCGGCGGTCGCCGGGCCCGGCGACGTACGGATCGAGCGGACCGGCCACGGCGGCCGCGAGCTGACCGTCCGCCCGCGCGGCCGCGGCTACACCGACCTGACGCTCCAGGTGACCGGCCGCGGCGGCAGGACGGCCACGGCCACCCTCGCCTACGCGGCTTCGGCCCGCGTGAGCACCGGGACCCTCGGCACCCGCTACCTCACCGGCTCCGCCGACTCCTCGGCCGCCGTCGACGCCGGCGGCGGTTACGCGCTGGTCGCCGACGACGAGACCAACGTGCTGCGCCTGTACGACCGTTCCCGCTCGGGCGCCCCGGTCAAGACCTGGGACCTGGGCGCCGCGCTCGGCGCCAAGAAGGAAGTCGACATCGAGGCCGCGGCCCGGGTCGGCGACACCGTCTACTGGACGGGCTCGCTCGGCAACAACAAGGACGGCAAGTACAAGGCCGACCGCAACACCGTCTTCACGACCAGGATCACCGGCACGGGCGCCGCCACCGAGGTCACCTTCGGCTCCGCCTACAAGGGCCTGCGCGAGGACCTGATCGCCTGGGACGCGGCGCACGGGAACCGCTACGGCTTCGCCGCGGGCACGGCGGCCGGCCGGATCCCCAAGAGCATCGACGGGTTCAACGTGGAGGGCCTGGAGTTCGCCCCGGGCTCCACGACCACCGCCTACCTGGGTTTCCGCGCCCCGCTGGCGCCCGCGGTACCCGGCGGCAAGGCTCTGATCGTTCCCGTCACCAACATCGACCAGGTCGTGGCCGGGGCGGCCAAGCCGGTCTTCGGCGAGCCGGTCGAGCTGAACCTCGGCGGCCTCGCGATCCGTGACATCCGCAAGAACACGGCCGACCAGTACCTGATCCTGGCCGGCTCCTGGGCGGCGGACGACAACTCCGACCCCTACGCGCTCTACCAGTGGGACGGCATCCCCGCCCACGCCCCCGTCAAACGGGCAGACCTGCCGACCACCGACCCCGGTGGCTGGGAAGCCGTGGTCGCCGTACCCGACCTGAGGGTGCCCGGCGCCCGGGTCCAGCTGATCACCGACAGCGGCTCCGCCGACCTGTACGGAGACGGCACGGAGGCCAAGGACCTCACCTTCCCCGAGTGGAAGAAGTCCCGGTCCGCATGGTTCACGCTCGGCCCGATTCGTGGAGGACACCGATGAAGAAGAAGCTCGCAATCGCCGGCACCGCGGCGCTGATGCTCGCCGCGGGCACGCCCCTCGTGTCCGCGCACGCCGCCACCTACGGCACGCCGACCATCTCCCTGTCCGCCGCCTACCTCTCCGGCGCCGTCGGCGCGGTCGGTGACCCGACGGTGGACGTGACCGTGGCGCAGAGCGGCGCGGACGTCTCCGCGCTCACCGTCAGCGCCTCGGCCTCCACCAAGACCTCGGTCGCCGGGACCGGAGACGTGACCGTCACCGGCGCCGGAGCCGTCCGGCAGCTGGCCGTCACCGCGCGCGGCCGCGGCTACACCAACCTCACCGTCAAGGTGACCGGGCTGGGCGGCAAGACCGCCACCAAGACGCTGTACTACGCGGCCTCGCCCGCCGTGCAGAACCCGGCCGAGGCCCGCTACTTCACCGGAGCCTCCGACTCCTCGGCCGCCGTGGACGTCGGCGGCGGCTACACGGTGGTCGCCGACGACGAGAACAACGTCCTGCGCCTGTACGACCGTTCCCGCTCGGCCGCCCCGGTCAAGACCTGGGACTTCAGCGCGCAGCTCGGTGTCACCAAGGAGGTGGACATCGAGGGCGGGACCCTGATCGGCAACACCATCTACTGGACGGGCTCGCTCGGCAACAACAAGGACGGCATCTACAAGGCGCCCCGGAACACGGTGTTCACCACCACCCTGAGCGGCTCCGGCGCGAGCACGCAGCTCGCGTACGGGCGCTCGTACAAGCAGCTCCGCGACGACCTGGTGGCCTGGGACACCGCGAACGGGGACTGCTACGGCTTCGCGGCGGGGACGGCCGACGGCCAGGCGCCGAAGCAGATCGACGGTTTCAACGTGGAGGGCCTGGAGTTCGCCCCGGGCTCCACGAGCACCGCCTACCTGGGCTTCCGCGCCCCGCTGGCCCCGGCCGTGATGGGCGGCAAGGCGCTGATCGTGCCGGTGACCAACTTCGACAAGGTGCTCTCCAGCGGCGCCAAGGCCACCTTCGGCTCGGGCATCGAGCTCGACCTCGGCGGCCTCGCGATCCGTGACATCCGCAAGAACGCGGCCGACCAGTACCTGATCCTGGCCGGTTCGTGGGCGGCGGACGACAACTCCGACCCGTACGCGCTCTACCAGTGGGACGGCGTCGCGGGTCACGCCCCCGTCAAGCGGGCCGACCTGCCCACCACCGACCCGGGCGGCTGGGAAGCCATCGTGGCCGTCCCGGACCTGTCGGTCGCGGGCGCGCGGGTGCAGCTCGTCACCGACAGCGGCTCCGCCGACCTGTACGGGGACGGGATCGCGGCCAAGGACCTCACCCACCCGGAGTGGAAGAAGGCGCGCGCGGCCTGGTTCACGCTGAACTGACCGCAGCCGAACGGCTTCAGAGGGCCTGGGCGGCCTCGGACTCCCTGGTGAGTTCGGCCGCCAGGCCCTCGCGGCGGATCCGCCGGTCCACGTAGACCAGGCCGGCGGCGAGCTGCGGGAAGGAGAGCAGCAGGGTCTGCGCGACCATCCCGCCCAGTGCGGCGAGGGTCGCGTGGGCGATGCCGCCGTCGATCGCGGGGAGCAGGCTGAGCGCGCCGGCGAAGGCGAACGGCAGCTGGACCGCGTACGCCGCCCCGGCCGCGATGGCGGCGGCCAGGGCGGTGATGCCGAAGGTGCGCCACCAGGCCCCGCGCACCAGGCGGGCCGAGCGGCGCAGGGAGGCGACCGGGCCGAGGCCCTCGTACGCGGCGGCCGTGGGCGCGAGGGCGAAGAGGACCCCGAGTCCGAGCGCGACCGGGAGGGTGGCCGCCGCGAGCAGCGGCGGGAGCCCGGCGGCCAGGACGGCGGCGCCGGGACCGGCGAGGGCGGCCAGGACCAGGAGCTGGGTGCCGAGGACCGCCGCGAAGCGGGGGCGGGCGGCGCGCAGCAGCGTACGGGTGGCGGCGGGGCGGCCGAGTACCGCCTCGCGCAGTACGGCCGCGGTCAGGGCGGCGGCCAGGGCGCAGGTCAGCAGCGTGGCCAGGGCCATGGCCGGGACGAGGACGGTGATGGGCCGCATCCCCAGCGCGAGGCCGCAGCCGGTGGCCGCGGCGACGAGCAGCAGGGCGCCGAGCTGGCCGGGGAACATGGCGGCGACGAGCCGGGAGCCGTAGCGGCCCAGGGCGGCGAAGGAGCCGCCGAGTATGTCGCCCGGCCCCAGGGGCCGCAGGGATATCACGCCCGGCCTGGGCGGCTGCGGGGGCAGCCAGCCGCCACCCCAGTGGGTCCACTGCTTGGCCATGCGGATCTCCCGTCCCCCGATCGAGCGGACACCGTAGCGGCCGGAGCCGGAGAAGTCTCGTGGACACGCAGATGTGTACGTGCGTCCACAACGGTGTGTACTGTCGTACGCATGCCCTACGTACTGCTCGCCGCCGCCATAGCCGCCGAGGTCGCCGGCACCACCGCCATGAAGTTCAGCGAGGGGTTCACGAAGCTGTGGCCCTCGCTGATCACGCTGGTGGGATACGTCATCGCCTTCACCCTGCTCGCGCAGACGCTGAAGTCGATGTCGGTCGGGACGGCCTACGCGATCTGGGCGGGCGTCGGCACGGCGGCCATCGCCGCCATCGGCATGGTCTTCATGGGGGAGGCGGCGACGGCCGCGAAGATCGGCGGGATCGTGCTCGTGATCGCCGGGGTCGTCCTGCTGAACCTCGGCGGGGCGAGCCACTGATGGCCCGCCGGTACGACCCCGAGCGCAGGCAGCGCATCATCGACGCGGCGATCCGGGTGGTCGGCGCCAAGGGCATCGCGGGGCTGAGCCACCGGAGCGTGGCGGCGGAGGCGGACGTCCCGCTCGGGTCGACCACGTACCACTTCGCCACCCTGGACGATCTGCTGGTGGCGGCGCTGCGGCAGGCGAACGAGGCGTTCACCCCGGTGCTGGCCCCCGGGAGCGACCTCGCGGAGGCGCTGGCCCGGCTGCTGGGGGAGCTGCTGTCGGCGGACCGGGCGCGCGCGGAGCTGGAGTACGAGCTCTACCTGGCCGCCCTGCGCCGCCCGGCGCTGCGCCCGGTGGCGGCCGAATGGTGCGAGGCCGTCGCCGTGGCCCTGGCGGAGCGGGTGGACCCCGTGACCGCGCGGGCGGTGGTGGCGGTCATGGACGGGATCAGCCTTCAGGTGCTCCTGACGGGCGGGGAGTACGACGAGGCGTACGCGCGCGAGATCCTCGGGCGCGTGCTGCGGGGCTGACGCGGCCACGCCCCCGCGCCGGGGGCCCGCCCAGCCACGGCATCAGCCTTCGCGGACCGCCGCCAGCGCGGCGGCCACGCTCGCCTCGATGTCCCGGATCGGGTACATGACCTCGCGGATCCTCCGGTCCCGGTCCACGACCAGCGTCAGCCGCTTCAGCCGGCTGACGCCCCCCGCCCGGAACGTCGGCAGCCGCAGCGCCGCCACGAGCCCCAGCTCCGCGTCCGAGAGGAGGGGGAAGCGCAGCGCCTCCGCCTCCGCGAACTCCCGCTGCTCGTCCGGTCGTTGCGTCGACACCCCGTGTACGGTCGCACCCGCCCGGGTGAACTCCGCGAGCTGGTCCCGGTAGGTGCACGACTCCAGGGTGCATCCCCGGGCCCCGGGGATCCCGGCCCACCCCGGGGGGTAGGACTCGGCCCGTGCGTACGCGCCCGGGAAGCAGTACAGGACGGTGAACGGGGTCTGCGCCACCGGATCGCGGAGCTCGCCGAAGCGGTCCGGCAGCAGCAGCTCCGGCAGTCGGGTGCCGCGCAGCGCGTGGACCCGTACGGCCTCGCGCGAGGCTTCCTCAGTGGTCGCCGTCATCTCTCCCTCTCCCAGGATCCAGGTGTCTCCCCAGTCCTGGAGGGCGACCAGGACCGGAAGCAGCGCGCGCCCGCGCGGGGACAGCCGGTACTCGTGCCGCACGGGGCGCTCCTGGTACGGCTCGCGGGTCAGAACCCCCGCCTCGACCAGCAGTTTCAGCCGCTCCGTCAGCACTTTCCGGGACATGCCCAGTTCGCGCTGGAACTCGTCGAAGCGGGCGATGCCGCGCGCGGCGTCCCGCACGATCAGCAGCGTCCACCAGTCGCCCACGACGTCGAGGGCCTGGGCGATGGAGCAGTCCGCGTCGTCGAGCTGCGTGCGCTGGGCCATGGCACTCCTTTGTCCGTTGACCCGAGGCTTACATGGTGACATGGTTAGTTCCCAAAGGGAACTCACTCATTTGAGATACGGGGGCACGCGTGTGCTGCAAGGGGTCAAGGACGTACCGCGGGTTGTGTGGCTGCTGGCTGCGGGGATCTTCGTCAACGCCGTCGTCAGCTTCACCTTCGTCTTCGTCTTCCTCTACCTGACCGGCCCGCGCGGCCTCGGCGCCGCCCAGGCGGGCCTGGTCGTCGGCGTCGGCGGAGTCGGACTGGTCGCCGGGAACTTCACCGGCGGCTGGTACGGCGACCGCTTCGGCCACCGCCGGGTGCTGCTCGCCGCCTCCGCGCTCGGCGGAGCCGCCCTCATCGTCCTGCCGACGGTCCCCTCCGGCCTGCTGGCCCTCGTCCTGCCGCTGGCCCAGTACGCCTCAGGGGTGATCCGCGCCGCCAATTCCGCACTGGTCGCCGTCACCGTGCCGGAAGGCGCCCGGCGCCAGGCCTTCGCCGTCACCCGCTGCCTGTCCAACGCGGGCTTCACGGTGGGCGCACCGCTGGGGGCCCTCGTCGCGACCGCGCTCTCGTACGACTGGCTCTTCGTCGTGGACGGCCTCGGCACCCTCTTCTTCGCCCTCTGGACCGCCCGGGTCGTCCCGGCCAGGGCAGCCGCCACGCCTTCCGCGGCCCCGGACGGGGGTCTGGGCCGCGGAGGGCTGTGGCGGGAGCTGCGGGCGCGGCCCGCCGTACTCGTCCTGCTCGGCGCGATCGTCGTCATCGACCTCGTCTACCGGCAGCAGTACACGACCTTCCCCGCCTTCCTCGCCGACCACGGCCTGGACGCCCGCGCGTACGGACTGCTCGTCGCGATCAACGGCGGCGTCGTCATGCTCCTGGAGATCCCGGCCGCGCTCGCCCTGCGGCGGCGCTCCCCGCTGCACATCATCGGCACCGGCCTGGTGCTGGTGGGCGGCGGCTACGCCATGCTGATGCTCGGGGTGGGCGCCGCGACCGCCGCCGCGATGATGGTGCTGCTCAGCCTCGGCGAGATCCTCTACAAGACCACCGCCATGGCGTACGTGGCCGACGAATCGCCCGAGCATGCCGTCGGCCGGTTCCAGAGCCTGTACGCGGGCGTCTCCGTCACCGGTGTCGTCCTCGCCGCGCCCCTCGGCGGAGCCTTGTACGAGGCTGCGCCGGGCCTGCTGTGGCCGCTGTGCGCGGTGCTCGGCACGGCCGCCGGGGGGACCGTGCTGATCATGGGCGGGCGGGGGGTGCGGCGACGCGCGCGACCGGCACATGAGACCGGTTCGCAACCGCGGGCCGTCGCCGGTTAGGTTTCGGACATGACTGCTACGCGTACCACCGGCGCCGTCGCCGCCGGACTTGCCACCATCACCGCCGACGGCACCGTCCTCGACACCTGGTTCCCCGCCCCCCAGCTGGTCGCCGAGCCCGGCCCGGCCGGCACCGAGCGCCTCACCGCCGAACAGGCCGTGGAGCTGCTCGGAGCCACCGCGCCGAAGGCGATCCGCCAGGACGCGGTCCGCGGCGTCGAGGTCGTAGCCGTCCGCACCGTGATCGCCTCCCTGGAGGACAAGCCGCTGGACGCGCACGACGCGTACCTGCGCCTGCACCTGCTCAGCCACCGCCTGGTCAAGCCGCACGGCCAGAACCTGGACGGCGTCTTCGGCCTGCTGGCCAACGTCGCCTGGACCTCTCTCGGCCCCGTCGCGGTCGACCAGGTCGAGACCGTCCGGCTGAACGCGCGCGCCGAGGGCCTGCACCTCCAGGTCACCTCGATCGACAAGTTCCCGCGGATGACGGACTACGTCGCCCCCAAGGGCGTGCGCATCGCCGACGCGGACCGGGTCCGCCTGGGCGCGCACCTCGCCGAGGGCACCACCGTCATGCACGAGGGCTTCGTCAACTTCAACGCCGGCACGCTGGGCACCTCCATGGTCGAGGGCCGCATCTCGGCGGGCGTCGTGGTCGGCGACGGCTCCGACATCGGCGGCGGCGCGTCCACGATGGGCACCCTGTCGGGCGGCGGCAAGCAGATCATCTCGATCGGCGAGCGCACCCTCATCGGCGCCGAGGCGGGCGTGGGCATCGCGCTGGGCGACGAGTGCGTCGTCGAGGCCGGCCTCTACGTCACCGCGGGCACCCGCGTCACCCTGCCGGACGGCCAGATCGTCAAGGCCCTGGAGCTCTCGGGCGCCAACAACATCCTCTTCCGCCGCAACTCGGTCACCGGAGCCGTCGAGGCCCGCCCGTACAAGGCCGCCTGGGGCGGCCTGAACGAGGTCCTCCACAGCCACAACTGACCCTCCGGCCCCTTCGGCCCGGACTCACGCGAAAGCCCTCCCCACCCGAGCGGGGGAGGGCTTTCGCGTGCGCTGGGCCCGTGCGGGCGCCCGAGGCCGGGGCCGGGTCGGTCAGCGGAGGGGGATCGTGCGGACCAGGCCGGCGAAGGCCTGCTGTTCCGCTTCGGTCAGTTCCACCGACTCCAGCGGGTGCGCGGAGGTGCCGCGCTGGGCCGGGATGACCGAGAGGCCTTCGAAGGCGCCTGGCTGCGGGTGGTGGAAGCGGCTGTCCCACAGCATGTGGCCGAGGCCGATGACCCAGACGAGGGCTGCCACGAGCAGGACGGCGATGCCGATTTCCTGGGCGAGGGAGATCGAGGGGAACACGCGGTCCTCCAAAAGGAGAGCGGTACAAGATCGGGCGTGGGGACACTCAACACCAGAACCGCCCGAATGGGTAGGGATGTGCTGAGCGTCACGCCAGGGCCAAAGGTCCCTATAAGGTCCCCGTCTCGTCCCCCCGGCGGCCGGTCGGAAGGCTAGAGCAGCCGGAGTTTGAAGCCCTCGTGGCTCCGGGCGAAGCCCAGGCGTTCGTAGAAGCGGTGGGCGGCGGTGCGGCGCTTGTCGCTGGTCAGCTGCATCAGGCCGCAGCCGCGTTCGCGCGCCCGCTCGGCCGCCCGTTCCATCAGCTGGGCCCCCAGGCCCCCGCCCCGCCGGTCCGCGCGGATCCGTACCGCCTCCACGAGCGCCCGCTCCCGCCCGCCCTGCCCGAGGCCGGGGATGTACGTCAGCTGGAGGCAGCCCAGGACGGTGCCGTCCTCCTCCAGGACCAGCAGCTCGTTGCGCGCGTCCGCCTCGATCGCGGCGAAGGCCCGCTCGTGGGCCTCGCCCACGTCGTGCCGAGCCTCCTCCGGCGCCCCGTCATCCTGGGCCAGCAGGGCGAGTACGGCGGGCAGGTCCTGGCGGGTCGCGGTGCGGAAGATCATGGCCCGAGTGTGCCAAAGGGGCCGGGCGGCGCTGCGGCCCGGCCCCTTCGCACCGGCCGCTACGGGCGGAAGCGCAGGACCTGCGGGTCGTGGTCGCTGTTCTGGTTCGCGAACTCCGCGTTGATGTGCACGCTGTCGTACGTGAAGTGCTTGATCGCCGGGCTCGTCAGGATCTGGTCCAGCACCTGCGAGTTGCCCTGGTAGACGTACGAGTACCGCTCGGCCTTCGGCAGGGACTTGACCGCCGAGTACAGCGCGCCGCCGTCCTCCAGCGCCTTCGTCGTGCCCGAGAACTCGAAGTCGTTGATGTCGCCGACCGCGAGGACCGCGGCCTTCTTGTCCACCGCCAGCAGGCTCTTGACGAAGCCGTTCACCGCCTGCGCCTGGAGCAGCCGCTTGGCCTCGGAGGAACGGACCGGAGGCTGGTGCGAGGAGGTCAGGCCCTCGTCGCCGCCCTTCGAGGCGAAGTGGTTGGCGATCACGAAGACCGTCTTGCCGCGGAAGACGAACTCGCCGGCCAGCGGCTTGCGGCTGTCCACCCACGCCGGGTTCGACGGGTCGATGCGGCCGGGGGAGTGGGTCAGGGCGGCCTTGCCCTTGTCCGTCGTCGTCACCTCGGTCGCCGTCGTCGCGTCGCCCGGGGCGCGCTCGGTGAAGGAGACCCGCGCCGGGTTGAAGAGGAACACCTGACGGATGTTGCCGCCGGGCTCGCCGCCGTCCTTGTTGTTCTCCGGGGTGACGTAGCGCCACTGGTACGCCGGGCCGCCCGCGGCCGCGACCGCCGCCGTGAACTTCGTCAGCGTGGCCTCGGCCGAGACGGTGCCGTCGTTCTTGGCGCCGTTGTCGTCCTGGATCTCCTCCAGGGCCACGATGTCGGGGGAGGCGAGGTTCTCGACCACGGCCTTCGCCAGGTTGTCGAACTTGGTCTGCGGGTCGGTCGGGTCGAGGTTCTCGACGTTGTACGTGGCCACCGCGAGCTCGTTCTTGGCCTGCGCCTTGGTCTTCTCGGGGGCGAGGGTGCCCGCCTTGACCGTGCCGAGGGTGCGGGCCGCCAGGGTGTAGCCGCCGAACTGGTTGAAGTCCAGGGGGCCTTCGGTGTTGCCTACCAGCTTGTCGCCCACGTTGGCCACCGGGAACGGCTGCTGCGCGAGGGGCGCGAGCTGCTGGATCAGGAGCCGGCCGGTGTTCTGGGACTCGTAGGAACCGTAGAGCGTGCCGCCGCGCTTGACGTTGTTCTCCCAGCCCTTGACCGTGACCCACAGCTCCGCGTGCGGGTCGGTGGCGCCGACCACGCGGGAGGTGCCGATCCTGACGTTCATGCCCTCCAGCGACTCGTAGTAGTCCAGGGCGTAGCGCGAGGGGTCCAGGGTCAGGCCGTTGATGCTGCCGCCGGCGGCCGGGTCGCCGGCCGGGGCGTACTCGCACGGGACCGAGTCCTCGTCGATGACGGTGGCCTCGGGCAGCGCGTTGCCCGAAGAGACCACGGTCACCGCCGGCTTGGAGATCTGGGTGACCGACTGGTTGCCGGAGGAGACGCCGCCGGGGACGTACTCGTTGACCAGGCCGGAGACCTTGACGGCGTCGCCGACGGCGACGGTCGGGGCCGAGCTGGTGAAGACGAAGATGCCCTCGCTGGTGGCGGCGTCGTCGTCGGCGTTCGGGTCCTGCATCCAGAAGCCGCGCGAGCCGTACGTACGGACGCCCGTGACGATGCCCTCGACATCGGTGACCTGTTTGCCGGCGAGCGGGGACGTCCGGGTGGTGCCCTGGATGTCGTGGATGCGTATCGGATCGGCGGACGCGGCGCCCTCGGCCGCGTCGGCGGTGCCCGCGAGGAGGCCGGTGGCCAGGGCGGAGGCGACGAGGGCCGCGACGGCGGCGGAACGGGGATGCGAGGAGCGCATGGGCGGGAACTCCGGTGTGAGGAGGAGGGAGGAGATATCTACGCGCGTCAATTTCCTTCTTGGCCAGCAAAGTTGTCAAGCCCTCCAGGGAATACGGCGGCTGACTGTGGGATGAACCAAAGGGGATGGCTCGCAGGGCGCGCCCGAATTGCGTCTACGCTGGGGCGCCGTACGGCCCGGACCACCCGGCGCCTTACGACCCGAATCACCCGTGCCCGCGAGGAGAACCGCCCCCATGTCCGCAGACTCGCACCCCACGCTGCCGCCGGTACGGCTGCTCTCCGACGCGGAACTGGCCCGGGACGCCCTCGCGGCCCCGCTGTTCGCCCGCGCCGTGCTCCTCGCCCGCTGGGCCGGACCGGACACCCGCGTGGACATCGGCGGTGAACTCGTCGCCGCGCAGCTGCCGTTGGCCGTCCGGGAGCTCGGCCTCGACGCCGCCGACGAGGACTCCGCCGCGTACGCGAGCCAGGCCTGGCGGGTGGCCGTGGACACCGGCCTGGTCGATGTCACCGAGCCGGAGGAGGACGGCCCCGCCGCCGGGGAACCGGGCGGGGAGCAAGGGGAGTTCGGCACCGCCGAGCCCGGCGAGGACCTGGCGCTGGTGACCGGCGGAGCCCCCGGCGACGTGCTCGACCTGTGGCTGGCCGCCCTGGACACCGTCCTCGCCGACGCGGCGGTGCCCGCCCTGGACGACCTGGTGGACGCCCTCGACGCGGGCGGCGAGATCGACTTCGACCAGCTCGACTGGAACCCGCGCCGCGAGGCCGACTTCCTCGACGGGGTCCTCGCCAACCTCTACCTCCTGTCCGTCGCCGAGGGAGGCGCGGCCGACGCCCCCGTACCGCTGCCGGTGCTGGCCGCCTCGATGGTGGTGCCGCAGGACATGGGCGATCCGACCGACGCCGTACTGGAGCAGGTCTCGGACGCGATGATGCGCCTCGACGACCAGTTCCGGCAGCTGGAGCCCATCGGACTGGTGGAGTTCAGCCCCGTCGACGAGGACCTGATGGCGGAGGCCGACGACGAGGAGCTCGCCGCGGGCGCCCATGTGGGTACGGGCAGGGGCGCGGGCTCCGGTGCGGTGGCCGACGACGAGGACGTATCCCGCTACGGGATGGTCCGGCTGACCCCGCTCGGCCTGTACGGGATCCGCGCGCGCATGCTGGAAGCCGGGGTCGAGGCCCCTGCCGTCGGCGAACTGGCCGACAAGGGCGCCGACGTGCTGCTCGACGTGGTCTCCCACTACTCCGAGGGCGCCGCACAGGCCGAGATCGAGGCCTGGCTGGCCGGGCGCCCCGTGCACGCAGCCGCCGAGGAGCTGCTCGGCGGGGCCCGCGGCGCCGACGAGGGCGCCCCGCTGCGCCGGCTGCGCTGCCAGCAGGCCCTCGCCCGGACGGGCGCGGAGGCCGAGCCCGCGGTCCGCGCGGTGCTGGACGACCCGGAGCTCGGCGGGCTCGCCCGGGTCTGGCTGGCCGAGCGCGGGGTGGCCGGCGTACCGGCTCCGGGCGAGGCGATGGTGTTCTGGCTGACCGTCGACACGATCGCGGCGCAGCTCGCTGCGGACGGCGGGAGCGACACCCCGGAACTGGCGCTCCTGATCGAGTCGCTGACCGCACACCACGCCGGATTCTTCGACCAGGCGTGGCGGGTGGAGCACCCGGCGACGGCCTACGTGCTGGAGGCGATGGGGCGGCTGCACCCGGACAAGAAGGCGGCGAAGGAGGCCCGGAAGGCCGCGTTCAAGGCCCGGTCCCGCAACGCGTGAGGCAGGGGTGAACAAGCCTTTCCCGAAAAGGAGTCGGCCATCACGGACACCGGGAAGGGCTTGGTTCGTTTTCCCGGGTAGTTCAGTCGGCGTTCACGTGCGGGCGGGAGCGTGTGCGCCGACGACCGTACGACAGCGCACCCCTCCCCACCCCTGGAGACCAGATGCCGCTCAGCCGTAGAGACTTCACCGCCCGCACCGCACTCGCCGGTGCGGGAGTCGCGCTCACGGGGACGGTCGGCGCACTCGCCACCGCCCCGGGGGCCCTCGCCGCAGACGACGGCTCGCTGAGCGACGGGCAGGGCCACGGGCATGGGCACGGCCCGGGATACGGCCCGCTCCTCCCCGACCCGGCCGGAATCCTGGCCCTCCCCGCCGGATTCAGCTACCGGGTGATCACCCACAGCGGGGTCACGAAGCTGGAATCCGGCGAGATCACCCCGTCCAACCACGACGGAACGGCCGCCTTCGAGGGACACCGGGGAGTGACCCTCCTCGTCAACAACCACGAGCTGAAGGGCCCGCGCGCGAACTGGACCCACCCCGTCCCGCTCGCCGAGGGCCTCGTCTACGACCCGGGCGCGGCCGGCGGCTGCACGGTGGTCGAGGTGCGCCGCGGCGGCGAGGTCGCCGAATGGGTCGGCGTCGCCGGTACGTCGACCAACTGCGCGGGCGGCGCGACCCCCTGGAACACCTGGCTGACCTGCGAGGAGACCGAGGACCTGGCCGGCAAGAACGGGATGACCAAGGACCACGGCTACGTGTTCGAGGTGGACCCGAGCGACCACCGCGCCAACCGCGACCCGAAGCCGGTCAAGGCCTTCGGGCGGTACGCGCACGAGGCCGTGGTCATCGACCCGAAGCAGGGCCACGCCTATCTGACCGAGGACGCATCCGGCCCCAACGGGCTGTTCTACCGCTGGACCCCGCCGGCCGGCTTCCGCCACGGGCGAGGCAGGCTCCGTACGCTCGCCGACGACGCCGGGGTGCTGGCCGCGGCCAAGTGCTTCGACAGCTCCGGGCTGTTCGTCGACGACCTCTCGCGGGCGACGAAGATCGGCACCGTCTACGGGGTCGACTGGGTGCCGGTGGTGGACCGTGACGCCCGCACCACCTCGGTGCGCAAGCAGTTCGGAGCGTCGGCCGTGACCCGCGCGCGCAAGCTGGAGGGCATGTGGTGGGCCGACGGCGGGGCCTACTTCGTCTCCTCCTACGCCCGCGCGGAGAGCCCGGGCGCCGCGCACGACGGCCAGGTGTGGTTCTACGACGCGAAGCGGCGCACGATGCGGCTGCTGGTCCTGTTCGGGGTGAACGCCGACCCGGCGGGGGACGGCCCCTTCGACGGACCCGACAACATCACGGTCTCCCCGTACGGCGGTCTGATCATCGCGGAGGACGGCCAGGGGCTGCAGCACCTCTTCGGCGCGACCGAGTCGGGGCGCACGTACCCGCTGGCCCGCAACGAGATGAACAGGGGGACGCCGCAGGCGCCGGAGTACTCGGAGTTCACGGGCGTCTGCTTCTCGCCGGACGGGCGGACGCTGTTCGCGAACATCCAGGAACCGGGCATCATGCTGGCCGTCACCGGCCCGTGGCGGCGTACGCGCTGACCCGGCGGGCGCCGGCCCCGAGCACAAGAAAAGCCCGGGTACAAGAAAAGCCCGGGTACAAGAAAAAGGAGCCGCCGGGGCCACTTGGCCCGCGGGGAGGGGTGGTGGGGGGGGGGCGTGCTAGTATAAGTGTTCGGGGCGGCTGGCCGGGGCCCCATACACAAGGTGGGACAC
>NZ_JBHYVM010000026.1:0-36066 GCF_042750105.1 Streptomyces sp. NPDC059443 | reverse complement strand
CCCGGGGCGGCTACCGCGCTCCCCGGGGGGGCGCCGCCCCCCACCACCACACCCCCCCGGTAAAACAAAACCCGCGGTACAAACAAAACGCCCCCCCCGGCCCCGGGGGCCGGGGGGCTCTTCGTGTCGGTGGGGGGACGAGCTAGAAGCAGTCTTCGGCGCGGCTGGCCGCGGCCCATTCCTCAAGGAGGAACTCATACGCCTCGGAGGGCCACTCGCCGTCCACCCGGCTCTCGACGAGGTGCCGGATCGCGTCGTTCGCCTCGGCGGCGGACGGGCGCGCGGGACCCGCGGGCTGGAGTGTCTGGTACATGGGTTCAAGGCTACGGGCGGGCACTGACAGCCACCTCCGGTTTAAGGGTGGAATCGATCACCCGGACCACCCCGGAACGGCGGCGCGGTCGCTTCATGTGCCCGCCCACCTGCTCAGAGTGCCTGCGCGGCCGGCTTGACCATGCCCCGCACTGTGCGCGACTTCACAAACTCGCCCATGGCCGTCATCTCCCATTCGCCGGAGAACTGCTTGATCAGCTTCGCCATCATGACCCCGGTCTGCGGCTCGGCGCCGGTGAGGTCGAAGCGGACCAGTTCCTCGCCGGTCGCGGCGTCGATCAGGCGGCAGTAGGCCTTGGCCACCTCGGTGAACTTCTGGCCGGAGAAGGAGTTGACCGTGAAGACCAGGCCCGTCGTGTCGGCGGGGAGCCGGCCGAGGTCCACGACGATCACCTCGTCGTCGCCCGCGCCCTCGCCGGTGAGGTTGTCACCGGAGTGCTTGACGGAGCCGCCGAGGATGGACAGCTTGCCGAAGTAGCAGCTGTCGATGTGGTTGCGCTGCGGACCGTACGCGATGACGGAGGCGTCGAGGTCGATGTCCCGGCCGCCGTACGCGGGCTCCCAGCCGAGGCCCATCTTGACCTGGGAGAGCAGCGGGCGGCCGTTCTTGACCAGGGAGACCGTCTGGTTCTTCTGGAGGCTGACCCGGCCCTTGTCGAGGTTGACCTTCCCCGCGCCGGGCGCGGGCGCGGCGGGCACGGGCGGGGCCACGGGGGCCGGAGCGGCCGCCGCGGGGGTCGCGGCGCCGAGCCAGGGGGAGGGCGGGTACGCGGCCGGCGCCGGGGGAGCCGGAGGCACGGGCGGAGCCACGGGGGTCGGGGCCTGGGCGGCGGGGGCCGGAGCCGGCTCGTCCTCCACCGAGACCCCGAAGTCGGTCGCGATGCCGGCGAGGCCGTTCGCGTACCCCTGGCCGACCGCGCGGACCTTCCACACGCCGCCGCGCTGGTAGACCTCGACGACCACCAGGGCGGTCTCCGTACCGAGCCGGGGCGGGGTGAAGGTGGCGATCACCGCTCCGCTCGCCGCGTCCCGCACGGTGGCGGTGGGCTCGATGCCCTGGAAGGTCTGCCCGGCCGCGTCCGGACTGGCGGTGATCACGATCCGCTCGATCCCCTGCGGCACCGAGCCGGTGTCCACGGTGATCGAGTCCGGTGTCGTACCGCCGCCGGACCGGTACTCGACACCGGGGCCGGCCGGCTGGTTGAAGAAGATGAAACCGGCGTCGGAACGCACCTTGCCGTCGGCGGCGAGGAGCAGCCCGGACACGTCGAGCCGCACCGGGGCAGCCACGTCGACCGTCACCCGGACGGTATTGAGCGGCAGGTTGGAACCAGGGGTCATAGCGGTCATGCCGGGAGAACGACCGAGGCCGCTTTGCCGTTCCCTTACTCTCCGGCGAGATTTCGCCGGGTCCCGTGGCCGATCCGCCACGGTTCCGGTGCTGTCGGGGTGTGGTCCGGGGGCGGTCCGGGGGGCGGTTCTCAGCCCCGGTTCCTGGGGTGGTTCTTGGCCATCCGCTCGTTGCCGAACTTGTAGGCGCCGGTCCAGCGGGCCATCACCAGCTGTGCGTCACCGGCTTCGACTTCGGCGAGGAACTTGTCGGCGCGGCTGCCCCGCAGGGTGGTCGCGGCCCGACCCTGGTGGGTGATGGCGACGGTGTGGCCGCCGAGCTGTTCGTACGAGAATCCGTGTGGTCTGGGCATGGGCGCAGACTGCCGCCCCCGGGGCGGGGGCGGCAACGCATTAAGCGGGCCGGCAACGCGTCAGGCCGGCCGGCACCGCCTCAGGCGGGCCGGTCGCCCGTGACCCGGCGCGGCAGCCCCAGCGGGTTGGCCTCCCGCAGCTCCGGCGGGAGCAGGGCGTCCGGCACCGACTGGTAGGCCACCGGACGCAGCCAGCGCTCGATCGCGGTACCGCCGACCGAGGTGGAGTGGGAGGTCGCCGCCGGGTAGGGGCCGCCGTGGTGCTGGGCCGGAGCCACCGCGACACCCGTCGGCCAGCCGTTGACCACGATCCGCCCGGCCAGCGCCGTGACCCGGGCGATCAGCTCCGCCGCGGGTCCCGGGCCGCCGGCCGCCTCGGCCGCCGACAGCTGGAGGGTGGCGGTGAGGTTCCCGGGGAGCCGGCCGAGCAGGGCCCCGGCCTCGCCCTGGTCCGCGTATCGGACGAGCACGGTGACGGGGCCGAAGCACTCCTCCAGGAGCACCTCGTAGGGCCCGCCCTCCAGCAGGGTCCGCGCCGGCAGGCTCAGGTAGCCCGCGCCGACGGTGTGCGCGCCCCCGGAGCCGGGGGTGACGGGGGCGTCGACCCCGGGCAGCGCGGCGCGCTCGCGGACCCCGGCGACGAAGTTCTCCCGCATCCGGTGGTCGAGCAGGACCCCGGGTTCGGTTTCGCCGAGCGCCTTGCCGAGCGCGCCGGCGAGCCGGTCGCCGTCCGCGCCCTCGGGTACGAGGACCAGGCCGGGCTTGACGCAGAACTGGCCGACCCCGAGGGTGACGGATCCCGCCAGCCCGGCGCCGATCTCCTCGGCGCGCTCGGCGGCGGCCGCCGACGTGACCACGACGGGGTTCAGGGAGCCCAGTTCCCCGTGGAAGGGGATCGGCACGGGCCGCGCGGCGGCGGCGTCGAACAGGGCCCGCCCGCCCCGGATGGAGCCGGTGAACCCAGCGGCGGTGATCAGCGGGTGGCGGATCAGCTCCAGGCCCGCGTCGAACCCGTGCACCACGGAGACCACTTCGGGCGGCAGCCCGGCGGCGACGGCCGCCCGGCGCAGCAGCGAGGCGCACAGCTCGGAGGTGGCCGGGTGGTCGGGGTGCGCCTTGACCACGACCGGGCAGCCCGCGGCCAGCGCGCTGGCGGTGTCCCCGCCGGGGACGGAGAAGGCGAGCGGGAAGTTCGAGGCGGCGTACACCGCGACCACGCCCAGCGGCACCTTGTAGCGGCGCAGCTCCGGGCGGGGCGGGGTGGTGGTGGGGTCGGCGCGGTCGATGCGGATGTCGAGGTGGGAGCCCTCGTCCACGGCGTCGGCGAAGGCGCGCAGCTGGCCGGTGGTGCGGGCGAGCTCGCCGGTGAGCCGGCCGGGGCCGAGCGCGGTCTCGGCGTCGGCGGCCTCGATGACGTGCGCGGCGGCCTCGTCGAGGAGATCGGCGGCGGCGCGCAGGAAGGCGGCCCGGGCGACGGCGTCGGCGAGCGCGACGCGGGCCGCGTGGGCGGCGCGCACGGCTTCGTCCACCTCCTGGGGTGTGGCCTCCACCGCAACCTGCTCGCGCTGCTTCCCGGTGCGGGGGTCCACACTCCAGACTGGTGTTGCTGCCATGGCGAACTGCCTCCTGGATCTACGCTGACCCGCACGGATGCGTTCAGTATTCTGAACGCCGTTCCGCTGGATGAATGATCACATCCTGTGGGGACTCTATTTCCGCGCCTTCCGGTCTGACAAGGGACGAACCGGAGCCGAGCCGGAACCGGGCACAGCGACAGAGGGGCACGAAGGCGAATGACGACAGCTGAGTCGGGGGGCTCGGGCGCACCGGCGGCCGTCAAGTCGGCGGTGCGCACGGTCCAGTTGCTGGAACACTTCGCTTCGCGGCCGGGGCTGCACAGCCTGGCCGACATCCAGAACGACCTCTCCCTGCCCAAATCCAGCCTCTACATGCTGCTGCGCACCCTGGTGAACCTGGGCTGGGTGGAGACGGACGCGACGGGTACGCGGTACGGCATCGGCGTACGGGCGCTGCTGGTCGGCAGCTCGTACATCGACGGGGACGAGGTCGTCGCGGCGGCGCGGCCGACGCTGGACCGGCTCTCCGACGATACGACGGAGACCATCCACCTGGCCCGGATGGACGGGACGAGCGTGGTCTATCTCGCGACCCGCCAGTCCCAGCACTATCTGCGGCCCTTCACCCGGGTCGGGCGGCGGCTGCCCGTGCACTCGACGGCGCTCGGCAAGGCGCTGCTGGCCACGCACACCGACGAAGAGGTACGGGGACTCCTGCCGCGGCGGCTGGAACCGGTCACCGAGCACACCATCACCGACCGGGACCGGCTCATCGACGAGCTGGCCCTGGTGCGGGAACAGGGGTACGCGGTGGACCGGGAGGAGAACACGCTCGGGCTGCGCTGCTTCGGGGTGGCGGTGCCGTACCGGACGCCGGCCCGGGACGCGGTGAGCTGCTCGGTGCCGGTGGCGCGGCTGACGCCGGGGCACGAACAGGCCATCAAGGCGGCGCTGTTCGAGGCGCGGGACCGGCTGTCGGTGGTGACGCGGCGGATGTAGGCGCGGGCGGGGCGGCGGAGGGCGCGGTTCCTCCCCCGGGCGGGGGAGGCGGTTCCCCTTCACGGGGGAGGTGGCGGCGCGGCGGACGCGGGACCGTTGGGTCATGACCACACGAGCGGTTCACACGAGCGATACGGACTTCGCCACGCAGCCGTCGGCCCCGGCCCCCGCCCTGGGGACCGGGCGGCAGATCCTGCGGGCGGCGGCCCTGGCCGCCACCCTCCCGTACCTGGCGCTGAAGGCCGCCTGGCTGGGCGGGAGCAGGATCGGCATACCGGACGGCAGCGTGCTCCTGGAGCGCGGGCTGTTCTTCACCGTGGCGAACGCGGCCACGCTGGTCATGGACGCCACCGTGATCCTGCTCGTGCTGGTGCTCACCCGCCCCTGGGGCACGAGGGTGCCGTCGTGGCTGATGATCCTCCCGGTCTTCGTCGCGACCGGCCTGCTCACCCCGATCCTCACCGCGTTCCCGGGCCAGATGCTCGTCAAGGCGCTGGGCATGGGGGCGGACGAGGCGGCGCAGGCCGCCCGGGTGCCCTTCCTCGACCCCTGGGTGTTCAACGTCGTCTACTCCGGCTTCATGCTCCAAGGACTCGCCCTGGCCGGGCTGTTCGTGCCCTATGCGCGGGAGCGCTGGGGCACGCGCTGGCAGGGCGTGCTGGGGAAGAGGCTCCCGTCACCCACGGGGGTGGTGGCGGGAGCCTCGGCGGCGCTGGGCACGGTGGTGGCCGCGACGCACCTGTACTGGGCCTTCGGTGGCACGGCCGGGCTGAGCAAGGACCAGGTCGCCGTGTACTCCGCGGAGACGGGCGTGGTCAACGTGGTCCACGCGCTGTGCGCGCTCGCGGCCGCCGCCGGGGTGCTGCTGCTGGCCCGGGGCGGGGACCGGGCGGTGCGGTGGCCCTTGTGCCTCGCCTGGATCGGGTCGGCGGCGACCTTCAGCTGGGGGGCGTGGCTGCTGATAGCCGTACTGGGCCCGGACGTTGCGGGCGGAAGCCCCTCCACGATGATCTACCTGGCCTACTCTGGTCAGATGATCACCGGAATGCTCGGCGCGGCCGTCCTCACCCGGTTCCTCGCCTCCCGCCGCACGGTGTGATGAAGGCGGGGGCGAGCGGCGGCCCGAGCCGGCTGCTGGGGGCGCGGGCCCGGCTGCGGTGGGTGCACCTGATCCTCGGCGGGGCCCTGCTGATGCCGTACTTCCTGCTGACGCAGGTGGTGGTCGGGGTCCTCGGGGGCGGGGTCAACGCGCTCAACTCGCTGCCGCTCAGCCTCGCCGCCTACGCCCTGGCCCTGCCGCTCGTCGCCGCGACCGGGCTGTTCGGACTGGTCCGGCCGATGTCGGTGACCGCCGTCCGAGCCCTGACCGGGGTGGCGGGGGAGCGGCTCGCGCAGGGACCGGCCCGGACTTGGGCCGCCAGGGGAAGGACCTCCGCCTGGTGGACCGTGCACCTCGGGGTCGGGGCGCTGGTCAGCGGAATGACCCTGGCGGTGCCGCCCGCCGCGGTGGTGCTGATCGCCCTGCCGCTGGTGAGCGGGTTGCGGGAGGTGCCGCTCAGGTTGGGCTGGTTCGACGTACGGGCCGGGGTGTACCTGGCCCCCCTGTTCGGGATCGGGCTGCTGACCGGGCTCGTCCTGTGCGCCGTCGGGGCCGGGGCGCTGCTGGTCCGGCTGGCGCCGGTGCTGCTCGGGCCGACGGCGGCGGACCGGCTGGCGGCGGCCGAGGAGCGGGCCGCGGACCTGGCGGTGCGCAACCGGCTGGCCCGCGAGCTCCACGATTCCGTCGGGCACGCGCTGAGCGCGGTCACCCTCCAGGCGAGCGCCGCCCGGCGGGTGCTCGACACCGACCCCGGCTTCGTACGGGAGGCGCTCGCCGCGATCGAGGACACCACCCGGCGCACGGTGGGAGAGCTGGACGCGGTGCTCGGCCTGCTGCGGGAGGGCGACGGCACGGCGGCCGGCGGCGGCTCCGGTGCCGGGGGAGCCGCGCCCGCGCCGACGCTGGCCGGGGACCTCGACGGGTTGCTGGACCGGAGCCGGGCCTCCGGGACACCGATCGCCGCCCTCCAGGACCCGGGACCGGCCGGGGACTGGGAGTGGCTCCCGGCGATCGCCTCGCGCGAGGCGTACCGGATCGTGCAGGAGGGGCTGAGCAACGCGCTGCGGCACGGGGAGGGCCCGGTCGATCTGCGGATCCTCGTACGGATGCGCGGCGGACACGAAGAACTGGAGATCACCATGACGAACGAACCGGCCGCCGCTGCGGCGGCCCGGACCACCGGGGGACGGGGGCTGCGCGGGGCCGCCGAGCGGGCCGTGCTGCTCGGCGGGCACGTAGAGGCCGGGCCGCACGCGGGCCGCTGGCGGCTGCGGGCCGTCCTCCCGCTCGGCGGGGGCCCGCGATGACCCCGCCGGCCCGGCCGCCGCTGCGCATCGTCCTGGCCGACGACGAGCGGATGGTCCGCACCGCCCTGCGCGTCATCCTCGACGCCGAGCCCGATCTGGAGGTCGTCGGGGAGGCGGCCACCGGCGCCGAGGCCGTGTCCGTGGTCCGGGCCCTGGCCCCGGACGTGGTGCTGATGGACGTCCGGATGCCCGAGGTCGACGGCATCCAGGCGACCCGGCGGATCCTCGCCACCATGGACGCCCCGCCGCGGGTCGTGGTGGTCACCACCTTCGAGAACGACGCGTACGTCTACGACGCGCTGCGCGCGGGAGCCGCCGGGTTCCTCCTCAAGCGGTCCCACCCCGACGAGCTGATCGGCGCGGTCCGGCTCGTGGCCCGCGGGGACTCGCTGCTCTTCCCGGCGGCCGTCCGCTCCCTGGCCGCCGCCCACACCCCGGCCGGCGCCGGACCGGGCGCCGCGCCCTGGGTGGCCCGGCTCACGGACCGGGAGGCCGACGTACTGCGCCTGATGGCCGCCGGGCTGTCCAACCACGAGGTGAGCGAGCGCCTCGGGGTCGGTCCGCAGACGGTGAAGACGCACGTGGCCGCGGTGCTGGCCAAGACCGGCTCCCGGGACCGTACCCAGGCGGTCATCGCGGCGTACGAGGGAGGTTTCCCCATGAAGAAAGGCTGAGAACTCCGCCACAATCGGGGCAGAGCGGAACGGCCGGCACCGCTGGGACGTCCTTCTGGGGGATGAACAAGACGATCAGGCGTGCGTCGGTCTTCTGTCTGCTTCTGGTGCTGGCCCTTTTGGTGCGGGTCACCTGGGTGCAGGCATATCAAGGCCAGGCCCTCGCAGACGACGAGAACAACCGGCGGAACCTCATCGGGAAGTTCGAGAACCCGTTGGGGAACATCATCGTGGGCGGTGAACCGATCACCGGCTCCACGAAGACGGGCGGCAAGGACTTCGCGTACAAGCGGACGTACACCGACGGACCGCTGTACGCGCCGATCACCGGCTACAGCTCCCAGGCATTCGGGGCGAGCATGCTGGAGGGCGTCTACAAGGACGTCCTCAACGGCTCGGACAACCGGCTCAAGAGCATCATGGACACGCTCACCAACAAGCGCGCCTCCCCGGGCAACGTCCTGACGACCATCGACAAGGACGTCCAGAAGGCGGGCTGGGACGCCCTCCAGGACAAGCAGGGCTCCGCCGTGGCCATCGACCCGGCCACCGGCGAGATCCTGGCCGTCGTGAACAACCCGACCTTCGATCCGGGCACCATCGCCGGCGCGGGCGAGGCGGAGCAGAAGGCGTGGGACGCGCTCGGCGCCGACAAGGGCAAGGCCATGGAGAACACGGCGCTGCGCAAGCCGCAGGCACCGGGATCCACCTTCAAGCTGGTCACCCTGGCGGCGGCCATCGAGGACGGCCTGGTCACGAACATCGACACGCCCACCGGGATCCCCGGCGACTACACGATCCCCGGCACCGTGACCAAGCTGCCCAGCGAGGCGGGCAACGAGGCCTGCAACAACGTCTCCCCCCGGACCGCGCTGAAGCTGTCCTGCAACAACGTCTTCGCGGAGTTCGCCCACAAGCTGGGCCAGGGGAAGATGCGCGCCATGGCGGAGAAGCTCGGCTTCAACGTGGTGCAGAAGGTCCCCGTGTGGACCAACCCGACCAGCAAGTACCCGAAGGACAAGATGTCGGTCGACCAGGTCGCGCAGACCGGTATCGGCCAGTTCGACGTCCAGGCCACCCCGCTCCAGATGGCGATGGTGACGGCCGCGATCGAGAACGGCGGCAAGCTGGTCTCCCCGCACGAGGTCTCCGAGGTCACCGACTCCAACGGCAACGTGCTGGAGAGCTTCAAGGACCCGAAGTCCCAGCAGGTGATGAACGAGAAGACCGCCTCGATGATCCGCGACGCCATGAAGACGGTCGCGACCGAGGGCGGCGGCAAGAACGCCCTGGTCGACGGCGCCGAGGTCGGGGCCAAGACCGGTACCGCCCAGCGCGGCGTGAACAACAGCCTCGCGCCGCTGGCCTGGTTCACCTCGTACGGGAAGCTGAACGGCAAGCAGATCGTGGTGGCCGTCGTGATCGAGCGCTCGGACACCGACCGCTCCGAGATCGGCGGCGGCAAGCTGGCCGCTCCCGTCGCGCAGAAGATGATGGAGGCGTGGCTGAAGAAGTAGCCTCGCCCGGCAGCCCCGTACGCGTCTCGCACGTGTCCCGTACGTGTGGCCGAATCCGGTGGGTTCCCGATGCGCGGGAAACGCGGCCGGGCCCCCCCGGGGTGCCCGCCCCGTGTCGTGTGCAATTAACCGACCGCCCAACCCCCCCCCCCCGGACCCCACGCCCCCCACCACAACCCGGCCCCGGCGCCCCCCCCCCCTGCGCGGCCCCCCGCGTCAGGGGACGGGGGCCCCCCAGGGGGGGGGCCCCCGCGGCGCGCCCCCCCCCCCCCCCCCCGACGGGGTTCCCGGCGCGTTTCCTTGTCCATGATCCGGACAGCGCACCCCGCCGACCTCGACGCCATCGCCGCCCTCCACACCCGGGCCCGTGCCACCTACTACCGGGGCCGGATCCCCGAGGAGAGCTTCGGCGGCGCGGCCGAGCTGGCGCGCACCCGCGAGGGCTGGTCCCGGGCGGTCACCCGGACCGGCACCGACGGCGGGGTGCTCTGCGCCGAGCGGGACGGGGAGCTCACCGGGGTCGCGGCCTTCCGCACCGACGGCGGCGAGACCACCCTGACCCAGCTGCACGTGGACCCCGTCCACTGGCGCCGGGGCACCGGGGCCGCCCTGCACGCGGCCTGCCTCGACGCCTGGCGCCGCGCGGGCATCCGCAGGGTCCGCCTGGAGGTCTACGAGCACAACCTCCGCGCCCAGGCCTTCTACGCCACCCACGGCTGGCTCCCGGACCCCGCCGGAGCCCAGGCCGGTTCCCACCGCATCCTCTGGCTCACGGTGGGGGAACCGTCCGGGGAATGAGACCGGACCGGGATTGGTTGAACCCGGAACAGTTGATTCCGTGGAGAGAAGAAGGAACATGCGCGTCGAGATCTGGAGCGACATCGCCTGCCCGTGGTGCTACATCGGCAAGGCCCGTTTCACCAAGGGGCTGGCCGAGTTCGCGCACCGCGACGAGATCGAGGTCGTCTTCCGCTCCTTCGAGCTCGACCCGAACGGGCCCAAGGGTGAGGTGGCCCCCGTCCTGGAGATGCTCGCCAAGAAGTACGGCCGCACCCTCGACGAGGCCCGCGGCATGGAGGAGCACGTCGCGGCGAGCGCCCGTGCCGAGGGGCTGACGTACCGGACCGAGGGCCGCGACCACGGCAACACCTTCGACATCCACCGCCTGCTGCACCTGGCCGCCGCCCGCGGCCGCCAGGAGGAGCTGCTCGACCTCGCCTACCGCGCCAACTTCGGCGAGGAGCGCTCCGTCTTCGACCCCGAGACGCTGGTCGAACTCGCCGTGGAGGCCGGGCTGGACGAGGCGGAGGCCCGCACGGTCCTGGCCGACGACTCGGCCTACGCCGCCGAGGTGCGGGCCGACGAGCGGGAAGCGGCCGAACTGGGCGCGAGCGCCGTACCGTTCTTCGTGCTCGACCGCCGCTACGGAATCTCCGGCGGCCAGCCCGCCGAGGTCTTCACCCGGGCGTTGGAGCAGGCATGGGCCGGGCGCGAGGTCCTCACCCCGGCCGCCCCCGACGGCGAGGTGTGCGAGCCCGACGGCAGCTGCGCGGTGCCGCAGCACTGACACCGCTTCGGGGCGGCGCTTCGGGGCGGCACTTCCGGGTGCCGCTCCCGGGCGGTTCTGCATAAGTAATCCTTTGGTGTAGCGCGCAAAACCCGGCAATGGACTTTGGGTTGATCCTGGCGCAGAGTGAAGCCATGGATCTCCTGCCGCCCGAAGCCGTGCGCGCCGAGTTCGCGCACTCCACCACCTACCTCAACACCGCCACGTGCGGCGTCCTCCCGCGGGTGGCCGTCGCCGAGGTGCGGAGCCTGGCCGAGGCCGCCGGGGCCGGAATCCCGGCCGGATTCGGCGACTTCGGCCGGGTGGACCGGGTCCGGGACGCCTTCGCCCGCCTCGTCGGGGTGGCCCCGGATCGGGTGGCCGTCGGCTCCGCCGTGGCCACCCACGTCGGACTGATCTCGGCCGCCCTCCCGGCCGGATCCGAAGTCCTGTGCCCCGAGGGCGACTTCGCCTCCGTCATCAATCCCTTCGTGGTGCGCGACGACCTCAAGGTCCGCTTCGCCCCGCTGGAGTCGATCGCCGAAGCCGTCGGCCCGGACACCGCGCTGGTCGCGCTGAGCGCCGTACAGTCCGCCGACGGGCGTACGGCGGACCTGGCGGCCGTACGCGCCGCGACCGACGCCCACGGGGCGCGCATGCTGGTCGACGCCACGCAGGCGGCGGGCTGGCTGCCGTTCGACGCCTCGCCGTACGAGTACACGGTCACCGCCGGGTACAAGTGGCTGCTGGGCGCGCGCGGGGTCTCGTACCTCACGGTCTCGGAGGAAGCCCAGTCCACGCTGACCCCGTTGCACGCAGGCTGGGTGGCGGCCGAGTCGATGTGGGACTCCACCTACGGCCCGATGACCGAACTGGCCCACGGAGCGCGCCGCTTCGACGAGTCCCCGGCCTTCCTCGGCTACCACGCCGCCGAACCCTCGCTGGCCCTGCTGGAGCGGATCGGCATCGAAGCCGTCCATGCCCACGACACCGCCCTGGCCGCCCGCTACCGCGCCGGCCTCGCCCGGCTGGGCCACGAACCGGTCCCCGGCGACGCCCCGATCGTCTCGGTCCCGGGACTGGCCGACCGCCAGCCCGCCCTGCTCGCCGCGGGCATCGCCACGGCCGCCCGCGCGGGCAACCTGCGGGCCTCCTTCCACCTCTACAACACGGAGGCGGACGTGGACCGGCTGCTGGACCTGCTCTCGTGAGGTCCTGAGGTCCTGAGGTCCTGAGGTCCTGAGGCCTTGAAGGCCGTCCGTCAGGCGGACGGCGCCGCCGACCAGGCCGCCCCGGCTGCCGCGAGGCCCGCGGCCGGGTCCAGGGACAGGGCCGCGGCCAGGGCCACCAGGCAGGACCGGACGGTTTCCAGGGAGGCCGCCGGCCCGTAGTGGTTGACCCGGACCATCTCCTGGGCCAGGGCGCCGCCGCCCGCCACGAGGGGGACCGCCGGGTCCGCCGCCAGGGCCTTCGCCGCCACCAGGGAGGCCTCCGGGACCCGCAGGGTGGTGGCCACGGGGGCGGCCGCCGCGTCCTGGGCCACGTACGGGGCGATGCCCAGCGCCACCGCGCCCGCGCGGGTCGCCGCCGCAGCGGCCGCGTGGCGGGCCGTCACGGCGGGCAGGCGCTCGGCCGCGATGCGGTCCAGGCAGGCCTCCAGCGCCAGCATCTCCAGCTGCGCCGGCGCGTGCGGCAGCGCCTTGCGCCCGCCGTCGATCCAGCGCTCCTTCCAGTCGAGGAGGGAGAGGTACGAGCGCCTCGGGGCGGCGGGGTTCGCGGCGAAGCGGGCCCACGCCCGGTCCGAGACCGACACGGCCGAGACGCCCGCCGGTCCGCCCATCGCCTTCTGCGCGCCGATCACGCACAGGTCCACGCCCCACTCGTCCGGCAGCAGCGGTTCCGCGCCCACCGAGGCCACCGCGTCCAGCATGAACAGCGCCCCGTGGGCCCGTACGGCCTCGCCGATCTCCGCCACCGGGTTCGTGTTCCCGGTGGCCGCCTCCGCGTGCACCAGCGAGACGAAGTCGATCTCCGGGTGCGCCGCCAGGGCGTCCGCCACCTGCGCGCCCGTGACGGCGGTGTCGAAGGGGACCGCGAGGTCCACGACGGTGGCCCCGCAGTCGCGCAGCCAGTTGCCGAAGGTGGTGCCGTAGGGGCCGGTCACGATGTTCAGCGCGGTGGAACCGGGCCGCGCGCCGGAGCGGATGCACCCCTCCAGGGGGAGCAGCGCCTCGCCCTGCGTGATCACCACGTCGGCCCGGGTGCCGAGCAGCTCCGCGACGCCCCGCTCGATCGACGCGAACCGCGCGGCGGTCAGGGGCGGAAGGTCCAGGAGGGGGTGGCTCACGGTGGTGCTCTCTTCGTCCGAATCGGTTGTCTCGGGTTGTCCGGAATCGTCCGGAGCGACCTGGAGAGCCTACCGATCACGCACGTACAGTGCCGACATGAGCGACGACGTCAAAGGTGACCCCGGTGTTGTGCTGCACGTGAAGGGGCGGGTGCTGGTCGGGCCCGAGGAGGTGCGCGACGAGCTGTGGGTGATCGGCGGGCGCGTCTCCTACGAGCGCCCGCGCGGGCCCGGCGAGATCACCGAGGTGTCCGGCTGGGTGCTCCCCGGGCTGGTCGACGCGCACTGTCACGTGGGACTCGACGCCCACGGACCCGTGGACGCGCGGACCGCCGAACGCCAGGCCCTGGCCGACCGCGACGCCGGCACCCTCCTCATCCGCGATGCCGGATCCCCGTCCGACACCCGCTGGATCGACGACCGCGAGGACCTGCCGAAGGTCATCCGGGCAGGCCGGCACATCGCCCGCAGCCGCCGCTACATCCGCAACTTCGCCCACGAGATCGAGCCGGCCGACCTGGTCGAGTACGTCGCCCGCGAGGCCCGGCGCGGCGACGGCTGGGTCAAGCTGGTCGGCGACTGGATCGACCGCGAGGTGGGGGACCTGACCGCCTGCTGGCCGCGCGCCGAGGTGGAGGCGGCCATCGCCGAAGCCCACCGGCTCGGCGCCCGGGTCACCGCCCACTGCTTCGCCGAGGACTCCCTGCGCGACCTGGTCGAGGCGGGCATCGACTGCGTGGAACACGCCACCGGGCTCACCGAGGACACGATCCCGCTGTTCGCGGAGCGCGGGGTCGCGATCGTCCCGACCCTCGTGAACATCGCCACCTTCCCGAAGATGGCGGCGGGCGGCGAAGCCAAGTTCCCCGGCTGGGCGGCGCACATGCGCCGACTGCACGAGCGCCGCTACGACACCGTCCGGGCCGCCCACGACGCCGGCATCGGGGTCTACGTGGGCACGGACGCGGGAGGTTCCCTGCCGCACGGCCTGGTCGCCGCCGAGGTGGCAGAGCTGGTCAAGGCCGGGATCCCGCCGCTGGAGGCCCTCTCGGCGACGACTTGGGGGGCGCGCGAGTGGCTCGGCAGGCCCGGCCTGACCGAGGGGGCGCCGGCCGACCTGGTGGTCTACGCGAGCGATCCGCGGGCCGACGTACGGGCGCTGGCGCAGCCGCTGCGGGTGGTGGTGAACGGCAACGTGGTCGCCTGAGTTGACCGCGCGTGACGCGGGCGGCCGCCCGGTCGTTAGAGATGCCTTTCGGGGGCGCGAGGTGCGCACCGGCCGTGACGGGAGGGAACTGCCGTTCCGGATGGGGCGTATTTATTCGAACCTATGCGTGGAAACCACCCTTTGGGGTGAACTCACGCCGGGTTGGCACCCGTTCACTCTCAGTGCGTAAAGATTCCGGGGTCGAGGCCGTCGGCGCGCGCAATGTCCCCCATTGGCGGCGCGACGGCTCCCATCTCCCTGGGGGTTCCACCACCTTGAACAGCAACACCTTCCGCATGCCCGTGGCCGCGCTCCTCGCCACGGGAGCGGTAGCCCTCCTCGCCGCCCCGCCCGCCTTCGCCACCGGGCAGCACGGCTCCGGCGAAGGAAAGGCCGGCGCCGTCGTCCTGCGCGCCGGACTGGACGTGGGCCTGCTCAACAAGACCGTGCACGTCCCGCTGAAGGCGACCCTCAACGAGGTCACCGCCCCGGCGGACGCGACGAAGACCGCGCTGACCGTCACGCTCGACGGGGTCGAGGGCGGAGCGCCGGTGAGCGTGCTGCGCGCCGACGTCGCCACTTCCATGGCCACCGCCGACGGGCACCGCGCCCAGGCGGAGGCCAACCTGGCCAAGGCCCGGGTGCACGTGCCGGGACTGCCGGCGCTCGCCCTGATCGAGGTGGAGAAGGTCACCTCCAAGGCCGTCTGCGAGGCGGGCAAGAAGCCGGTGGCCAGTTCCGCCGTCCCCGGTGCGGTGACCGTCCTCGGCAAGAAGATCACCGTTGCGGCGAGCGGGCCCACCAAGGTCGAGGTCCCCAAGGTCGGCCTGGTCAGCCTGGAGCTCTCCGCCGCCGGGACCACCTCCTCCACGGCCGCCGCGACCGCGCTGAGGCTCAAGGTGTCCGTGAACCCGCTCGATCTGAACGTGGCGCAGGTGGAGGGCGAGATCGTGCTCGCCGAAGCGCACTGCGACTCCCCGGTCGGTGCCGGCCCCAGCCCCTCGCAGACCCCCGACATCAAGCCCCAGACGGGGACCTCGCAGACCTCGGGCGGAACCGGCACCGGAACCGGCACCGAGGCCAACCTCGCCGAGACCGGCGGCGGTTCCCTCACCCCGTACGTCACGGGCGGGGCGCTGATCCTGCTCGGCTTCGGCGCCGCCGCGCTGGTCGCGACCCGGCGCGGCAGGGCCTCGTAGCCCCTTTGCCGCTCGGCTACTTGACGGCCCGCGTCAGACCCTGCTCGGCGGCGCCGCGCGACATCACGGCCTCGGTGACCTCGCGGTCCACGGCGGTGTACGTGGCGTCGGCGGATCCGGTGGAGTCGCAGGAGGCGCAGACGACGCGGAACGGCGGCCGCATGTCCGAGTACTGCGTGAGGTACTCGGCCTTGGTCACCTCCCACCGGCCCGGATGGGCGGCCGAGGGGGTGAAGGTGAAGCGGGGGATCGAGGACATGTTGCCGCGGGCCTTCTCGGCCTCGTAGAAGCTGGCCACCTGGTCGCCCATGCCGTACACGACCCAGGTGCCGTTGATCTTCTCGTAGGGCTGCGGCACGTGGTTGTGCGTGCCCAGGATCAGATCGATGTCGGGGAGGCCGTCCGCCCCGCGCGAGGCGGTCAGCGCCTGAGCCAGTTTCAGCTGCTGCTCGTCGGGCGCCGTCTGCCACTCGGAGCCCCAGTGGACGCTGAGGACGACGACGTTCGCGCCGGCCGCGCGCGCGGCGCGGGCGTCGTCGATGATCCGGTTCTGGTCGATCAGGTTCACGGCCCAGGGCTTGCCGGAGGGGAGCGGGACGCCGTTCGTCCCGTACGTGTAGTCCAGCTGAGCGACCTTGGCGCCGCCGGCTTCGAGCAGGGCCGGGGCCTTCGCCTCCTCGGCGCTGCGGGCCGAGCCCACGTGGCGGACGCCGACGCGGTCGAGGTTGTCCAGGACGCGGACGAGACCGTCGTACCCGTCGTCCAGGGTGTGGTTCGAGGCGGTGGAGCAACTGTCGTACCCGGCGTCCTTGAGGGCGTCGGCCAGTTGGTGCGGGGCCTTGAAGAGGGGATATCCGGTGTAGGGGCCGCCGGGCCGGCCGTACGGTATCTCGTGGTGGCATATCGCCAGGTCGGCGGCGGAGACGATGGGCTTGACCCCGGCGAGTATCTTCCGGAAGTCGTAGCCGCCCCGCTCCGCGGAGTCGTCGGCGGCCCGCTGGACGATCGACGGGTACGGGATGATGTCGCCGGTCCCGACGAGCGTGAACGGCTTCGCGCCGGCGGGGGCGCTGGCGGCCGGTGTGGAGCTCGCGCCTGATCCCGGCTTCGCTCGGAGCCGCTGCTCGGCGGAGGCCTTGCCGGTGCCGTCCTTGCCGACCAGGTTCGGTATGCCGAACGCCGCGCCTCCCACGACGGCCAGTCCCGCCGCGGCCACGCCTATTTTCCCCGCTGTCTTCATCCCCGTACCCCCCGGCTCACATGATCATTTCCTCCGGAAATACTCGCGCACCCCGGATCCCGCGACCACTCCCGCCCCCGCGAATACGGCCGTCCGGGTGATGCGGCGCGCTCAGCGGGCGGTCAGTGCGATGTCCAGGGCCTGGAGGAGCCGGCCCGTCGTCGCGCGGTCGCGGACCGCCAGGCGCAGCCAGGAGCGGTCCAGGCCCGGGAAGGTGTCCCCGCGGCGGGCGGCGAAGCCCAGCGCGCGCAGCCGGGTGCGGACCTCCATCGCGCCCTCGATCCGGATCAGTACGAACGGGCCCTCCGCCACGCCCGCCACCGAGATCTCCTCGAACTCCGCGAGCCCGGCGAGCAGGTGCTCCCGGTCCACCGCGATCTGCCGGGCCGCGGCCTCCGCCTCGGCCAGCGCCGCCGGAGCCACGCAGGCCTCGGCCGCCACCAGCGCCGGCGTGGAGACCGGCCACAGCGGCTGCGCCGCCGCCAGCTTCGCGATGACCGCGGGCTCGGCCAGCACGTAGCCGATGCGCAGCCCGGCCAGCCCCCAGGTCTTGGTCAGGCTCCGCAGCACCACCAGCCCCGGTATGTCCGTCCGCCCGGCCAGCGCCTCCCGCTCGCCCGGGACCGCGTCCATGAACGCCTCGTCCACCACCAGGATCCGGCCGGGCCGGGCCAGCGCCGCCAGGGTGGCCGCCGGGTGCAGGACCGAGGTCGGGTTGGTCGGGTTCCCGACCACCACGAGGTCGGCCTCCTCCGGCACCGCCGCCGGGTCGAGGCGGAAGCCGTCCGCCGCGCGCAGCAGGACCCGTTCCACCTGGTGGCCCGCGTCGCGCAGGGCCGCCTCCGGCTCGGTGAACTGCGGGTGCACCACCACCGGCCGTACGCAGCCCAGGGCCCGCGCGATCAGCACGAAGGCCTCCGCGGCCCCCGCCGTCAGCAGCACCCGCTCGACCGGCAACCCGTGGCGCAGGGCCACCGCCGCGCGGGCCCGGCGGCCGTCGGGATAGGCGGAAAGGGCGTCGAGCGAAGCCGCGATCCGGTCCTTCAGCCACTGCGGGGGCGTGTGCGCCCGTACGTTCACGGCCAGGTCCACCAGCGCCGCGCCCGCGTCCGCCACCTCCGCGTCCCCGTGGTGGCGCAGGTCGTGCGTGTGGGCCGTCGCGACCGCGCAGGTCGCCGCCACCGACCGGCGCTTGGGTACGAGGAGCTCCCCGCCCCCCGCCAGGGCGGCGGCCTCGGCCACCGACGGGGTGCCGGCGGCCTCGCGGGCCGTGTCCGAGGGGTGCGGCACGGCGATCCCGGCCAGCCGGTCGGCGGGATAGCTGAGCAGCGGCACGCCGAAACGTTCCGCCGCGCCCGCGATCCCCGCCTCCACCGCCTTCGCCTCCACCGTGGCCAGCGCCGTCACGGCCTTCGCCGACAGCCCGGCACCGCGCAGGGTCTCCTCCACCAGCGCGCAGACCTCGGCCACGGACACCCCCGCGCGGCCGCCGACCCCGACCACAAGCTGCGTCGTGTACTCGCCCACCAGGTTCACCCGTTCCATTCGGTCTCAGTCGGTTTCAGTCGTCGTGCTCGTCGTGCTCGTCGGGCTTGTCGGGGTTTTGGTGTTCGTCAACCGCCCGTGGTCCGCCACCCGGGCGCGGAAGTGCGCGGGCGGCGAGGAGTCGGTATGCAAGGGAACATGGCCGTGATCGTGGCGTTGGGCGCGTTCCTGATGACCCTGGCAGGCGGATGGACGGCGCAGCGCGTCACCGACCGCCGCCACCTCGTGCTGGGCCTTGCCGGCGGGCTGATGCTCGGCGTCGTGGGCCTCGACCTGCTGCCGGAGGCCATGCATGCCGCGGGCGGCGAGGTGTTCGGGGTCCCGCTCGCCCTGCTGCTCTTCGTCGGCGGGTTCCTGGTCGCGCACTGCGTCGAACGCCTGCTGGCCGTCCGCCAGGCCTCCCACGGAGGCAAGAACGGGGACCTGGACGCCGAGGGGCACGGCCACGGGCACGGCGACCACGGAGAACGGGTCCCCCAGGTCGGCCTGACCGCGGCCGCCGCCATGGTCGGCCACAGCCTCGCCGACGGGGTGGCCCTCGGCGCCGCGTTCCAGGTCGGCGGCGGGATGGGCGTGGCCGTGGCGCTGGCCGTCGTCACCCACGACTTCGCCGACGGGTTCAACACGTACACGCTCACCCGGCTGTACGGGAACGCCCGCCGCAAGGCGCTGATCATGCTGTTCGCGGACGCCGTGGCCCCCGTCGTGGGCGCCGCGTCCACGTTGCTGTTCACCCTTCCGGAGGAACCGCTCGGTGCGTACCTCGGATTCTTCGGCGGGGTCCTGCTCTACCTGGCCGCCGCCGAGATCCTGCCCGAGGCCCACCACAAGCACCCCGCCCTGTCCACGCTGATGTGCACCGTGGGCGGGGTGGCCGGGATCTGGCTGGTGGTGGGTCTCGCGGACTGACCGCAGCGGGGGCCGGACCGGCCCTGACGAGGGTCTTCCACTCACCGGTGCGCTGCCGCGGCTTCGGCGAACCGCAGGGCCACGGACGGCTCCGCCGCCCAGTGGGTGTGCAGGTAGCTGGCGTGCACGCCGCGCTCCACGAAGCCCTCGACCCGGCGTTCCGGATGCGTGAACCCCCACGCGGGCGCGGTGCCGGCGCCCGGCTCGATCACCGTCCGGTGGAACTCGTGCCCGCGCAGCCGGGTGCCGGCCGGTGCGAGGACGCTGTCGGACACCGCCACCGCCTCGCGGTACCCGAGCGTGAGCCGCTCCGACATCCGCGCGTCGGCGTCGAGCACCCCGCACATGGGCTTCCCGTCCAGCGAACGGGCGAGGTACAGCAGCCCGGCGCATTCGGCGGCCACCGGGCCACCGGCTGCGGCGAACGCCGCGACGGCCTTGCGGAGCGGCTCGTTGGCGGACAGCTCGGGGGCGTACACCTCGGGGAACCCGCCGCCGATCACCAGGCCGGTGGTTCCGTCGGGCAGCGCGGTGTCCCTCAGGGGGTCGAAGGTGACCACCTCCGCGCCGGTTGCTTGCAGCAGCTCCGAGTGCTCGGCGTACGAGAACGTGAACGCGGCCCCTCCGGCGACGGCGATGACAGGTCCCCCACCCCGCCCCTTCCCGAAACCGGGCTCTGCCCGGACCCGGTCCTCAAACGCCGGACGGGCTGAAAGATGCCGCGCAGCGGCAATATCCAGCCCCGCCGGCGATTGAGGCGCGGGGTCTGGGGCGGAGCCCCAGTTTCGGGAAGGGGCGGGGTGGGGGAACAGAGCCTCGTACGGAGCCCAGGCTTCGCAGGCCAATGGCGGAGCGGTCCGTGCCAGGGCCATCAGCGCGTCCAGGTCGCAGCCCTGGCGGACCTGCTCCGCCAGCGCCGCGACAGAGGCGACCGCGTCGCGGCGGCGTTCGGCCACCGGGACCAGACCCAGGTGACGGGAAGGGGCAGCCACCTGCGGAGCCCGCCTCAGGACGCCGAGGACCGGCATCCCGGCCTCCTCCAGCGCCTCCCGGAGCATCACCTCGTGCCGGTCTGAGCCGACCTTGTTCAGGATCACGCCCCCCAGCCGCACCTGAGGGTCGAACGAGGCGAAGCCGTGGACCAGCGCCGCCACCGACCGCGACTGCGAGGACGCGTCGACGACCAGCACCACCGGCGCCCGCAGCAGCTTCGCCACCTGCGCCGTGGACGCCAGCTCACCCCGCCCCGCCGCCCCGTCGTAGAGGCCCATGACCCCTTCGACGACGGCCAGATCGCATCCGGCCGAGCCGTGCGCGAACAGCGGAGCGACCAGCTCCGGCCCGCACATGAAGGAATCCAGGTTGCGCCCCGGCCGGCCGGTGGCCAGCGCGTGGTAGCCCGGGTCGATGTAGTCGGGCCCGGCCTTGTGCGGGGACACGGCGAGGCCGCGCTCCGAGAAGGCCGCCATCAGGCCCGTGGCCACGGTGGTCTTGCCGCTCCCGGAGGACGGCGCGGCGATGACGAGCCGCGGCATGTTGAACGAGGTCACCACTCGATGCCCTTCTGGCCCTTCTGGCCGGCGTCCATCGGGTGCTTGACCTTGGTCATCTCGGTGACCAGATCCGCGAACTCCACCAGCTTCTCCGGCGCGTTGCGGCCGGTGATCACCACGTGCTGGGTGCCGGGACGGTTCCGCAGCACCTCGATGACCTCGTCCACGTCGATCCAGCCCCAGTGCATCGGGTACGCGAACTCGTCCAGCACGTACAGCCGGTGCGTCTCGGCGGCCAGGTCGCGCTTGACCTGCTCCCAGCCCTCCTTGGCGGCCTGCTCGTTGTCGAGCTGCGCGTCGCGCTGGACCCAGGACCAGCCCTCGCCCATCTTGTGCCAGACGACCGAACCGCCCTCGCCGGAGGCGCCGAGCACCTTCAGCGCGTTCTCCTCGCCGACCTTCCACTTCGCCGACTTGACGAACTGGAACACCCCGATCGGCCAGCCCTGGTTCCAGGCGCGCAGCGCCAGGCCGAAGGCCGCCGTCGACTTGCCCTTGCCCGGTCCGGTGTGGACGAAGACGAGCGGGCGGTTGCGGCGCTGACGCGTCGTGAGTCCGTCGTCCGGAACGACGGACGGCTGTCCCTGAGGCATTACGCGGCCCTCCTGATGGTCTGGGTCTGGGATGAGGTACGTACGTTCTTCACGAGCCCGGCCAGCGAGTCGGCCCGCAGCCCGTCGAGGGTGACGGCGGGGCCGCCCAGGTCGGTGGCCAGTACCCCGGCCAGCCCCAGCCGGACCGGTCCCGCCTCGCAGTCCACGACCACGGAGGCGACCCCTTCGGCCGCCAGCAGCCGGGCACTGCGTCCGGACAGTTCACGGGGGTCGCCCCCGACACCGCCGGCCGAGGTGGCCCGCCCGTCGGTGACGACCACGAGCAGCGGCCGCCTGCTGGGGTCCCGCAGCCGCTCGATCCGCAGCACCTCACGGGCCTTGAGCAGCCCGGCGGCGAGGGGGGTGCGCCCGCCCGTCGGCAGCTTCTCCAGCCGGGCGGCGGCGGAGTCGACGGAGGAGGTGGGCGGCAGGGCCAGCTCGGCGGTGGAGCCGCGGAAGGTGATCAGACCGACCTTGTCGCGGCGCTGGTAGGCGTCGAGCAGCAGCGAGAGCACCGCTCCCTTGACCGCGCTCATGCGCTGCCGGGCGGCCATGGAGCCGGAGGCGTCGACCACGAACAGGACGAGGTTGCCCTCGCGGCCCTCGCGCGTCGCCTGCCGCAGATCGTCCTTGCGGATCACCAGGCCGCGCCCGGCGCGCCCGCGCGCCTTCTGGTGCGGGGCGGCCGCCTGGACGGTCGCCGCCAGGTGCAGCTTCGTCAGCTGGCCCCGGGGGCGCTGGGCGCCGGTGGTGCGCCCGTGCGCGGTACGGGCGCGCGAGCGGCGGCCGGACGCCCCCTCGCCGAGCCCCGGGACGCTGAGCATCTTGGTGCGGAACGGCTCGGAGGCCCGTACGGCGGCCTGCTCGGCCGCGTCGGCGCCCTGGCCGGAGGGCTGCGGCTCGGGCGCCTCCGGGGCCTCGGGCTCCGGCTGCCGCTCCGCCTCCGCCTCCGCCTCCGCCTCGGGCGTGTCGGGTCCCGAGCCCTGCGGGGGTACGCCGCCCCCGCCGTCGGGGCCGTCGTCCTGCGGGCCTTCGCCCGGGCCCTGCGGATCCGGCTCGGGCTCGTGGTCCGGCTCGTCGTCGGGGAACCCGTCCAGGATCCGGTCCAGCTTCTCCTCGTCGAGGCCCGGCGCGTCGAAGGGGTTGCGGCGGCGGCGGTGGGGGAGCGCGAGCAGGGCGGCCTGGCGCACGTCCTCCTTGCGCACCTCGGTCCGCCCGGCCCAGGCGGCGAGCGCGGTCGCGGTCCGGGCCATCACGATGTCGGCGCGCATGCCGTCGACCTCGAAACCGGCGCAGGTCGCGGCGATCTGCAGCAGCGAGGTGTCGCCGAGGACGACCTTCGGCAGCAGGGCGCGCGCGGCCACGACCCGGGCGCGGACCTCGCTCTCGTCCCCGGCCCAGCGGCCGGCGAAGCCCGCCGGATCGTCCTCGTACGCGAGCCGGCGGCGCACGACCTCGACCCGCTGGACGGGCTCGCGGGAGGCGGCGACCTCGACGGTCAGCCCGAACCGGTCGAGGAGCTGCGGGCGGAGCTCGCCCTCCTCGGGGTTCATCGTGCCGACGAGGAGGAAGCGGGCGGCGTGCCGGACGGAGACGCCCTCGCGCTCGACGTAGGAGGCGCCCATCGCGGCGGCGTCGAGGAGGAGGTCGATGAGGTGGTCGTGGAGCAGATTGACCTCGTCGACGTACAGGATCCCGCGGTGCGCGTCGGCCAGCAGGCCGGGTTCGAAGGCCTTCACGCCTTCGGCGAGGGCGCGTTCGATGTCGAGGGCGCCGACGAGGCGGTCCTCGGAGGCGCCGACGGGCAGCTCCACCATGCGGGCGGGCCGGGCGGCGGCGGGACCGTTCTCGTGGGGGCCGTCGGGGCAGACGGGGTCCGGGGCGGTGGGCGCGCAGCTGAACCGGCAGCCGGGGACCACCTCGACCTGTGGCAGCAGGGCCGACAGGGCGCGGACGGCCGTGGACTTGGCCGTCCCCTTCTCGCCGCGCACGAGTACGCCGCCGACCGCGGGGCTCACGGCGTTGAGCAGCAGCGCGAGGCGCAAGTCGGTTTGACCGACCAGTGCGGTGAACGGGTAGGGCGTACTCACGTGTTGCTCACTCCTTCGAAGGTGCGGACCGTTGTCGTCTGCGGCGCCGCTGCCGGGGCGCTGCCCCGGACCCCGCGCCTCAAACGCCGGCGGGGCTGGATCTGGCCCGGCGGGCTGGATTGCGCGCAGCGCAATTCAAGCCTCGCCGGCGTTTGAGGCGCGGGTCCGGGCAGAGCCCGGGGAACGGTGGAAGGGCGGGTAGGGGACGGGCCCCGCAGGGTCTCCGTCACGGCGCGCCCGGGGGGAGGAACGGAAGGCCCGCCGGGGCCCCGCCTTCGATCAGGCGCATCAGACCATCCGTGTCCGCGTGCTCCTCGATCAAATCGCCCAGCAGGTCCAGCTGTTCCTCACGCAGCGAGGCGAACGACGTGTCCGGAGCCGGAACGAAGCGCCGGCCCGCCGCCGAGGCGACCTCCCGGAGGAACGCCCGGCGGAAGCCGTCCGACTCCAGCGAGCCGTGCCAGTGGGTGCCCCACACCTCCCCGACCCGGCAGCCGTCCAGGAAGGGGGTCCCGCCCAGGACTTCGGCCACGCCGTGGTGGATCTCGTAGCCCTCGACCGACTCGCCCAGCGCCGAACCCACCGGCCGCGCCAGGGTCTTCTCCCGCTCGAAGCGCACGCGCACCGGCAGCAGCCCGAGCCCCGGCACGGAACCGGCCTTCGACTCGACCTCGTCCTCGATCCGTTCGCCCAGCACCTGGAACCCGCCGCAGATGCCCAGCACCGGCCGCCCCTCGGCGGCCCGCCGGGCCAGGGCGTCCGCGAGCCCCCGCTCTCGCAGCCACGCCAGCGCCTTGACCGTCCCCCGAGTACCCGGTACGACGACCAGGTCCGCGTCGGCCAGTTCCTCGGCCCGGTCCACGAACCGCACCACCACCCCCGGCTCCGCCGCGAGCGCGTCCACGTCCGTGAAGTTCGACATCAGCGGGACCGCGCACACCGCGACCCGCAGCACGTCCTCGCCGACGGGCGGGGCGACCACGGATTCCCGTACCGCACCCCGCAGGGAGACCCGCAGGCCGTCCTCCTCGTCGATGCCCAGACCGTGCTGGAAGGGCAGCACCCCGTACGTCGCCCGCCCCGTCAGGCCCCGCAGCATCTCCATGCCGGGCTCCAGCAGGGAGACGTCGCCGCGGAACTTGTTGACCAGGTAGCCCGCGATCAGCGACTGGTCCTCGGGCGACAGGAGCGCCGTGGTGCCGAAGAACGAGGCGAAGACCCCGCCCCGGTCGATGTCGCCGACCACGACCACCGGGAACCGCGCGGCCCGCGCGATGCCCATGTTCACGATGTCGGTGCGCCGCAGGTTGATCTCGGCCGGGCTGCCCGCCCCCTCGCAGATCACGGCGTCATACGTGCCCCGCAACTGCTCAAGGCAGTCCGTCACGATGCCGAGCAACTGCTCCTGACGTCCCCCGTGCAGCGCCTTCCCGGGGGACGACCCCCCGGACCCCCCGAAGAAACCGCGGGCGCTCATCTCGCCCACCGGCTTGCCCAGCAACACCACCTGGCTGCTGCGGTCGCTGCCCGGCTTGAGCAGCACCGGGTTCATCAGCGCGGTCGGCTCCACGCGCGCGGCCTGCGCCTGCATGGCCTGCGCCCGGCCGATCTCCGCGCCTTCGCGCGTCACGAAGGAGTTCAGGGACATGTTCTGCGCCTTGAACGGGGCCACTTTCACCCCGCTGCGCGCCAGCCACCGGCAGATGCCCGCCGTGACCACGCTCTTGCCCGCGTCCGATGTCGTACCGGCGACGAGGAGCCCCCCGCCGCGCTTCGCGCCGCCGCTCATGCGCGCCGCCCCTTCCTCTTCGTACGGGAGATCAGCGTCCGGGCGGCCACACAGGCCCCCAGCGCCACCCAAGTCACCTGCCGCGACAGCCGGACCGCCCGCTCGATGTCGGCGACCTCCACCGGCCGCCCCTCCTCGCCGTTGAGCACCGCCCGGTGCTCGACCCGCCCCCCGTAGGCCAGGGTCCCGCCCAGCCGGACGCCGAGCGCCCCGGCGAACGAGGATTCCACCGGCCCCGCGTTCGGGCTCGGGTGTTTGGCGGCGTCCGCGCGCCAGGCCCGTACGGCTCCCCGCCGGTCGGGGCCGGCCAGTACGGCGGCCAGGGCCGTCAGCCGGGCGCCCGGCCAGCCCGCGAGGTCGTCGAGCCGGGCCGAGGCCCAGCCGTAGCGCAGGTAGCGGGGGGACTTGTGGCCGACCATCGCGTCCAGGGTGTTCACGGCGCGGAAGGCCAGCAGTCCGGGGACGCCGCCGACGGCGCCCCACACCAGGGCTCCGACCACCGCGTCGGAGGTGTTCTCGGCGACCGACTCCACCACGGCGCGGGCCATCTGCTGTTCGTCCAGGGCCTGGGGGTCGCGCCCGCACAGGTGCGGCAGCCGCTCGCGGGCCGTCTCGGCGTCTCCGGCGGCGAGCGCCCCGCCGATGGCGCGGGCTTCGCGGCCCAGGGAAGTGCCGCCCACGACGGCCCAGGTGGCGGCGGCGGTCAGGGCTATGCGGGCAGCCGCGGGCCGGGAGCGCACGGCGCGGGCGCCCAGCGCGCCGATGGCGGCCGCGCCCCCGGCGCAGACCAGGGTGTGCAGGGCGCCGCGGGCGCGGTCGTCGCGCCACAGGGCGCGTTCGACCGTGGCGGCGGCTCGTCCGAAGGCGGCCACGGGGTGCCCTCGGCGCGGATCCCCGAGGATCCGGTCGCCGATCAGGCCGGCCGTGGCGCCGTACGCGAAGACGCGATCGGCACGCATGGTGGCAGGTATGTCCTCACTCAGGGTCCGCGCCCTGGTTCGACGTGTCCGGCGGCGAGAGTTCCTGGCTCCCGGTCGCACTCGGCTTGAGTGCTCCGGTGACAGTGGCGGGACCGCGCCGGATTCGCACCGGACTTCCTCTCCATGCCGCCGTATTGGCTCGGGCAGTCCACCACGCACCGCGAAGGCCCGTCAACTCGCCGTTGACCTGCTGTGGGGTGGTGGAGACGGGTGGGCCGGGACGGGTGCGGGACGGGTCCGGGGCGGCGGCGAGGCAGGGGGCGGGCACGCGAAAGCTCCCCCCGGGGTGAACCCGGAGGGAGCCTTCAACACGGGGCCCGGCGTCTCAGGCGACGATCAGGTAGATCCCGTAGCTCACGGCCGCCGCGCAGAGCGCGAAGCAGGCGTAGGCGCCGGTACGGGCCAGGGTGGCGGCGCCGCCCTGCTCGGTGGCGGCCTCGTGCTTGGAGAGGCCCATCAGACCCAGGGTGAACAGGGTCACGAGGACGACGGTGGCGGTGAGGCTGACCCCGAAGACGGAGCCGAGTGCTGCCCAGTCGATCTTCATGCTGCGGATTCCTCTGTCGTTCTCGGGGTCAGACCGCGGCGGCCGGAGCCGCGGGGGTCGCGGGGGCGGCCGGGATGGTGGCCTTCAGGGCCTCGTCCGTCACCGCGGCGGTGGTGCCGGCGGCGGTGCCCGCGACCGGCGGGACGGCGACGGCGGCCATGGCCGTGGTGACCACGCCCGGCTCCTCGGCGCCGGCCGGGGCGACCTCGTTGACGTTGGTGTGGTCGACGACCTGGCGGCGCGAGATGAACCAGATGGCGACGCAGGAGGCGACCAGGAAGAGCGCGACGGCGACGACGCCGATGTCACCGGTGCGCATGACCAGCTCGGCACCGGAAGCGACCAGGGCCGCGGCCGGCAGGGTCAGGCCCCACGCGATGAACATGCGGGTGGCGGTGGACCAGCGGACCACACCGCCCTTGCGTCCCAGACCCGAGCCCATCACGGCGCCGGAGCACGCGTGCGTGGTGGAGAGGGAGAAGCCGAGGTGCGAGGAGGCCAGGATGACGCTGGCGGCCGAGGTCTGGGCGGCGAAGCCCTGCTGCGGCTGCAGGTCGGTCAGGCCGCTGCCCATGGTGCGGATGATGCGCCAGCCGCCCAGGTAGGTGCCCATCGCGATGGCCATGCCGGCGGAGACGATGACCCAGACCGGCGGGTTGGAGCCGGGGGCGATGGCACCGCCGGCGACGAGCGCCAGGGTGATGATGCCCATCGTCTTCTGAGCGTCGTTGGTGCCGTGCGCCAGCGAGACGAGCCCGGCGGAGGCGATCTGGCCGGCGCGGAAGCCCTTGGCCGAGGTCTTCTCGCCCATGCCCTTGCCGACCTTGTACGTGACCTTCGCGGCCAGGTACGCGGCGACGCCGGCGACGATCGGAGCGGCGACCGCGGGGATCAGCACCTTGGTGACGACGACGCTGCCGTTGACCGCGCCCAGGCCGGCCGAAGCGACCGCGGCACCGATCAGGCCGCCCATCAGGGCGTGCGAGGAGCTGGAGGGCAGTCCGACCAGCCAGGTGACGAGGTTCCAGAGGATCGCGCCGACCAGGGCGGCGAAGATGACCTCCGGCTGGATGCCTTCCTCGTTGACCAGGCCCTTGGAGATCGTCTTGGCGACCTCCACGGACATGAAAGCGCCGACGAGGTTGAGCACGGCGGACATGGCCACCGCGGTCTTGGGCTTGAGGGCGCCGGTCGAGATGGTGGTGGCCATCGCGTTGGCCGTGTCGTGAAAACCGTTCGTGAAATCGAACACGAGAGCGGTGATGATCACGATCCCGAGGAGAAGCGTTATGTGCTCCATTTACCCAGGCTTCTGTTTGACGTCAGTGGTTCGTGGACCGTAGGCAACCTGAATGAACGGAAGGTGAACTGACGGGGGTCGTACGGTGTATCGACCCGAGACCCGATCGGGACCTTCGTCCCGGTAACGCCGCGGATCCATCGATTGACGCACGTCACGGGCGGGTCCGGGCCCGCTCCGGGGCGGGACTTCCGGTACGGGCCGGCGCGCAAACGGAATCCGGAAGAGACCCAGATCACCCTCCGGCGAGCCGCTCCCGCACCTCCCCTCCGGTGGCCCGCCGCCGCATCCGCCTCGACACTGGAGCGGTGCGTACCGCCACAGCGACGGCAGCGGCCGTCACCACGACTCTCCTGGGCGCCGGCGCGGCCGTAACCGCCGCCGCCCTCGCCGGGCGGTACGCCGCCGACGCCGCCCTGCGGACCGAGCCCGGCCGCCCGCTCCCGGGCAGCCCCCGGCTCAGCGTCCACTCCACGGCCGCCGGCCGGGTCGAGCTGACCCGGTCGCTGGCCTCCCTGTGCCCCGGCACCTACGGGCTGACCGCGCCCGGGGTGCACGCCGTGGTCGGGCCCGTCCTTCCCGACGCCCCGCACGGCCCCGACACCGTGGTGCGCAGGCTCGTCGCCGTCACCCACGGCAGCCTCGAACCCGGCACTCGCGTCACCATGACTCCCCAGGTCCACCTGGGCAATCCGAGCACCGCCCTCGGGCTGGACCACGCCGACGTGGACGTTCCGGGCGAGCTCGGCGCGCTGCCCGCGTGGTTCGTGCCCGCCGCCCGCGACACCTGGGTGATCACCGTGCACGGGCTCGGCGCGACCCGTGAGCACCCGATGGTGGTGATGCCCTTCCTCCACCGCCAGCGGATGCCCGTCCTGGACCTCGGCTACCGCGGCGACCTCGGAGCCCCCGAGTCCCCGGACGGCCTCGGCCACCTCGGCGAGTCCGAATGGCGCGATCTCGACGCCGCCATCCGCTACGCCCTGCGCTACGGAGCCCGCCGGGTCGTCCTGCACGGCTGGTCCACCGGCGCCACCATGGCCCTGCACGCGGCCGAGCGCTCGGCGCTGGCCGACCGGATCTCCGGGCTGGTGCTCGACTCTCCCGTCCTGGACTGGCACGCCACCCTGCGCGCCCTCGCCGCGGCGCGCCGCACCCCGGCCGCGCTGCTTCCGCTCGCGGCCAAGGCCGCCGAGGGCCGGGCGGGGCTGCGCGCCGACCGGCGGGCCCCGGGATCGGATCCGGCCGCGCTGCGGGTCCCCGTCCTGATCTTCCACGGCCCCGACGACACCCTCGCGCCCTGGGAGCCCTCCCGCCGGCTCGCCGCCGCCCGCCCGGATCTGGTGACGCTGCGGCCCGTCCGCGAAGCCGCGCACGGGGCGATGTGGAACGCCGACCCGGCCGGATACGAGGAGGCGCTGCGCCGCTTCCTGACCCCTCTTATGTGAGGCCCGATGTGACGGACCGTCCGACGTGTTTTCCCAAGAATGGGTGCCGGGAGGGACGAGGAGGGCGGGTTGTCCCGGTCTGTCCCGCCGGTGGCTTATGGCAATGGCCGGTTCCGTTTGGGCTTTCGGCCGGTGACGGGCGAGACTGCTCACGTGACGTCCCGAAAGCCTGATGAGCAGTTGGCTCGCGACTCCAGACTCCGACTCGTCTACCCGAGGTCCGCGGGCGCAGCCCGCAAAGAGGTGACCGACCGGCGAACCCGGACCGTCCCCAGGCCTCCGGCGGGTACCCCCGCCACGGCCGACCTGGCGAACAGAGCCCGCGCCTCGCTCGCCGACGCCGTACGGCTGGCCCGCTGGGCCGAGCTGAACCTCGGCGCCGGGGACGGCGGCAGGCCCGCTCCGGCGGGCGCGCTGCCCGCCGCCGACGTCGAACGCGCCGCCGCACAGCTGCGCCTGACGCACGGCCAGATCCGGGTCGGCTGGGACCGCTCCCGGCTGGCGGGTCTGGTCGAGGTGCACGGAGGCCATGCCCGGCCGGGCTGGCGCCTGCGCGCCTGGGACCGGGACGACACCGCCGTGCTGCGCGGCTGGGTCGCCCTCTTCGACGCCTGGTCGCTGGTCCACCCCGCCCCCGCCGACATCGCCCCCGCGGCCGTCGCCGAGGTCGTCGAGGCCATGCCCCAGCTGCTCTCCCTGCTCCAGCTCTCCGCCGGTCCCGTGACCGTCCCCGACCTGCTGGACCTGCTCGGGCAGCGCGTCGACGAACTGCGCGACGAGCGGTGCGAGGTCCCCTACGAGGCCACCGCGCACGCGGACGGTTCCGAGCAGGGCGACCCCGAGCAGGGCGCCTCCGATCCCGCGCAGGCAGATCCCGCGCAGGCAGATCCCGCGCAGGCGGGCCCCGCGCAGGCCGCGTCCCCCGTACCGCTCGCCCGGCTGCTGCGCTGGGCGCTCGGCGGCCTCGCGGCCGTCGACGCCGTCACCCTCGGTCCCGCCCAGGCCACCCTCACCCCGCTCGGGAGCTGGGCCGTCTGGGTCAAGCTGGAGCAGATCTGCGTCGCCGCGCAGAGCCCGGCCGGGAACATCGAGCAGTCCGCCGCCGCCATGCTCCGCGGCTGTGCGCGGCTCACTCCGGGCCCGGCCCGCGCCGAGTACCAGGCCTGGCTGGCCGCCCGGCCCGTCGGCCACGCCGTCTCCGAGCTGCTGCTCGCCGCCCGTGGCGAGGACGCCCTGCTGCGCGGGCTCGCCTTTGACGCGCTGCGCGTGGTCGGAGCCCCGGCCGAGTCCGAGGTGCGCGCCGCCTCCCGCGAGGCGGCCCTGCGGCCCTACGCCCTGCTCTGGCTCGCCGAGCACGACGGGGTCGACCCCGACGAGGCGCAGGACGTGCTCACCCCCGAGGAGCAGACCTGGCTCTGGGTGGACACGGCGGCGGCCATCGCCGACCACGGCGAAGCCGAGCTGCTCGCCCGCCACCTGGACTCGGCCGTGCGGACCACGGTCCCGCGGCTGCTGGACGAGGTCCGCGCGGTCGGTCATCCCCGGACGGTGCAGGTGCTGGTCGCGCTGGCCGCCGCCCACCCCGACCCGGCCCTGGCCAAGGCGGTCCGTCGGGCCGCCTTCCAGGTGCACACCGGCGGCTAGGCCGTCCCTTCCGGATCGTGCCGGGCGTGCGCGTCGCGGTTCAGGCCTGCGGCGCGTACGTCCCGAAGCTCCAGACGTTGCCCTCGGCGTCCCGGGCCATGTAGTCCCGCCCGCCGTAGTCCTGGTCGGTGGGCGGCATCAGGATCTCCACGTCGTGCTCGACGGCACGCCGGTGGTGGGCGTCCACGTCGTCGACGACCACGTACACCCCGGTCGGGCCGCCGCTGGTCATCGCCGCGTCGAAGGCCCCGCCGCGGCCCTTGCTGCCCAGCATCACCATGCCGTTCCCGTAGGACAGCTCCGCGTGCTGCACGACCCCTCCGTCCCCCTCGTAGGCGGCGACCTGGGTGAAGCCGAACGCCTCCGTGAGCTGCCGGATCGCAGCCTTGGCGTCGGTGTAGAGCAGTGTCGGATAGATGGACGGAACGCCTGCCATGACGATCACTCCCTCTTGCTGTCGTGGGTGCCGGGTGACCCGCATCACAGCATGGCAGGCACCACTGACAGTCAGCGGAAGGTGTTGCACTGGGCCATGTCGCCCGTGCGGTAGCCCTGGTAGAACCACTGCTGGCGCTGCTCGGCCGAACCGTGCGTCCAGGACTCCGGGGTCACCCGGCCCTGGAACTTCTCCTGGATCCGGTCGTCTCCGACCGCGGCCGCCGCGTCCAGGCCGTCCTTGATGTCCTGGTCGCTCAGGCTGGTGATCAGCGGCTTGCCGGTGGACTCGTCCGGGGTCTTCGTCGCGTTGTGCGCCCACACCCCGGCGTAGCAGTCGGCCTGGAGCTCGACCCGGACCGCGTTGCTGTTCGCGCCCTGCCGCCCGTCCTGGGCCTTCTGCAGGGTGCCGGTCAGGTTCTGGATGTGGTGCCCGTACTCGTGGGCGACCACGTAGGCCTGGGCGAAGGGGCCGCCGCTCGCGCCGAACTTGCTGCGCAGCTCGTTGAAGAAGCCCAGGTCCAGGTAGACCTGCCGGTCACCGGGGCAGTAGAAGGGGCCGACGGCCGAGCTGGCCGCCCCGCAGGCGGTGTTCACCTTCCCGGTGAAGAACACGGTCTTCGCCGGGGTGTACTGGGCGCCCCGCCTGGCGAACTCCTGCTTCCAGAAGTCCTGGGTGCTGTTGATCACGGCCACCAGCCGGCAGTCCTCCCGCGCGTTCGCGTCCTGCCCGGTCTTGCAGGTCTGCTGCACCTGGGCGACGGAGGAGGAGGTGGACACCGGCTGCGGGCTCCCGTCGGACAGGCCCAGCTGCTCCGGGCCGACCCCGAAGAACAGGCCCAGGAGCAGTGCGATGAACCCCACGATGCCGCCGCCGATGGTGGCCTTCCCGCCCGGGATGCGGCTGCCGCGGACATCCGTGACCTCGGAAGTGTCCAGATTGGCGTTGTCGTCGAACTGCATCCCGCACCGCCCTCTATTCGTGAAGCCAGGGCGGCCACGTGTCCGGCCCTGCGGCGAGTACCAACGTGCTCATCCTGATACGCCGCCCGGCCGGGAGCCGCACCCGATGGGCCGAACGGGGGACGCGGGGGAGCGGGCCCGGGTGGCCGGTGGATCGGCGTGCGCCGGGGCGGACGGGCCCGAAAGTGGTTGCGCACCCCCGGTAGAATGACTCCCATGGCAAATCTCCTCGCGGATTAGCGGCGTCGAAGCATCGCGTCCTGCCCCCCTTCCGCCGTCCCCACCCCGCCCTGGAGTATTTCCGTGATCACCGCCACCGGCATCGAGCTGCGCGCCGGCGCCCGCATCCTCATCGAGAACGCGTCCTTCCGTATCGCCAAGGGCGACCGCGTCGGTCTCGTCGGCCGCAACGGAGCCGGAAAGACCACCCTCACCAAGTGCCTCGCGGGCGAGGGAACGCCGGCCGCCGGCAGCATCGCCCGCTCCGGCGAGGTCGGCTACCTCCCGCAGGACCCCCGCACCGGCGACCTCGACGTCCTGGCCAGCGACCGGATCCTCTCCGCGCGCGGCCTCGACGTCCTGCTCAAGAAGATGCGGATGAACGAGGAGCGCATTTCCACCGGCTCCGGCGCCACCCGCGAGAAGGCGATGCGCCAGTACGAGCGCCAGGAGACCGAGTTCCTCACCAAGGGCGGGTACTCCGCCGAGTCGGAGGCCGCGACCATCTCGGCCGCCCTCGGCCTGCCCGACCGGGTGCTCGGCCAGCCGCTGCACACCCTCTCCGGCGGTCAGCGCCGCCGCGTGGAGCTGGCCCGGATCCTCTTCTCGGACGCCGACACCCTCCTCCTCGACGAGCCGACCAACCACCTCGACGCCGACTCGATCGTCTGGCTGCGCGACTACCTGAAGAACTACCGCGGCGGGTTCATCGTGATCTCCCACGATGTCGACCTGGTCGAGACGGTCGTCAACAAGGTCTTCTACCTGGACGCCAACCGCGCCCAGATCGACGTCTACAACATGGGCTGGAAGCTCTACCAGCAGCAGCGCGAGGCCGACGAGAAGCGCCGCAAGCGCGAGCGCCAGAACGCCGAGAAGAAGGCCGCGGCGCTGAACTCGCAGGCCGACAAGATGCGCGCCAAGGCCACCAAGACGGTCGCCGCGCAGAACATGGCCAAGCGCGCCGACCGGCTGCTCGCCGGCCTGGAGGCCGTCCGCGTCTCCGACAAGGTCGCCAAGCTGCGCTTCCCGGACCCGGCGCCCTGCGGCAAGACCCCGCTGACCGCCGAGGGCCTGTCGAAGTCCTACGGCTCGCTGGAGATCTTCACCGACGTCGACCTGGCCATCGACAAGGGCTCGCGCGTGGTCATCCTCGGCCTCAACGGCGCCGGCAAGACCACGCTGCTGCGCCTGCTGTCGGGCACAGAGAAGCCCGACACCGGCTCGGTGGTCCCCGGCCACGGCCTCAAGCTCGGCTACTACGCCCAGGAGCACGAGACCCTGGACCCGGAGCGCTCGGTCCTGGAGAACATGCGCTCCTCGGCGCCGGACCTGGACCTGGTCGCCGTCCGCAAGACGCTCGGCTCGTTCCTCTTCTCCGGTGACGACGTGGACAAGCCCGCGGGCGTCCTGTCCGGTGGCGAGAAGACCCGCCTCGCGCTGGCGACGCTGGTCGTCTCCTCGGCGAACGTGCTGCTGCTCGACGAGCCCACGAACAACCTCGACCCGGCGAGCCGCGAGGAGATCCTGGGCGCGCTGCGCACGTACAAGGGCGCCGTCATCCTCGTCACGCACGACGAGGGCGCGGTGGAGGCGCTGGAGCCGGAGCGGATCATCCTGCTCCCGGACGGCGTCGAGGACCTCTGGGGCCCGGACTACCGGGACCTCGTGGCGCTCGCCTGATCCGCTTCCGCAGGTTGATCCAGTTGCTTATGGATCATTCGGCTCAGGCGTGATCCATCATCTGAGTGAGACGGTCTCATACCGTTCCGCGCTCGAATACGGCCCCGGCCGCATCCGTACGGATGCGGGACCGGGGTCTTTCGTTTTCGCGCTCTGGCCCCTGACCTGGCGATTCATCCCGGGGGAGCGGAAATGTGACGGAGGTCATGCAGCGGAAGAGAAGATTCCGTTCTGCTCGGGCGTCCACCGCGCGAGAAATGCCGCCGTACCGACCTTGCTGAATGGGTGGCCAGGAAGCCGGGGAGGGGTGATCATGAGAAGTCCAGAGCGCACTTCCCATGAGGAGGCACGGGTGGCCGAAACTCTGAAGAAGGGCAGCCGGGTAACCGGCGCCGCGCGCGACAAGCTCGCGGCAGACCTGAAGAAGAAGTACGACTCCGGTGCGAGTATCCGGGCGCTGGCCGAAGAGACTGGCCGGTCCTACGGATTCGTCCACCGGATGCTCAGCGAATCCGGAGTCACGCTGCGCGGTCGCGGTGGCGCGACGCGCGGCAAGAAGGCGGCTACGGCCTGACCATCGGATCCACGTTCCACTTGTAGTTCCAGTTGTGGTTCCACTTGTAGTTCCGGTTTCAGTTCCACCGTCTTCGGTGACCCCCGGTCGGCTTCACGGTCGGCTGGGTGGTTACTGTGCAGTCACTTAGGCTGGCAATCCGGCCGACCGACCGCACAGCCCCACCGGAGGCATAGAGATGGCTCTGCTCGACAAGGACGGCGTACGGCTCACCGTCGACGACACGGTAGCCACGGTGACACTGACCAATCCGGCCAAGCGAAACGCTCAATCCCCCGCGCTCTGGCGGGCGTTGGCGGAGGCCGGACGGTCGTTGCCGGGCACTGTGAGGGTCGTCGTGCTGCGCGGCGAGGGGAAGTCCTTCTCCGCAGGGCTCGACCGGCAGGCCTTCACGCCCGAAGGCTTCGAGGGCGAGCCGTCCTTCCTTGACCTGGCGCGCGGTTCGGACGAACTGCTCGACTCCACCATCGCCGAGTACCAGGAGGCGTTCACCTGGTGGCGGCGCAACGACATCATCTCCGTGGCCGCCGTACAGGGGCACGCGATCGGTGCCGGTTTCCAGCTTGCCCTCGCGTGCGATCTGCGCGTCGTCGCGGACGACGTGCAGTTCGCCATGCGTGAGACCGGTCTGGGCCTGGTCCCCGACCTCACCGGCACCCAGCCGCTGACCGCCCTGGTCGGCTACGCCCGCGCGCTCGAAATCTGCGCGACGGGCCGCTTCGTACAGGCGGACGAGGCGGAACGGATCGGCCTCGCCAACCTGGTCGTCCCCGCGGACGAACTGGAGGCGGCGGTCCAGGACCTCACCACGGCGCTGCTGGCCCCGCCGCGGGACGCCGTGATCGAGACGAAGGCGCTGCTCCAGGGAGCCGGTGCCCGGACGTACGACGACCAGCGCGCGGCGGAGCGAGCCGCCCAGGGGCGTCGCCTGCGCGACCTGGCGGGCCTCTCCGACTAGCCGCGGACTCCCCGGGTACCCGCGCCTCGAACGCCGGCGGGGGGGGGGGTGTAAGAGACCACGCCGGGGTGGGGCGGGGGGGGGCGGC
>NZ_JBHYVM010000025.1:106992-127013 GCF_042750105.1 Streptomyces sp. NPDC059443 | reverse complement strand
GGGGCGTCCGGGGCGGCGGCGGCGCCCGGCCCCCCCCCCCCTTCGACGAGGACTGCCTGACCCTCAACATCTGGACGCCCGCGGCCGACGACGCCCGGCGACCCGTGCTGGTCTGGATCCACGGCGGCGGCTTCGTCTCCGGCTCGGGATCGCTGCCCGTGTACTCCGGCGAGACCTTCGCCCGCGACGGAGACCTCGTCGTGGTCGGCATCAACTACCGCATCGGCCCCCTGGGTTACCTCTACACCGGCCCGGAGGACCGTACCGGCGACGGCGAGTCCGGCGACGACGGAGCCTTCTTCGGCGAGGGCAGCGGCGCCAACCACTGGCTGACCGACCAGTTGGCCGCCCTGCGCTGGGTGCGGGAGAACATCGCTTCCTTCGGCGGCGACCCGGACTCGATCACCGTCGCGGGCCAGTCGGGCGGCGCGGTGTCCACCGCCGCGCTCGCCGGACTCCCCGAAACCCAGGGACTGATCCGGCGGGTGATCCTGATGAGCCCGCCCTTCGGACTCGATCTCCCCGCCCCCGACGCCCACTCGGAGCGCACCGCCGCCTATCTGGAGATCGCCGGGGTCAAGACCCCGGCCGAACTGCGCTCCCTGCCCTGGCCCGCGCTGATCGGGGCCGGCGGAGGACTCTTCGCCCGGACGATGCGCTGGGGCTACTGGCCGACACCGTTCCTGCCCGTCGTCGACGGCTTCACCCTCCACCGCCACCCGGCCGAGGCCCTGCTGCACGGGGCAGCGGCCGGCATCGAGGTGATGATCGGCTGGACCCGCGAGGAGGCCAACTTCGGCTTCGCGCTGGACGAGGGCTACGCCGCCTCCGACCGCGCGCAGGTGACCGGCCGGATCGCGGACACCTTCGGGCCGGAGGCCGCCCCCGGCGTGTACGCGGCGTACGAGCGCACCCGGCCCGGCGCCCGGCCGGCCGACGTCCTGATGGACCTCATCACGGACGAGCTGTTCCGTGTCCCCGCCGTCCGGCTGGCCGAGGCCAGGGCGGCGGCGGGCCACCCCGTGTGGGCGTACCAGTTCGACCTCCCCTCACCCGCGTACGAGGGCCGGCTCGGCGCGGCACACTGTCTGGAACTCCCCTTCGCCTTCGCGAACTTCGACCAATGGGCCCACGCACCCTTCACCGAGGGACTGACCCCTGCCGTCCGCGACGGCCTCGCGCACACCATGCACCGGGCCTGGATCGCCTTCGCCCGAACCGGCGACCCGAACCACCCGGACATGCCGCGCTGGAACCCGTACGGGAAGGACACGCGCACGACGATGCGCTTCGACTCCGTGGTCACCGCGCTCGACGACCTGGCCGGCGACTCCCGGCGGCTCCACGAGGCGGCGATCCCGCGGCCGTCGTAGCGCTGCGGCCGGAGCGGCGTCCAGGGAGGTCGCGGGGCCGACCGGGGGGCGGCCGGGGGCGCGACCGGGGGCGGTCCCGCACGTCTGGGCGGTCCCGCGCTCCGTTGATCTAACTCGTGTAACCTTCGAAGGGAAGGCAGCGAGCCGATCAAAAGGAGCGTCGAGGGACGTCATGGCCAAAGACACTCCCGCCCCCACGTCCACCCCCGCACGCACGTCGCTCACCAGCGCCGACGTGGCGCGGCTCGCCGGGGTGTCGCGAGCCACGGTCTCCTTCGTCCTCAACGACACCCAGGGCCATCGCGTCAGCGAAGCCACCCGCGCCCGCGTCCTCGACGCCGCCAAGCAGCTCGGCTACGTACCGCACGCCGCGGCCCGGTCCCTGCGTGCCGGTCGCAGCAACCTCGTCCTGATGCCCGCGTCGATCTCCGCGGTCGGGCGTCTCGTCAGCGACTGGGTCGACGATCTCCACAGCGAGCTCGACCGGCGCGGTTACACCGCCGTCCTGCACGCGGGCCGCTTCGCCGACCCCCTCACCGCCGCCCGCGCCTGGGCCGAGCTGCGCCCTGCGGCCGTCGTCGCCCTCGACGGCGACCGGTTCACCCCGGAGGCCGCCGAGCTGCTGCGGCGCGCCGGGGTACGGGGGCTGCTCGCCTTCGCGGCCCACCCCGTGGCGGGCGTGCACACCATCGGCTTCGACCACGCCCGCATCGGCGCCACCGCGGCGGAACACCTGATCGCCCGCGGCCGAACCCGTATCGGCGTGATCATGCCCCAGGAACGCGGCCTCGGCACCCTCGCCGGCCCCCGCCTGGCCGGCGCCGAGTCGGTGGCCGCCCGCCACATGGCCACCGTCGTCCCGGTGGAACTCGCCTACACCCGCGAGTCCGCCACCGCCCTCGCCCGCCGCTGGGCGAGCCTCGGCCTGGACGCCGTGTTCGCCTACAACGACGAGTACGCCGCGCTCCTGCTGCACGCGTTCCGCGCGGAGGGGATCGTCGTACCCGACGACGTGGCGATCGTGGGCTCCGACGACCTGGTCCTCTCCGCCCTCCAGCAGCCCGCCCTGACCTCGATCCGCCTGGACCTGGCCCCGCCCGCCCGCATCGCGGACGCCGTGCACGAACTGATCGAGACGGGCACGACCGCGCCGGTCCCCGACATAGAGGCGATCCTGATCCACCGCCAGACGTCTTAGACCGTCCCCGCGGAGCATGGGGCGCGCGGCCCATGGTTAACCTGACGGCATGTCCATACCCTGGCGATCAAGTGCCGCAGCGCTCCAGGAGATTCTGGGCCGGCACGGCGTCACCCCTGGTGGGGCCTGCGCCATGGAAGCGGCGTGGGCTGCTTTCGAGGAGTTCGTACAGGTCCCGGTCGAAGGGATCGAGGCCACGGACGACGACGGGGACGGCTTCATCGTGGAGTGGGGCGTCTGGGACTGGAACGCCGGTCGGCCCGCGGTGTCCCTGGGACGGCTACTGGCCGTCAATGATGACGGTGACGGTGACGGCGACCGGAGCGATCCGTACTGGCAGCCCCAGTACTGGAAGGTCGAGTTCCAGGCATGCTTTGCCAAAGACCCCGCCTGGGCGGGCCTGCACGTCAGCGGCGCCGGGGACAACGGCTTCGACCATGCCGCCATCGGCGGGCCCGGAGCGGACGCGCTCTCGGCCACACTCCGCCTCATCGAGCAGGACCCCCTCCTCAGTGCGATGTGGCGGTCTACTCCGACCCACACCGAAGTGACGCTGGACCGGGCGGGGTAGGTCCGACCGGCAATAGGCGCCCGGGAGGCGGCGGGGGCATCAGAACGGCGTTTCGGTGACCCCGCCCCCGCTCGGTGACGGCGTCCGGTGTTCGTGGCCGCCCCCCGACGGTCCCGGACACCGGCGCGCCGCCCGGGGCCGGCCGGTTTGGCTTGACCGGTCTCGGCGGGGCCGGCCTGGTTGCGGCGTCCGGGTTACGGGGTGCTGTCAGGCCTTCGCGTTGAGGTGGTGGGTGAGGAAGGTGACGGATTCCGTGACGATGGCTTCGATGTCGGGGGATCCGAGGAAGATGTGGTCGGCGCCTTCGACGGGCCGCAGGGTGGCCTGGCCGCCTGCCCTGGTGAGGGCTTCGGCGAGCTGTTCGCTCTGGCTGTAGGGGACCAGCCCGTCCTGGGTCCCGTGGATGAGGAGGAACGGCGGCGGGGTGGAGCCTGCGGTGGCGTAGGTGACCGGGCTCGCCGCCCTCGCGAGTGCGGGACGGTCGGTTTCAGTGCCGCCCAGCAGGGCGGTGTAGGGGTCGGGGAAGTCCATCCCGGCGGGCAGCGGCGGCATCTCCGGCATGGGATGGTCGGCGATGCTAGTCAGGTCGGAGACTCCGTACCAGTCGACGACAGCCCGTACGCCCGTGTCGCCCGAGCCCACCCCGTGCGTACCCTCCAGTGCGGCCGCGTCGGTGCTGTGCGGGCCGACCAGGCCCGCCAGGGCGGCGAGGTGGCCGCCCGCGGACTCGCCCCACACCCCGATCCGGTCCCCGTCCACGCCCAGGACTGCTGCGAACTTGCGGACGTAGCGGATCGCGGCCTTCACATCGTGCAGCTGAGCCGGGAACGGTGCCTCCAGGCTGTGCCGGTAATCCACCGACACCAACGCCAGACCCGCCGCCGCCACCGCCCCGTGGAGCAGCTCCACCGGCACCGTCGGCGGCGGATAACGCCGGTCGCCGTCCAGCCAGCCACCCCCGTGGATCCACACCACCACCGGGAACGGACCCTCACCCGCCGGAACCCGCACATCCAACAACCGAGGCCGGAAACCCGGCGTCGTTGCATACGTCACCCCATGGAAGTGACGCACCCCCTCTCCGTCCGTCACCGGTATCACCGGTGACTGGAACGGCGGAGGCGGCCACGTCATATCCGCCATCTCAAAGGTGGGAGCGGAAGTGGGGGCAGGGGGCGATTGCGTCATTGAGGCTCTTCCAATCTGCGCGGCCTCGGGGCCGACGGGTCCACATTGAGGTTCTGGTTCCGGTCCAGGCATAGGCGCGGGGCACGGGTTCGTAACGTATGTCCGAAATGCTTGCGCCGGTCCTTGGTGAGACTTAGCTTGTTACACGTGTTACCACAACTCTAGCGACGCGTTTCCGCAGACCACAAGAGCGCGGGCAGTCCGAATCGACTGTCAGTGACACGAGTCAAAGTGCGAGTGTCGTCGCCTTCCCCTCCGGGAGCACGTCATGCTCACCACCACCCCCTTCCCCGCCGGCCCGGTCGTCGACACCCCCTCCCGGGTCCGCGGCTTCGCCCACTGGGCCGCCACCCCCACCGCGGCCACCGTCCCCCTGGTCCGGACCCGCGTCCGCACCCTCCTCGAAGGCTGGCGGGTCGCCGCCGACACCGCGGACGTCCTGCTGCTGGCCGTCAGCGAACTCGTCGGCAATGTCGTCCTGCACGCCGCGGGGCCGGCCACCGGCCGCATGCGCGTCGGGATCACCCTGCGGGGCGGATGGCTCCAGCTCGAAGTCTCCGACCGGGCAGCCTCGCTCCCCCGACTGCCGCACCCCCGGGACGAGGTCGATCCGGATGCCGAGGACGGGCGGGGGCTGCTGATCGTGCAGCTGATGACGGCCGAGAGCGGCGGCGAACTCACCGTCACGGCACACGAGTTCGGGAAATCCGTGCGCGTGCGCGTCCCAGCCGCCTGAGGCCCGTCGAAGCGGGCCGAAGAGGGTCGAAGCGGGCCGGCAGGCTCCGGGAGCGGCGCCGCATCCGGCGCCGGGGGTGCGGCCTCAGGCCAGGCGCCGGGAGGCCGGTCCCGCATTGAAATATCGCGAAGAATTGACGGACGCCAAAATATCGAGATACTTGGCCCATCTCCCCCGCTGCTCCCTGATTGAGGTGCCGCCCCATGGAGCTCTCCCCCTCGGCACATGCCGACTCCTTCTGCCGCGACCGGCTTCCCCCGTTCCACCTCTGGCCCGAACTCCACTTCGATCTGCCGGAGTTGGACTACCCGGACCGGCTCAACTGCGCCCGCAGCCTGCTCGACGACGCCGTCGAGCGCTGGGGCCCCGACCGCCCCTGTCTGCTCACTCCGACCGAGCGCTGGAGCTACGGCGAACTGCGGCAGCGTGCCGACCAGGTCGCCCAGGTGCTCACCGAGGACCTGGGCCTGTTGCCCGGGAACCGGGTTCTGCTGCGCGGGCCGAACAACCCCTGGCTCGTCGCCGCCTGGTTCGGCGTGCTCAAGGCCGGCTGCGTGGCCGTCACCACCGTGCCGCTGCTGCGCGCCTCCGAGCTCGCCGAGCTGTGCGGGATCAGCCGGCCCTCCGTGGCCCTGTGCGACCACCGCTACCTCGACGAGCTCACCGACGCGGCGGCCGCCGATGACGGAGCGAACCTCCGGGTGATCCCGTACGGCGGCTCCGGCCCCGGCGACCTCACGGCCCGCTGCGCCGCCAAGGACGGTGCCTTCGACACCGTGGACACCGCCGCGGACGACGTGGCGCTGATCGCCTTCACTTCCGGTACGACCGGGCGACCCAAGGCCACCCTGCATTTCCACCGGGACGTCCTCGCCAACGCCGACACGTTCTCCCGGCACGTCCTGCGTCCCCGCGCCGACGACGTGTTCACCGGCACCCCGCCGCTCGCGTTCACCTTCGGCCTCGGCGGCCTGGTGGTCTTCCCGCTGCACGTCGGTGCCTCGACCCTGCTCATCGAGCAGGCGACGCCCCGGCAGCTGGCCGACCTGGTCGCCGCGCACGGGGTGACCGTCCTGTTCACCGCGCCCACCGCCTACCGGGCGATCATGGCCGAGGGCGCCACCGGCCTGCTGGCCGGCCTGCGCCGCTGCGTGTCGGCGGGTGAGCCCCTGCCCTCCGCCGTGTGGGAGGAGTTCCACGCCGCTACGGGGCTGCGCATCATCGACGGCATCGGCGCGACCGAGATGCTGCACGTGTTCATCTCCGCGGCCGACGAGGACATCCGGCCCGGCTCCACGGGCCGACCCGTACCCGGTTACCGGGCCGCCGTGGTCGACGAGCACGGCGCCCCCGTCCCCGACGGGCAGCCCGGCCTGCTCGCCGTGACCGGTCCCACCGGTTGCCGCTATCTCGACGATCCCCGCCAGTCCACGTACGTCCGGGGCGGGTGGAACCTCACCGGTGACACCTACATCCGCGATGCCGAGGGCTACTTCTGGTACGTGGCCCGCAGTGACGACATGATCGTCTCCTCGGGCTACAACATCGCGGGGCCCGAGGTCGAGAAGGCCCTGGCCGGTCATCCCCACGTGGCGGACTGCGGTGTCGTCGGGGTCCCCGACGAACGCCGCGGCATGCTCGTGAAGGCGTACGTGGTGCTGCGCGCCGGGGTCCCGGCCGGGCCGGCGACCGTCCTGGAGCTCCAGTCCCACGTCAAGGCGGCCATAGCCCCGTTCAAGTACCCCCGCTCCGTGGAGTTCGTCACCGAGCTCCCGCGCACCGAGACCGGAAAGCTCCGGCGCGGTGAACTCCGCACCCGGGCAAGGGAGTCGGCCACCCTGCACGCGCCGGCTCCACCGGAGGCCAAGGCCACGGCCACGGCCGACGCCACGGCCGACGAGGGCGGATGCGCCGCCGGATGCCCCGAGGCCCGGGTGCCGCACCTGCCCAGCGTCGTCGTCGAGCGGCGCGTCGAGTGGCCCGACACCGACGCCGCCGGCCATTACCACCACTCCACGGTGGTGCGCTGGGTCGAGGCCGCCGAAGCCGTGCTGCTCCGCCGGCTGGGCCTGTCCCACCTGTTCGGCAGCACGCCCCGCGTCCACTTCGAGGCCGACTACCGGGCCCGGCTCTGGTTCGGCGAGGCCGTCCGGACGGAGCTGCGCATCACCAAGGTCGGTACGAGCTCCCTCCACTACGCCTTCACCGTCCACGGCGAGGAGGGCACGGAAGCCGCCAGCGGCCGCATGGTCATCGCCCATTCCGCGGCCCGCGCCACCGGGACCACCCCCTGGCCCGCCGAGGTCCGGGAGGTCCTCACGAAGGCGGGCCCCCAGGCCCCCGAACTGATCGAGAACGTCCGAGGAGGCGCCCCGTGCGCGTAGCAGTCATCGGAGGCGGGCCGGGCGGCCTGTACTTCGCCGCCCTGGCCAAGCAGCTCTCCCCGCACTGGGAGCTCACCGTCTGGGAGCGCAACGCTCCCGACGACACCTTCGGCTTCGGGGTCGTCTTCTCCGACGAGACCCTCGACGGCATCGCGCAGGCGGATCCCGCCGTGCACGAGGCGATGTCGGCGGAGTTCGCCCGCTGGAGCGACATCGACGTCCGCCGTCGCGGCCGGACCCTCACCTCCGGCGGGCACGGTTTCGCCGCCCTGGGCCGCCGCCGGCTGCTGGGCATCCTCCAGGAGCGGTGCGCCGCCCTGGAAGTGGACGTCCGCTACCGGACCCAGGCCCCGCCCGCGGAGCAACTCGCCGCCGAATACGACCTGGTGGTCGCCTGCGACGGCGTACGGTCGGCCACGCGCGCCGCCTATGCCGACACCTTCGCCACCGACCTCGACGAGCGCTCCGGCCGCTACATGTGGCTCGGCACCGACAAGGTCTTCGAGGCCTTCACCTTCATCGTCGAGGAGCGGGACTTCGGCACCCTCCAGGTACACGCGTACCCGTACGACGACACGCGTTCCACCTTCATCGTCGAGATGGACGAGGACACGTGGCGGCGCGGCGGCTTCGACGCGTCCGCGGGCCTCGACCTGCCGCCCGGGGCCAGCGACGAGGAGGGCATCCGGCGCTGCGAGGAGATCTTCGCGGGCCATCTGGACGGCCACCGACTCATCCCCAACAACTCCAAGTGGCTCCGCTTCACGACCGTGCGCAACCGCACCTGGCGGCACGCCAACACCGTGCTGCTCGGGGACGCCGCGCACACCGCGCACTTCTCCATCGGCTCCGGCACCAAACTCGCCATGGAGGACGCCCTCGCGCTGGCCGCCTGTCTGCACGAGCACCCCGACGTGCCGAGCGCGCTGGCCGCGTACGAGGACGAGCGCAAGCCCGTGGTGGAGTCCACCCAGCGCGCGGCCCAGGCCAGCCTCGAATGGTTCGAGAACATCGACCGGTACGCCGACCAGGACCCGGAGCAGTTCGCCTTCAACCTGCTGACCCGCAGCCGTCGCGTCACGTACGACGGACTGCGCGCCCGCGACGAGGAGTTCACCACCGCCGTCAACGTCTCCGCGCCGGTTCCGCCGATGTTCCAGCCGCTGCGGCTCGGCGGACTGCGCCTGCGCAACCGCGTCGTCGTACCGCCCATGGCCCTGTCCGCGGCCCCCGACGGGATCCCGGGCGACTTCGAGCTCGTCCAGCTCGGTACGCAGGCCCTCGGTGGCGCGGCCCTGGTCATCGCCGGGATGACGGCCGTCAGCGCCGCCGGCCGGACCGGCGCGGACTGTGCGGGCCTGTGGACCGACGAGCAGGAGGCCGCCTGGCGGCGCATCGCCGGCTTCGTGCACGGCCAGTCGGACACCTGCCTCGGCATCCAGCTCACCCACGCGGGCCGCCGGGCTTCCGAGGGGCCGCTGCTGGCCGCGTCGGCGCTGCCCTGGGACGAAGGCGGCCCGGTGCCGCGCGAGGTGGACCGGGCCGATATGGACCTGGTCGTACGGGACTTCGTGCGCGCGGCCGAGCGCGCCGACCGGGCCGGCTTCGACGTGCTGGAACTCCAGTACGGGCACGGTCACTTGATGTCCGGGTTCCTGTCCCCGCTGACCAACCGGCGCACCGACGAGTACGGCGGAGACGTCGCCGGGCGGCTGCGCTTCCCGCTCGAAGTGCTGGGCGCGGTAAGGGTGGTGTGGCCAGCCGAGAAGGCGCTGCTGGTGCGGATCTCCGCCGCCGACTGGGCGGCGGGCGGGCTCAGCGAGGCCGACGCCGTGGAGATCGCCCGCGCCCTCACCGGGGCGGGAGCCGACGCGATCGACGTCTCGACGGGCGAGGTCGTGTCCCACGAACGGCCCCGCTTCGGCCGCAGTTACCAGACCCCGTACGCCGATCTGATCCGCAACGCCACCGGGGCGGTGACCATCGCCGTCGGCGCGATCTCCACGTACGACGACGTGAACTCGGTGATCCTGGCCGGCCGGGCCGACCTGTGCGCCGTCGGCCGCGCCCAGATCCACGATCCCCTGTGGACCCTGCACGCGGCCGCCGCCCAGGGCTACCACGGGCCCGCCGCGCCCTGGGCCCGGTCCTGGCGGGCCGGCAGCGGAAGGCCGCCGGCCGGCCGCACCGACCGGGTCCCGCCCCGCCTCGAACTGCTACGGCAGCCCGCCGCACCGGTGCACCAGCGCTGGCTGCCGCGCGTCACCGCGCCCACCCACTGACGACCAGACGACTCACGACCAGACGACCTGACGACCTGACGACCATCGGAGATCCCATGGAGACCCGACCCCCGAACGGCCCATCCCCCTACAGTCCGCCCCCGTACAGCCTGCCGCGCTTCACCGCGGCGGCGGTGCAGGCCTCCCCCGTCTACCTCGACCCCACCGCCACCGTCGACAAGGCCGTCGCCCTGATCGCCGAAGCCGCCGGGAACGGGGCCGAACTCGTCGTCTTCCCCGAGGTGTTCGTCCCCGGCTATCCGTACTGGAACTGGACGATGAACCCGGTCCAGGGCTCGCCCTGGTTCGAGCGGCTGCACCGCGCGTCCGTGGACATCCCCGGCCCGCACGTCGACGCCCTGCGCGCGGCGGCCCGCCAGTACGGGATCGTCCTCGTCATCGGGGTCAACGAGCGCGCCCCGCACAGCCTCGGCGTCCTCTACAACACCCTGCTCACCATCGGCCCCGACGGTGAAATCCTGGGCGTGCACCGCAAGTTGGTGCCCACCTGGGCCGAGAAGCTCACCTGGACCGGCGGCGACGGCAGCTCGCTGCGCGTCCACCGGACCCCCGTCGGGCCGCTCGGTGCCCTCGCCTGCGGGGAGAACACCAACACCCTGGCCCGTTTCACCCTCCTCGCGCAGGGCGAACTGGTCCACGCCTCCTGTTACATCGCCCTGCCCGTGGCACCGGCCGACTACGACATGGCCGACGCCATCGCCGTACGGACCGCCGCCCACAGCTTCGAGGGCAAGGTCTTCTCCGTGGTCGCCTGCTCCACGGTCTCCCCGGAGATCATCGACACCGTCGCCGGGGAGGACGAGGAGCTCCGGGCCCTGTTCAGCCGCCCGCGCAGCGCCCTGTCCGGGATCTTCGGCCCCGACGGCCGCCCGGTCACGGAACCGCTCGTCGACGAAGAGGGCATCGTCTACGCCGAGATCGACCTGGCCCGGTGCATCCAGCCCAAGCAGATGCACGACATCACCGGGCACTACAACCGCTTCGACGTCTTCCGCCTCGAAGTCGACAACCGGCCCCGTACGCCGGTCAGTTTCACCGCACCCCCGGCCGGACCCCTGTACCACCCCCTGCCCGGCACCCCGTACGCCACTCCCGAGGAGGAAGCATGACCATCGAACAGGACGACACCGCCATCGGCCGGGCGCGGGTCCTCGACACCCCCGAACTCACCGCGTACTACGCCGAGCTCGAAGCCCGCGAGGCCGGCGCGCTGTGGACCGTGGCCAATGACATCGAGCCCTGGTACCCGCAGCCCAAGTCCGTTCCCGTGCTGTGGCGTTACGAGGAGCTGCGCCCCCTCGTCCACAAGGCCCTGGACCTCGTCCGGGCCGACGACGCGGGCCGCCGCGTGGTCATGCTCGTCAACCCCGGCCGCAAGGACGTCAGCGCCGCCGCCGGGCTCCTCTACACCGGACTGCAGATCATGGGACCCGGCGAGGCCATGACCGCCCACCGCCACCAGGCAGCCGCGCTGCGCTTCGTCCACGAGGGCACCGGGGCGTGGACGATCGTCGACGGCCAGAAGCTGAAGGTCGGCCCGCGCGACTTCGCCATCACCCCCAACGGCACCTGGCACGAGCACGGGAACGACGGCGCGGACGCCCCGGTGATCTGGCAGGACGGCCTGGACATCCCGCTGGTCAACGCCCTCGACGCCGGTTTCTACGAGGTCCACCCCGACCTGTACCAGCAGCCCGGGAAGGTGATCAACTCCTCGGTCCTGACCTACGCCGCGAACCTGCTCCCGTACGGCTCCGAGACCTGGACCCGGCCCTACTCCCCGCTCCTGGCCTATCCGTGGGAGCAGACCTACGAGGCCCTGCTCGGCCTCGCCCGGGCCACCGAGGGCTCCCCGTACGACGGGGTCATCGCGGAGTACGCCAACCCGGTGACCGGCGGCTCGGTCATGCCCACCATGAGCGCCCACATGCAGCTGCTGCGCCCGGGTCAGGCCACGCTGGCCCACCGCCACACCGGATCGGTGATCTACACGGCGGCCAAGGGCTACGGGGTCTCGGTGATCGCCGGGCAGCGCTTCGAGTGGAAGCAGGGCGACGTCTTCTGCGTCCCGTCCTGGGCCTGGCACGAGCACCACAACCTCGACGCCTCCGAGGACGCCTGCCTGTTCTCCTTCAACGATTTCCCCGTCATGCGCTCCCTCGGCTTCCACCGCGAAGAGGCGTACCCGGACAACGGCGGCCACCAGCCCGCCTCCTGAGCCGCTCGCGCCGAGCCACCACCCCCGAGCCGCCACCCCCGAGCCGCGTCGCCGTACCGGACCGCCGGCCCTGACACCGGTCCCGGTACGGCGGCGCTCCGAACAGCGCCCCGCACGCCCGTTCCACCCCGCCCACCCCGCCCACCCCGCCCGCCCCGCCCGCCCCGCCCGCCCCGACTCTCCGAGGAGCCACCGATGCGCCTGGTGACGTACACCACCACCCACACGCCCGACACCACCGGCACCACCGACACCACCGCCCCCGAGGCCCGGCTGGGCGCCCAGGTCGACGACCTGGTCCTCGACCTCGCGGTCCTCGCCCGGCACGCCGGTGTGGATCTGCCCTCCGGGCTGCTCGCGTTCGTCCGGGCCGGCAGCCCCGCCCTGGAGACCGCCGCCCGGCTGCTGGAGGGCGACCCGGCCGGCCGGCCCGCCGAGGCCGTCCACCGGCTCGAAGACCTCACGCTGTGCGCGCCGCTGCGCCCCGGGAAGATCATCGGGGTCGGGCTGAACTACGTGGAGCACGTGGCGGAATCCAGCCGCAGCCTGGACACCGACAAGGAACTCCCCCCGCGCCCGGTGCTGTTCTCCAAGCCCGCCACCGCCGTCACCGGCCCCGGACAGCCCATCCTGCACAACGCCGATCTCACCACCCAGCTGGACTGGGAGTGCGAACTCGCCGTGGTCATCGGCCGCACCGCCTTCCGGGTGACGGAGGAGGAGGCGTACGACCACATCTTCGGCTACAGCATCGTCAACGACATCAGCGCCCGGGACCAGCGCCGCTCGGGCCAGTGGTTCTTCTCCAAGGGCCAGGACTCCTACGCCCCCTTCGGCCCCGCCGTGGTCACCGCCGACGAGGTCCCGGACCCGATGGCCCTGGATCTCGAACTGCGGGTCAACGGGGTCACGAAGCAGAAGTCCAACACCCGCCACATGCTGTTCCCCATCGCCCGGCTCATCGCCGACATCAGCTCCGGCGTGACCCTGGAGCCCGGTGACGTCATCGCGACGGGCTCCCCCTCCGGCGTCGGGGCCGGCATGGTGCCGCCCGAGTTCCTCGTCCCCGGTGACACGGTCGAGGCCACCGTCGAGCTCATCGGCACCCTCGCCAACCCGGTCGTCGACGCGCGCCGGATTCGTTGAGAGCCGAAAGAACGCAAAGCCAAGAGAACCAAGAAGACCGAGAGAAGCGAGGAGTGCCCGTGTCGCCCCGTACCTACCGCATCGGCCAGATCGTGCCGAGTTCGAACGTCACCATGGAGACCGAGGTCCCCGCGATCCTGCGCGCCCGCGCGGCCATCGCGCCGGACGAGCGGTTCACCTTCCACTCCAGCCGCATGCGCATGACCCATGTGACCCCGGAGCAGCTCAGGGCCATGGACGCCGACTCCGACCGCTGCGCCCTGGAGCTCTCGGACGCGCGCGTCGACGTGCTCGGCTATGCCTGCCTGGTGGCCATCATGAGCATGGGCCTGGGCTACCACCGCACCTCCGAGGAGCGCCTGCACGCCCGTACCGTGGAGAACGGGGCCCCCGCCCCCGTGGTCACGAGTGCCGGGGCCCTGGTCCACGGGCTGCACACCATCGGCGCCAAGAAGGTGGCGCTGCTGGCCCCGTACATGCGTCCCCTGACGCAGACCGTCGTCGACTACCTCACCCACGAGGGCATCGAAGTCCTCGACTACCAGGCCCTGGAGATCCCGGACAACCTCGACGTCGCCGCCCACGATCCGGCCAGGCTGCCCGGCCTGGCCCGCGCCCTGGACCACTCCGACGCGGACGCGATCGTCCTCTCCGCCTGCGTGCAGATGCCCTCGCTCGGCGCCATCGAGGAGGCCGAGCAGCTGCTCGGGAAGCCGGTCGTCTCGGCGGCCGTCTGCACCGCCCACCAGATGCTGCGTGCCCTGGACCTCGCGGCCGTGGCTCCCGGAGCGGGGCACCTGCTCTCCGGCGCCTACGCGCGCTCGCCCCTGGCACGGGGGGCCGCGATCGGGGAATGACGGACCGGGAGGGAGGCCGGGGACGCGCCGCTCGGTAGGATCACCACCGCACTCTACGGAAGGTGATCATGTCGGACAGTCCGCTCAGGCCCAGCTCGCTGATCAGTACGGTCTACGGGGCGTTCCTGCGCGGGAGCGGCGGCTGGATCTCCATCGCCGACCTGATCACCCTCATGTCGGAGCTCGACGTGGACAGCCAGGCGGTGCGCTCGGCGATCTCCCGGCTCAAGAAGAAGGGCGTCCTCGAACCGGAGCGCCGCGGAGCCACCGGATACCGGCTCAGCCCCGCCGTCCACCCCGTCTTCGACGCGGGCGACCGGCGCATCTTCGCCAGCCTGGAACCGGCGGACCTGGCGGACGGCTGGGCCCTGGCGGTGTTCTCCGTACCGGAGTCCGAGCGCTCCCACCGCTACCAGCTGCGCACCCGGCTGACCTGGCTCGGCTTCGGGAACATCGCCCCCGGCGTGTGGCTGGCGCCGGGGCGGCTCCTGGAGGACGCGCGCGACATGCTCGTGCGGCTCGGACTCAGCGAGTACGTCCACCTGTTCGCGGCGGCCGACTACGCCGCATTCAGCGATCTGTCCGGGGCGGTGAGCTCCTGGTGGGACTTCCCCGCGATCCAGGCGCAGTACGCGGCCTTCACCGCCGCGTACGCGCCGGTCGCGGCCCGGCTCGCCGGGCCGGACGGCCTTGACGATGCCGAGGCGTTCCGCCACTACGTCCCGATGCTCACCGAGTGGCGCCGCCTTCCCTACCTCGACCCGGGTCTCCCCGCCGAACTGCTTCCCGCGGACTGGAACGCCGTCGCCGCCCGTCAGGTCTTCCAGCAACTGCACGAGGTGCTGGCCGGGCCGGGCCTGCGACACGTACGGAGCGTCACCGCGCTCGACTAGGGCGAAGCCCGGTCGGAGTCGAGCCCGGTCGGAGCCAAGCCGGTCAGAGCGAAGCCCGGTCAGGGCGGAACGGTTCGAGATCCACTTTCGGTACACGCCCCCGGGACGACGCGCGCCGGTAAAAGTTGAGGATTGTTCACTTTCCATTGACAGGGCGGGGCCGGGGACCCGACAGTGCCGTGAGCAACGCGTCCAGCAGCGCCGCCCACGGCCCTGTTGGGGATCCGCACTCCCCGACCGAAGCGAGTCCGCATGACAGCGCCCGCACCCCAGTTCCCGGCCGGCTTCCTCTGGGGAGTCTCCGCCTCCGCCTTCCAGATCGAGGGCTCCCCGACGGCGGACGGCCGGGGGCCGTCCTCCTGGGACGCCTTCACCAAGGAGCAGGGGCGCGTCAAGGACGGCTCGCACGCGGACGTGGCCACCGACCACTACCGCCGCTACCGCGAGGACGTGGCGCTCATGTCCCAACTCGGCGTCGGCGCCTACCGGTTCTCGGTCTCCTGGTCCCGCGTCCTGCCCGAGGGCCACGGCCCGGTCAACCTCAAGGGGCTGGACTTCTACGACCGCCTCGTGGACGAGCTGTGCGCCTCGGGGATCGACCCGGTGCCCACGCTCTTCCACTGGGACACCCCGCTCGCCCTGGAGGAGCGGGGCGGCTGGCTCAGCCGCGACACCGCCGGGCGGTTCGCGGAGTACGCCTCGGTGGTCGCGCAGCGACTGGCCGACCGCGTACCCATGTGGATCACCATCAACGAGCCCGCCGAAGTGACCCTGCTCGGCTACGGACTCGGCGAGCACGCCCCCGGCAAGCAGCTCGTCTTCGACGCCCTGCCCGCGGCCCACCACCAGCTCCTGGCCCACGGCCTGGGCGTACAGGCCCTGCGCGCGGCGGGTGCCCGGCGGATCGGCATCGCGGCATCGCACAGCCCCGTCTGGACGGCCGGCGACGGCGAGGCCGACCGCGAGGCCGCCGCGCTGTACGACACGCTCACGAACCGCCTCTTCGCGGACCCGATCCTGACCGGCGCCTACCCGGACGGCCTGGACGCGCTCCTGCCCGGTCCGGTCGCGGAGGACCTGAAGGCGATCTCGGCCCCGCTGGACTGGTACGGGATCAACTACTACAACCCGATGCTCGTCGGCGCCCCGGCACCGGCCGGCGACGCCTCCGCCTTCGGCGGCATCGAGATCCCCTCCGACCTCCCCTTCTCCATCCGGCAGATCGAAGGGTACGAACGCACCGACTTCGACTGGCCGGTGGTCCCGGACGGACTGCGCGAACTGCTCGCCACCATGCGCGAGCGGTACGGTGACCGGCTGCCGCCGGTGTACATCACCGAGAACGGCTGCTCCTACGGGGACGGGCCGGACCCCGCCACGGGCCGCATAGCCGACGCGCGCCGGATCGCGTACCACGAGGGCCACGTACGCGCCCTGCACGAGGCGATCGCCGAGGGCTCCGACGTCCGCGGCTACTTCATCTGGTCGATCCTCGACAACTTCGAGTGGGCGGAGGGGTACCGGCAGCGGTTCGGGCTCGTCCACGTCGACTACGAGACGCAGCGGCGGACGCCGAAGGAGTCGTACGCCTGGTACCGGGACCTGATCAAGAGCGGCAGCGGCAGATGACCGTCGAGCGGCCGGACGCAAAGACCGGCACCGGGGCGGACGGCACCTCCCCGGGCGCCGCCGCCGAACCGGGCGGGCGGTGGGTGGGCGCGCTGACCCTCGCCAACCTCGGGGTCTGGGCCGGCTGGTTCGGCCCGCTGCAACTGCTCCTGGCGCGCCAGACCGAGCAGCTCACCCCCGACCACAAGGCGACCACCCTCGCCGTGGTGACGGGACTGGGCGCGGCCGTGTCGATGGTCGCCAACCCCGTCTTCGGGGCCCTGTCCGACCGTACGACGGCGCGCGTGGGCCGCCGGATCCCCTGGGTGGCAGGCGGTGTCGTGGGCGGGGCCGCCGGGCTGGCGGTCCTCTCCCTGGCTTCGAGCGTCGCCACCGTGATCGCGGGCTGGTGCCTGGTCCAGCTCGCGCTCAACGCCGCGTTCGCCGCACTGACCGCGGCCGTCCCCGACCAGGTGCCGCCCCGGCGGCGGGGTCTGGTCGGCGGCTGGCTCGGCGTCTCGCAGGTCGTCGGCATCCTGATCGGCACGGGGCTGGCCACGGTCGCGGGCGGGATCACCGCCGGGTACCTGGCCTGCGCGGGGTTCTCGGTCCTCGCGGCCGTGCCGTACGTGCTGATGCGGCGCGACAGCGTCCTCGCCCCCGCCGCCCGGCCGGTCTTCCGCTGGCGGGCCTTCCTCACCGGCTTCTGGATCGATCCGCGCCGCCATCCCGACTTCGGCTGGGCCTGGCTCACCCGGTTCCTGATGAACCTGTCCTACTCCATCAGCACGATGTACCTGCTCTACTACCTGACCGACGCGGTGCACTACACCGACGACGCGGACACCGGCGTGCTGATCCTCACCGCGCTCAACGCGGTCACCCTGCTCGCCACGGTGGTGATCAGCGGCATCAGGTCGGACCGCAGCGGCCGGCGGAAGTCCTACGTCATCTGGTCGGGGCTGGTCATCTCCGCGGCCACCCTGCTGCTGGCCGGCTGGCAGACCTGGACCGGCGCGGTCGTCGCCTCGCTGATCCTCGGCCTCGGCTTCGGCGTGTACACATCGGTGGATTTCGCCCTGCTCACGGACGTACTGCCGACGGCGGAAGACCGCGGCAAGGACCTCGGCGTCATCAACATCGCCAACGCGCTGCCCCAGGTCCTGGCCCCGGTGATCGCGGCCCCGGTCGTGACCCACCTCGGCGGGTACACCGCCCTGTACGCACTCGCGGGCGGACTGGCGCTCGTCGGGTCGGTCCTGGTCCGCCGGATCCGGTCGGTCCTTTAGACGGCCCGGGTCGCCCCGGGCGTGAGCATCCGCACATTCTGACCGTTTTGGTCAGAAATGGGCTCACCATTGTCTTCGGTCTGGTGGATTTCGGTTTCGGGATGGCTGCCAGGCGCCGAACCGACATTCCTCAGCGATGGGAACGACATGCGACGCGCACACCGCCGGACGGCCACCAAGCGGATCGCCCTGACCTCGGCCGGCGTGGCGGCCGTCCTCGGCTTCAGCGCCCTCTCCCTGGGCACCGCGACCGCCGCCGAGGCTCCGGGCCAGGGGCAGAGCCAGACCCAGAACCAGGGTCAGACCCAGAACCAGGGCCGGACCCAGGCCGGCCAGCAGCTCTCCTCCTTCACCGTCGCCTTCCCCTCCGCGCCCTACCGCACCCACAACATCGCGCGCGCCGTGGAGCTCATCAACGGCGGCGTGGTCCAGCCGGGGCAGACGTGGAGCTTCAACGGGACGGTCGGGGAGCGGACCCCGGAGAACGGCTTCGTCGACGGCATCATGATCAACGACGGCCGCTACGTGAAGTCCCCCGGCGGCGGTGTCTCGGCGGTCGCGACGACCATGTACAACGCCATGTTCTTCGCCGGTCTCAAGCCGGTGGAGCACGGGGCCCACTCCTTCTACATCGAGCGCTACCCCGAGGGCCGCGAGGCCACCGTCGCCTGGGGCACCCTCGACCTGCGCTGGCAGAACGACTCCGGGCACCCCGTCTCCATCCGCGCCACCTCGACCGACACCTCGGTGACCATCACCCTGCTCGGCACGAAGAAGTACGACGAGATACGCGCGACCAAGGGGCCCCGCACCCACACCACCCCGCCGGTCCAGCGCACGGTCTCCGGACCCACCTGCGAGGTCCAGACCCCCCTGGAGGGCTTCGACGTCTCCGTGGGCCGGATCTTCGTCCGGGGCGGGCAAGAGGTGAAGCGCGAGACCTTCCGTACGCACTACACCCCGCGCGACGAGATCATCTGCGCCCCGGAGTCCCCGACGGCCCCGGCGAGCCCCGGCACCGGCGCCACCCCCGGCACGCCCAGCACCCCCGGCGCCCAGAGCACGCCCGCGAGCCCGCCCGCCGAGTCCCCCGCACCGGCCCCCAGCCACACCTGACCCGGCCCGGGCGGGTGGTCGCCGCGGCCCGATACTGATCTTCATGAACGACACGGCCACCGCTACCGCCCTCGCCCTCACCCTGGAGCGGATCCACGGACACCGGACCCGTTTCGACGCCCGCTTCGAGCGGTACTTCGACACCCTCGGCGACCGGCTCGACACCCCGCTGCCGAGCCGGTTCGCGCCGCGCTGCCTGGAGCTCCTGCGCGAGCTGTCGATGCGCGGCGGGAAGCGTCTGCGGGTGGTACTGCTCCACGAGGCCGCCCGGCTGGTCACCACCGAGGAGCCGCCGGGGCTGGCGGAGGCCGGGCTGAGCCTGGAGCTGCTGCAGACCCACGGGCTGGTCCACGACGACATCATCGACGACGCGCCGCTTCGGCGCGGCGGTCCTTCCACGTACTACGCCTACCGCCGGGAGCTCCCCGGCGACCTGCCGGCCGCCCTCGGCCTCGCCGTGCTGGCGGGGGACCTCGCCGCGTTCCTGTCGATGCAGGTGCTGCTAGAGGCCGAGGTCTCCGCCGAGCTCCGCCAGGCCCTGCTGGCCGTCCAGATACGCACGGCCGCCGAGACCGTGGCCGGACAGATCGCGGACCTGGAGCGGGACACCCTCGGGGACCCCGACGAGGAGTTCCTGCACGCCGTCACGGACTTCAAGAGCGCCCGGTACTCCATCCTGGCCCCGCTGACCATGGGCTTGCTGGCCGCGGGCGAGGACCCCGCACCACACCGCGAGCGGCTGCACCGGTACGCGCGCCTCGTGGGGATCGGCGAGCAGATGCACGACGACTACCTGGACCTGTTCGGCGAGGCCGAGCAGGTGGGCAAGTCGACCGGGGCGGACCTGCGCGCCGGGCGCCGCACCTACGCCGTCAACGCGGTACTGGACTGCGTGCGCGGGTCCGACGCCGCCCTGGTGGAAGCCGCGCTCGGCGACCCCGGATGCACGGACGCCACGATCTCCCGGATCCGGGAGATGGCCCGCTCCGGCGGCGCCGACCGGCGGCTGCGCGCGGAGATCCGCCGGTACGCGGCCGCGGCGGCCGCCCCCGACCGCGACGAGGCGCCCCCCCCGGCGCCGGCGCGCGCGGACAGAAAAGACCGACCGACCAGCGGGTGAAAACACCACCGAGGAACCGGG
>NZ_JBHYVM010000025.1:31991-106982 GCF_042750105.1 Streptomyces sp. NPDC059443 | reverse complement strand
GCCAGCGCGCGCGCGGGGCGGGGGGGCCGGCGGGGGCGGCGCGCGGGGGGGGGGGGCGGGGCCACCGCCCGCTGCGGCGCCGGGGGCGCCCGCCCCCCCCGCGTCCTGGGCCCCGTACTGGCGGCCGGAGGCCGTGGACTTCTTCCGGAGCCTGCCGATGTGGAACATCGACCGGCTGGACCGGGCGGAAGTGACGCCCGGGGCGGAAGGGACGGTCTGAGGGCAGGCGTCCGGCCCCCGCGTCACCCGGCCGCGCGGCCCCACTGGCACCCCGGCCCCGCCCCCGGCTTGCTGGACGCATGACGCAAGGAGATCCGGGGACCTCTCCGGGACAGAGCCTGAGCACCCCCCGGGCCGCGGGGCTGGCGGGAATCGTGTTCGCCGCCCTGCTGGCCGGGGCGATCGTGCTCGCCCGTTTCGCCCTGCCCGAAGGGGGCGGCGCGGCCACGGTCGAGGTCACCTCGGGCCAGCGGGACGCGATGTCCACCGCGGTGGAACTCGTACCGTTCGCCGGCATCGCCTTCCTCTGGTTCATGGGCGCGCTGCGCGCGCACGCCGGGGAGCGGGAGGACCGGTTCGTCTCCACCGTCTTCCTGGGCAGCGGCCTGGTCTTCGTCGCCTGCCTCTTCGGCGCCGCCGCCGGGGCCGGGACGGTGCTGGACGCCGACCAGCCCCAGGAGTTCGGCCGCCACTTCTCCTACACGCTGCTCACCACGTACGCGATGCGGATGGCCGCCGTCTTCGTCTTCGCGACCTCCACGACCGGCCGCAGGCTCGGGGTCTTTCCCCGTCCGCTGATCATGACCGGATGGCTGGCCGCGCTCGTGCTGCTCGTCGTCGGCTCCTCGCTGCCGTGGTCCGAGCTGGTCTTCCCGGCCTGGGCCGCGCTCGTGAGCTCGTACATCCTGCGCTCGGGCCGCGCCCGCCCCCGGGGCGCCTGACCCGTCGCCCGCGCTCTCACTCCAACGGCGGTGCCGGACGGGCCCCCGGCCTCGCGGGCCCGCAGGCTGGTGCGGGAAGCCGAGGGGGGCACCGAAAGGACCACACCTTGCTGAGGCTCGTCGTCGATCTCAACCGGTGCCAGGGATACGCGCAATGCGCCTTCCTCGCCCCCGACGTCTTCGCGATGCACGGGGACGAGGGACTGCTCTACGACCCGGAGGCCGAGGAGGCCCAGCGCGAGCGCCTGGCCCAGGCCGTCGCCGCCTGTCCCGTACAGGCGATCCTCGTGGACGAACTGGACCTGGCCGCCACGGCCGCCACCACCAAGGACAGCGGGGAGGCACCCGATGCCTGACACCGCCCTGGAGCAGCTCAAGCGATCCGGCCGGATCGTGGTCGTCGGCGCCTCGCTGGCCGGGCTGCGCGCCGCCGAGACCATCCGGGAGAAGGGCTTCGCCGGCTCGCTGACCCTGATCGGCGACGAGCCGTACGAGCCCTACGACCGCCCGCCCCTGTCCAAGCAGGTCCTCCTGGGCAAGGCCACCGCCGAGCGCACCCGGCTCCCGCGGCGCCTCGACATCGACGCCGAGTGGCGTCTGGGCGTGGCGGCCACCGGCCTCGACATGGCGGCCCGCACGGTCAAGCTCGCCGACGGCGAAGAGGTTCCGTACGACCGCCTGCTGATCGCCACCGGGGTCCGGGCCCGGCCCTGGCCGAACGAGGCCGAGGGCGAGCTGGACGGGGTGTTCACGCTGCGCACCCGCGAGGACGGCGCGGGCCTGGCGCGGGCGCTGGATGCCGGACCGCGCCGGGTCCTGGTCATCGGCGCCGGGTTCACCGGCTCGGAGATCGCCTCGGCCTGCCGGGAGCGCGGGCTGGAGGTCACCGTCGCCGAACGCGGCGACGGACCCTTGGTCGGAGCCCTGGGCGGGGTGATCGGGGCCGTGGCCGCCGAGCTCCAACGGGAGAACGGCGTCGACCTGCGGACCGGGATCATGGTGACCGGTCTGGAGGGCGATTCCACCGGCCGGGTCCGCGCCGCGCACCTGTCCGACGGCACCACGCTGGAGTGCGACGTGGTGGTCGTGTCCCTCGGTGCCCAGCGCAACACCGACTGGCTGATGGGCTCCGGGCTGGGGGCGGGCCCGCGCGGCATCGCCTGCGACGCGGGCTGCCGCGCCTTCGACCTCCGCGGGATCGTCACCGACGACATCTACGTGGCGGGCGACGTGGCCCGCTCCCCGCACGCGCTGTTCGGCTACCAGTTCCTGTCCCTGGAGCACTGGGGCAACGCCGTGGCGCAGGCCGAGATCGCGGCGCACAACATGCTGAGCGAGAGCACGGACCGCCGTCCGCACCTGTGGGTGCCTTCGTTCTGGTCCTCCCAGTTCGGGGTGAACATCAAGTCCGTCGGCGTGCCCTCCATGGGCACCGAGATCATGATCACCCAGGGGTCGCGCGCGGAGCGCCGGTTCACCGGGGTCTACGGCTACCAGGGCCGGATCATCGGGGCCGTCACCTTCGACAACGCGCGCTGGCTGCAGTTCTACGAGAAGCAGATCGAGTGCACCGCGCCCTTCCCGCCGCCGTTCACCACGGTCGACCGCCGCCCGGAGGGGCAGCGGCCGATCCCGGCGGACTTCCCCGACCCGTCCATCCCCACGCACGGCCCGACCATCACCCTCAGCGGGTACTCGCCGGCCGACCGCCGGATCGCGACCTTCACCCCCGCCGGGCACTGACCCGCACGCCCACGGAGGACCCGCCATGAGCCACGGCATCCTGAGCCAGATCCTGGACTACGCCAACCGCGCGAACCCGTACCCGCTGTACGAGGAGCTGCGCAAGACTCCCGTCTTCCACGACGGGACCGGGCCGTACGTCATCAGTACCTACTACGACATCCAGAGCCTGCTGCACGACCCGCGGCTCAGCTCCGACTCCCGCAACCTGGCCGCGACGGCCGGGGACCCGCTGGCGGAGGGGGGTGACGAGGAGGCCACGGCGCTGCCGCCGAGCTTCCTGAAGCTGGACCCGCCGGAGCACGACCGGCTGCGCCGGATGACCAACCGGCCCTTCGGCCCGCCGCATTCGCCGCACCGCGTCGACGGGATGCGCGACGGTCTCGCCTCCATCGTCACGGGCCTCATCGACAACCTCGGCGACACCGGGGAGATCGACCTGGTGGACCAGTTCGCGTACCCGTTCCCGGTGACGATGATCTGCCAGCTGCTGGGCGTGCCGCGCGAGGACGAGGCCCGCTTCCACGTCTGGGCCGACACCCTCGCGGCGAGCCTGGACCCCGATCCGGATTCCGATCCCGCCGAACGGCAGCGCAAGACCCATGACTCCCGGATGGAGCTGGGCATGTACCTGGCCGGGCTGATCGAGGAGCGGCGCAAGAACCCCGGCGACGACATGCTCTCCCAACTGGCCGTGGGACACGGCCCGGACGAGTCCATGTCCACGATGGAACTGCTCAGCACGGCGGCCCTGCTGCTGATCGCCGGCCACGAGACCACGGTCAACCTGATCACCAACGGCATGCTGACGCTGCTGCGCAATCCCGATGTCCTGGGGCAGTTGCGCCAGGAGCCCCGGCTGGCCGTGCCGCTGGTGGAGGAGCTGCTGCGGTTCGAGCCGCCCGTGCAGCTGCTGCCGCAGCGCACCCCGCTCGTGGACATCGAGGTCCGCGGGGTCACCATCCCCAAGGGCTCCTCGATGTGGCTGATCCTGGCCTCCGGCAACCGGGACCCCGTCCGCTTCAAGGATCCGGACCGCTTCGATCCGCACCGCAAGGACATCCAGCACCTGGGCCTGGGCAGCGGCATCCACAGCTGCTTCGGCGCGCCGCTGGCCCGGCTGGAGGCCCAGCTGGCCCTCAGCGAGCTGGCCCGGCGGCTGGAGAACCCCCGGCTGCTGGAGGACCCGCCGCCCTACCGGCAGAACGCGGTGCTGCGCGGGCCCCGGCACCTGCGGATCGCCTGCGACGGGATCCGCCCCTGACCCTGCGCTAGCGGTGGTCACCCGCGACGGTTCGCCATTCTGGGGCGAGGACCGCCCAGACCTGCTTGTCGTGGCGGGTGCCCCCGTAGGGCCAGGCCTCGCGCCGTACGCCCTCCAGGGTCATGCCGAGCCGTTCGGCCACCGCGGAGCTGCGCTCGTTGTCGGCGCGGCAGTGCCATTCCGCGCGGTGCACGCCGCGGACCGTGAACGCCCAGTCCAGCAGGGCGCGGCAGGCTCCGGTGACCAGGCCGTGGCCCTCGGCCGCCGGTTCCAGCCAGCAGCCGACCTCGCAGGAGCCCGAGGCGGCGTCGAAGGACACGAACATCACTCCGCCGACCAGTACGCCGCCCCGCCAGATGCCGAGGATGCGCGCACCGTCCGCGGCCTGTCGCTCGGCGTACCGGCCCAGCGTGGCCCGCGCCCCGTCCACGCCGGTGGTGATGAACCCCGCGCCCACCCACGGCCGGATGTGTTCGCGGGCCCGGTCCATATGGGCGGCGAACTCCTCGGCGTGCCATGTCTCAAGAGGGCGGAGGCGGGCGTCGTCCCGCAGCGGGAGAGAGAACACGAGGACCCCATTCACACAACAAGCGTTATGACTATTACGGTAGCAGCATGCCACGTACCAAGGGGGACCACGAAGCCCGTCGCCGCGAAGTCTCGGAGGCGGTCTGGCGCGTGCTGGCCGCGCACGGTTTCGCCGGCCTGACGCTGCGCGCCGTGGCGGCCGAGCTCGGCGCGACCACCGGTCTGCTGACGCACTACTTCCCCGCCAAACGCGATCTGGTCGCGCACGCCCTCGACCTGCTCGAACAGCGCAGCGCCGCCCGCCCCCGGCGCACCGCCGGGCCGGGCCTGGCCGCCGTGCGGGCCGCGCTGCTGGACATCCTGCCGCTGACGGGACCGGCCACCGACCGCAACCGGATCTGGGTGTCCTCCTGGGACACGGCGCTCTCCGACCCCGCCCTGAGCGAGGACTACGCCGGCAAGTACGGCCGGAGCCGCGACAAGCTGCGCGACCTGGTCGCCGCGGCCCAGGAGGTGGGCGAACTGCCCGCCGGGGATCCGGCCGACATGGCGGCCGGCGCGCAGTCGTTCGTACTGGGCCTGGTGGTGCAGGCCCTGTTCGACCCGTCGGCGTTCCCGCCCGACCGCCAGGCACGGCTGCTGGAGGAGTACCTGGCCGCGCTGGCCTCCGGGACGCGCTGAGGGGGCGTGTTACGGTCCCGCCATGTCCAAGACCGAGATCGACCTGGTGACCGCCGAGTTCTTCGGCGCCTTCGACAACAGGGGCGGAAAGGCTCCCGACTTGGCCCGGATCCGGCGGCTCGTCCTGCCGGGCGGACTGATCGTCAGCACCGGAGCCAAGCTCACGGTCTACACCGTGGAGGAGTTCATCGAGCCGCGCGAGCGGTGGCTGAGCGACGGGCGGCTGACCGAGTTCTCCGAGTGGGAGACGAGCGAACGGACCGATATCGCGGGCGACATCGCGTCGCGGTTCGGCGAGTACCGCAAGTCCGGGATCCTGGACGGCGAACCGTTCGAGGGCGGCGGGACCAAGACCATCCAGTTCGTCCGCACCCCGGAGGGCTGGCGGATCACGGCCTTCGCCTGGTACGACGAGCCGGACCGGCCCTGACCGAGGTCCGGAGGTCCGCCGCCCTGCCTACGCCGCCACGCCCTCCTCGACCCGCGGCCGGCTCCGGGAGACCGCCACCCCGGCCAGGCACAGCACCCCGCCGGCCAGGGTCAGCCAGGCGGGCACCTCGCCCAGGAACGCCCAGCTCAGCAGCACCACGACGGCCGGGACGGCGTACGTGGTCGAGCCCAGCTTCCCGACCGGCATCCGGGCCAGGGCGTAGCTCCACGTGATGAAGGCGAGGGCGGTCGGCACCACGCCCAGGTAGACCATGCCGAGGGTGGCGGACAGCGGCGCGTCGGGCAGTTCGTGCGCGAGCTGCCCGATGAAGGGCAGGCAGGCCACCGCGCCGATCAGGCAGCTGAACGCGGTGATCTGCAGGGGCGTCCCGAAGGAGAGCGCCGGCTTCTGCGCGACCACACCGGTCGCGTAGGCCACGGCGGCCAGCAGGCACAGCACGACCCCGAGGACCGAGGTGGAGCCGCCGCCGCCGGAGGAGGACATGGACAGGCCGACGACCACCGCGCCCACGAAGGAGACGGCCATGCCGGCCAGCAGCCGCGGGGGCAACGCCTCCCCCAGCAGGCGGGCGGCGAGCAGTGCCATCAGGATGGGCCCGATGTTCACGAGCAGGGAGGCCGTGCCCGCGTCGACGAGGCGTTCGCCCCAGTTCAGCGCGACCATGTAGCCGCCGAACCAGACCACTCCGGACACCAGGATGCCGCGCCACGCCCCGCGCGGCGGCGGGCCCTCGCGCCGCACGAGCAGCAGGACCACGAGGACCAGCGAGGCGGCCAGCAGCCGGCCGAGGGCCAGGGCCCCGGGCGAGTAGGCGGCTCCGGCGCTGCGGATGGCGACGAAGGCGGAGGCCCAGGCGAGCACCGTGAAGGAGACGGCGCCGATCGTGAGGACGCCGGGCGAGAGCAGACTCAGGCGGGACTTCATACCCGCACCCTACCCAGTCAACATTTCGGCATCGACCGAAATATCTGAGCCGTTCAGGTCCAGACGCCCGGGGTGATCCCCAGCAGCTCACCGAAGACCCGCTCCCCCGCCCCGGTCACGACCAGCCCCCGCCCGCCGCCCGGCGGCCGCACCACCCACTCCTCCTCCAGCGCCCGCGCGCACAGCCGGGCCCCGGCCAGACCGCCCAGGTGCCGCCGCCGCTCGGTCCAGTCCAGGCAGGAGCTCGCCTGCGGCCTGCGCCCCTGGCAGCCGAGGTCGACGCCGACCCGGCCGCACCAGGCGCGCCCCTCCTCGGTCAGCTCGAACGCCCCCTCGGTCCGCAGCAGTCCGTGTTCCTCCATGGCGTCGGTGACCGCCATGCCCAGCCGCCCCGCGAAGTGGTCGTAGCACGTGCGGGCGCGGGCCAGCGGGTCGGGCGCGGAGACCACGGGCGCCGCGTGCGCGGCGTCCCGTCCCGGAATCGCGTGACAGGCCAGTTCGTCGACGAGCCGGGCGGTCGCCGCGTCGGCGATCCGCACGTAACTGTGGCGGCCCTGCCGCTCGGTCACGCAGATGCCCGCGTCGAGCAGCCGGGCCAGATGGCCGCTGACGGTGGACGGCGCGACCGAGGTGATCCGGGCCAGCTCGCCCGCGGTCCAGGCGCGGCCTTCGAGCAGGGTCATGCAGATGGCCGCCCGGGTCTCGTCGGCCAGCGCCGCCGCCAGGGCGGCGAGGCGCGCCGCGGGGGCGGGGGCATCGTTCGATTTTCCGGCCGGCACGTCGTTCATGTACCCAGAGTGCCGCAAAACTTCGTCGAACACCGAATGGATGGCGGCAGAGGAACGGCCCGGGGGTGACGAGGGCGTGACGAGGGCGCGGAGAGTTCCGCTTACCGTCTCTTCTCCGCCACACGCAAGACTTCAGCGCGAAGATCCTTGAGGGCGCACTAGACTGGCCGGTTGTGTTGGCGCTGGACCGGAACAACCTGGGCAGACCCGGGCTCCACCGGCGACCCGGACGTTTCCGGGAACGAAACGCGAGGGCCGATGGCAGCAACACCTGAGCGCGGTGAATCGACCCTGCTCGACGACGGGGACATGGGGGACGTGTACGAGGAGTCCGGCAAGTCCGCCCGGTTCTCCGCGGGGCCCGCCGCCCCCACCCGTACCCTCGTCGACATCTTCGAGTCCTCCGTCCGGGCGCACCCCGACGAGCTCGCCCTGGACGACGGCTCCACCCGGCTGACCTACCGCGCGCTGGCCGCGGAGGTCGAACGCCGCAGGCGCGCCCTGGGGGCCGCCGGGGTGGGACTCGGCGACCGGGTCGGCGTACGCGTCCCGTCCGGGACCAACGAGCTGTACGTGGCCATCCTCGCGGTGCTCGCCGCGGGCGCCGCCTACGTGCCCGTCGACGCCGAGGACCCGGACGAGCGGGCGGAGCTGGTCTTCGGCGAAGCCGGGGTACGGGCAGTGCTCGGCGCCGGTCAGCGCATCGAGGTCACCGGGCTCGCGGAGATCCCTGTATCCGCCGCGCGGCCCGGCCCGGAGCACGACGCGTGGATCATCTTCACCTCCGGTTCCACCGGCAAGCCCAAGGGTGTCGCCGTCAGCCACCGCAGCGCCGCCGCCTTCGTGGACGCCGAGGCCGCGCTGTTCCTCACCGAGGAGCCGATCGGACCGGGCGACCGGGTCATGGCCGGGCTGTCCGTCGCCTTCGACGCCTCCTGCGAGGAGATGTGGCTGGCCTGGCGCTACGGCGCCTGCCTCGTGCCCGTCCCCCGCTCCCAGGTGCGCAGCGGCGCCGACCTCGGGCCCTGGCTGGCGGAGCAGGAGATCAGCGTGGTCTCCACGGTGCCGACGCTGGCCGCGCTGTGGGAGGCCGAGGACCTGGGCGAGGTCCGGCTGCTGATCTTCGGCGGTGAGGCCTGCCCGCCCGAGCTGACCCAGCGCCTGGTCACCGAAGGCCGCGAGGTCTGGAACACGTACGGCCCCACCGAGGCGACCGTCGTCGCCTGTGCCTCGCTGCTGACCGGCGAGGAGCCGATCCGGATCGGACTTCCGCTCAACGGCTGGGAGCTGGTCGTGGTGGACGAGTCCGGCGAGCCCGTGCCCATGGGCGGCAGCGGCCAGCTGGTCATCGGCGGGGTCGGTCTGGCCCGCTACCTCGATCCCGAGAAGGACGCCGAGAAGTACGCCCCGCTGGAATCCCTGGGCTGGGAGCGCGCCTACCGCAGCGGCGACCTGGTCCGCGCGGAACCGGAGGGGCTGGTCTTCCTGGGCCGCGGCGACGAGCAGATCAAGCTCGGCGGCCGCCGGATCGAACTGGGCGAGGTGGACGCCGCGCTCCAGGCCCTGCCCGGGGTGGCCGGCGCGGCCGCCGCCGTCCGCACCGCCCGCAGCGGCAATCAGCTGCTCGTCGGCTACCTGGTCACCCAGGAGGGCTGGGACCACAAGGCGGCCGTGGAGCGGCTGCGCTCCGAGCTGCCCGCGGCCCTCGTGCCGCTGCTCGCGCCGGTCACCGAGCTGCCGACCCGCACCTCCGGGAAGGTGGACCGGGGCGCACTGCCGTGGCCGCTGCCCGACCTGGAGACCTCCGGCCCCTCCGAGCAGCTCTACGGGACCGAGGCCTGGCTCGCCGAGCAGTGGAGCGAGACCCTCGGGGTGTCGGTGTCCGGCGCCGCCGACGATTTCTTCGCGATCGGCGGCAACAGCCTCGCCGCCGCCCAGCTCACCACCCGGCTGCGCACCCGCTACCCGAGCGCGGCCGTTCTCGACATCTACCAGCAGCCCGTCCTGCGCAAGCTGGCCCGGCACCTGGAGAAGTCGGCGCAGGACGACGGCACGGCCCGGGAGGTCGCGCCCGTCCCGCTCCGGGCCAAGGTGATCCAGTCGCTCCTGCTGATCCCGCTGTACACGCTGACCGGTCTGCGCTGGTCGGTGCCGCTGCTGGCGCTGGGCAACGTACTGCACTGGTTCGGGCCCTATCCGTGGGCTCCCACCGCCTCGTGGTGGCTCGTCGCCGCCGGGGCGGCGCTGCTCTTCAGCCCGCCCGGGCGGCTCGCGATCTCGGCCGGCGGCGCGCGCCTGCTGCTGCGCGGGGTGAAGGCCGGACGCCATCCCCGCGGCGGGAGCGTGCACCTGCGGCTGTGGACGGCCGAGCGGCTGGCCGAGTACTCCGGCGCGACCTCGCTCACCGGGTCCTGGCTGGAACGTTACGCCCGGGCTCTGGGCGCCAAGGTCGGCCCCGAGGTGGACCTGCACGCCCTGCCTCCGGTGACGGGCATGCTCAAGCTCGGCCGCGGCTGCGCCGTGGAGTCCGAGGTGGACCTCAGCGGGCACTGGCTGGACGGGGACCGGCTGGTGATCGGCCCGGTCAAGGTCGGTGCGGGCGCCGTGGTCGGCACCCGCAGCATGCTCTTCCCCGGTGCGCGGGTCGGCAAGCGGGCCGAGGTGGCCCCCGGTTCCGCCGTGACCGGGCAGATCCCCACCGGCCAGCGCTGGGCCGGAGCCCCCGCCGTCAAGCTGGGCAAGGCCAAGCGGAACTGGCCGGGGCACCGGCCGCCGCGCTCGCTCCCCTGGCGCGCCGTGTACGGGGCCACGGGTCTGTGCCTCACGGCCCTGCCCGTGCTCGCCGCCCTGCCGGCCCTGCTCGTGGTGGGCCTGTTCGTGCCCGCCGACGCGGGCCTGGCCGAGGCGTTGCGCGGAGCGCTGCTCGCCGTGGTGCCCGGGGCCCTCGCCTACGGGTTCGCGTACGCGCTGCCGCTGCTGGTCTGCGTACGCCTGCTCAGCCTCGGACTGCGTACGGGGGTCCACCCGACGCACGGCCGGATCGGCTGGCAGGCCTGGACGGTCACCCAGCTGATGGACCTGGCGCGGGAGACCCTCTTCCCGCTGTACGCCGGGCTGATCACCCCGGTGTGGCTGCGGCTGCTGGGCATGAAGATCGGCCGGGGCGCGGAGGTGTCCACGGTGCTGGCGCTGCCGAGCCTCACCACGGTGGGCGAGGGCGCGTTCCTCGCCGACGACACCCTGACCGCTCCCTATGAACTGGGCGGCGGCTGGATGCGGATCGGGCACTCCGAGATCGGCCGCCGGGCGTTCCTCGGCAACTCCGGCATGACCGCACCGGGCCGTACCGTGCCCGACGGGGGGCTGGTCGGCGTCCTGTCGGCGACTCCGAAGAAGGCCAAGAAGGGCAGCTCGTACCTGGGCCTGCCGCCGGTCAAGCTGCCGCGCTCGACCGCGAAGGCCGACCAGAGCCGCACCTACGACCCGCCCGCGCACCTGCTGTGGGCGCGCGGTCTGGTGGAGCTGTGCCGGCTCGTCCCGGTGTTCTGCTCGGCGGCGCTGGCCGTGCTGACCGTGGCGGCGCTGTGCGCGCTGAGCACGCGCACCGCCCTGGGGGTCTGGGGAACCGCGCTGCTGTCGGGTGTGGTCCTGCTCGTCGCCGGGGTGGCCGCGTGCGTGGTCTCGGTGGCCGCGAAGTGGCTGCTGGTGGGCCGGCACCGGGCGGGCGAGCACCCGCTGTGGAGCGGTTTCGTGTGGCGCAACGAGCTGGCCGACACCTTCGTCGAGGTACTGGCCGTGCCGTGGCTGGCGGGTTCGGTGCCCGGTACGCCGCTGATGGTCCTGTGGCTGCGCGGGCTCGGTGCCCGGATCGGCCGGGGCGTGTGGTGCGAGAGCTACTGGCTGCCCGAGACGGACCTGGTCACGCTGGGCGACGCGGTCAGCGTGAACCGCGGCTGCGTGTTGCAGACGCACCTCTTCCACGACCGGATCTTGAGGACGGATACTGTGGTCCTCCGTGAGGGCTCCACCCTGGGGCCGGGCGGAATCGTCCTGCCCGGAAGCACGGTCGGGGCCCACAGCACGCTGGGTCCCGCCTCTCTCGTGATGGCCGGGGAGTCCGTCCCCGCCGACACGCGCTGGCTGGGCAACCCGATCGAGGCGTGGCGGACCTGAGAGGGCCCGTGCACGCCGCAGGACCCGAGTACGGCGCAGGGAGCGGAAAGCGGCAATGAACGGCCAGAGCACAGCGGCATCGGACCCGTACTTCCCGGCCAATGGTGACCCCCGTTACCGCGTGCACCGGTACGAACTCGCTCTGGAATACCGTCCCGGCCCCAACCGGCTGGCCGGGACGGCCCGGCTGAGCGCGATCGCCGGGCGTGCTGCGCTCGCCGAGTTCCACCTGAACCTGGCCGAGTTCAAAATAGGCCGGGTCCTGGTGGACGGCCGGCGGCCGCACTTCACCCACCGGGGCGGAAAGCTCCGCATCCGGCCGGCCAAGCCGCTGGCCGCCGGAGCCGCCTTCACCGTGGACGTGCACTGGGTGGGCAATCCCAAGCCGGTGACCAGCCCCTGGGGCGGCCTGGGCTGGGAGGAGCTGACCGACGGCGCGCTGGTGGCCAGCCAGCCGGTCGGCGCGCCCTCCTGGTACCCGTGCAACGACCGGCCCGCCGACAAGGCCTCGTACCAGATCTCGGTCAACACCCCGTCCGCCTACACGGTGGTGGCCGGCGGGCGGCTGCTCACCCGGACGACGAAGGCCTCCACGACCACCTGGGTGTACGAGCAGCCGGCGCCCACCTCCAGCTACTTGGTCGGCCTTTCGATCGGCATGCACCAGACGGTGCTGCTCGGCGACCCCGGGCTGGGCGGCGTTCCGCAGAGCGCCCACGTGCCGGCCCACCTGCTGCCGCGGTTCTCCCGGGACTTCGCGCGACAGCCAGCGATGATGGAACTGTTCGAGGAGCTCTTCGGGCCCTATCCGTTCGGCGAGTACGCGGTGGTCGTCGCCGACGAGGAGCTGGACGTCCCGGTGGAGGCCCAGGGCCTCTCCCTGTTCGGCACCAATCACGTGGACGGCGTACGCGGTTCGGAGCGGCTCATCGCCCACGAGCTCGCGCACCAGTGGTTCGGCAACAGCGTGACCATCACCGACTGGCGGCACATCTGGCTGAACGAGGGGTTCGCGAAGTACGCCGAATGGCTCTGGTCGGAACGCTCCGGCGGCCGCACCGCGCACGAGCTGGCGATCGCCGCGCACCGGCTGCTGGCCTCGCAGGCGCAGGACCTCACCCTGGCCGACCCGGGCCGCAAGCTGATGTTCGACGACCGCCTGTACGAGCGCGGGGGGCTGGCCGTGCACGCGGTCCGCTGCGCCCTGGGCGACGGCGCGTTCTTCCGCATGCTGCGCGACTGGGCCACCTCGCACCGCCACGGGGTGGTGAGCACCGTGGCCTTCACCGCCCACGTGGCCCGGTACGCGCCCGCGCCGGTGGACGGGCTGCTCTCGGCCTGGCTGTACGAGCCGGCCCTCCCCCCGCTGCCCTCACCACCGGCACGGCTGTCGGTCCCGGCGAAACCCGGCTACCCGCCGACGAACGGCGGGACCGTCCGGCCGAGGTGAGCGGCGAGCCGGTCGGCGGTCGGGCATCGGGCCGCCCCCGATCATGGCCGCGAGACGCGGGGGGGCCCCGCCCACGGCGGGGCGGGTGCGGCGGTGTTGTGGGGCGTCCGGGTGGGGGGGGGGGAAGGGGCCGCCCCCGTTTCTGGCCCGCCCGCCGGGCGGGCCCCCCTCCCATTGGTGGTCGGGGGGCCCGGCGCATCGGCCCGCGGTGTCCTGCGGGCCGTACGGTGACTAGCGGTCGCCGTGGTGGGTGCCCTGCTTGTGAGCCTTGTTGTGGCTCTGGGCCATGCCGTGGTTCTGAGCCTTGCCGTGGCTCTTGGCCTTGGCGTGGCTCTTGGTCTTGCCGTGGGCCTTGGCGTGGCTCTTTGCCTTGCCGTGGCTCTTGGCCTTGCCGTGGGCCTTGACCTTGTCGTGGCCCTTGGCCTTGCCCCAGTTGTTGCTGTCGAGGATCTGGCCGTGGTCGTTGCGCAGGGTAGCGGAGTCGCGCTGGTCCCAGACGTGGTTCGTCCGGCCCTGGTACACGTCGTGGAGGGTGTCCTTGCCCTTGCCCGTGTGGACCTTGACCGTGTCGTGCCCGGCGAGCTTCAGGCTGTGGAACCGGTAGCGGTTGCCCTGCTTGTCGGTGAGCGTGTAGCCGCGCAGGTCGACGGTCTTCTTCCCGGTGTTCTTCACCTCGACCCACTCACCGTTGAGGCTGCGGTTGGAGCGGTCTTCGCGGCCCGGACTGTCGTACTTCACCTTGCTGATCATGATCGTGGAGTGCTTGCCCGTCTTGCCCTGGCCGTGGCCGTGGGTGGCGGCGGCGGCCGGCAGGGCGGCGGAGCCCAGGACGGCGACGGTGGCCACGGCGGTGGCGAGGACGCGGCGGCTGGTGAGAGAAGCAGACATGGAGATGTCACCTCAGGGACGTGCGGTTACCCGACTTGCTGCCGGGCACCCACACTTTGACCCGCCCGCACGGCGTTTTCCAGCAAAACGCCCAAGATTACCAAATAGGGACAAACTGTCAATATCCTATGATTAAACCCTGGTCAGCGCGGTGCGACGGGGCCACCCGGGCAGTCAGGGGCTCGTGAGGACGACGAGCTGCCGGGTCGCCCGGGTCATCGCGACGTACCGGTCGACGGCTCCTTCGACCCCCTGCCCGAACGTCTGCGGGTCGATGAGGACGACCAGGTCGAATTCGAGGCCCTTCGACAACTCCGGTGTCAGCGACCGGACTCGGGGCGTGGACGCCCGGAACGTAGCGGCCGCGCCGTCACTTGTGCCGATGACGCAGGCGGTCCCCTCGGAGTGCTCGGCGAGCCAGGCGCCGAGGACCGAGTCCAGCTCCGCAACGGATCCGTGGACGACCGGGACGCCGCTGCTGCGGATCGAGGCCGGCACATTGGCGTCCGGGAGCACCGCCCGGATGATCGGCTCGGCCTGCGTCATCACCTCTTGCGGAGTGCGGTAGTTGATGCTCAGGGAGGCCACCTCGATCCGGTCGAGTCCGATCCGCTCCAGCCGTTCCCGCCACGACTCCGTGAACCCGTGCCGGGCCTGGGCGCGGTCCCCGACGATGGTGAAACTCCGGGACGGGCAGCGGAGCAGCAGCATCTGCCACTGCGCGTCGGTCAGTTCCTGGGCCTCGTCCACGACGATGTGCGCGAACGGGCCGGCGAGCCGGTCCGGTTCGACGCCGGACGGGACGGCCGACTCGTCGATCAGGCTGTCCCGCAGGTCCCGGCCGCGCAGCATCGTCACCGCGCCTTCACCGTCGTCATCGGCATCGAGCAGGTTGTCGATGACGTCGGCCCGGCGTGCGCGCTCGGCGGCGACGGCGGCCTCGCGGCGTCGCCTGCGGCGTTCCGCCTCCGGGTCGCCGAGCCGGTGCCGCGCCGCGTCCAGGAGCGGCAGGTCCGACGCCGTCCAGGCGTGGGCGTCCGCGCGCTGCAGCGCGCGCACCTCTTCGCGGCTGAGCCAGGGGGCGCACATCCGCAGGTAGGCGGGGACCGACCACAGGTCCCCTACGAGGTCGGTGGCTTCGAGCATCGGCCATGCCCGGTTGAGGGTCGTGACCAGGTCCTTGTTCTCCCGCAGCGACCTGCGGAACACCTCGGGCGAGACCTCGCCCTCGTTCCTGTCCAGCAGGATCCCGACGAGTTCCTCCCAGATCTGTTCGCGCGCCTCGTTGTGCGGGGTACCCGGTTCGGGCGCTTCGAACGCCCGGGCCCAGTCGGCGGCGCTGAGCGGGATGTCGTCCCAGTGGGTCGACACCGTCATGGCCTCGGCGGGCGGCTCCTCGTACAGCCCGACGGCCGCCTCGATCGCCTTCACCAGCTCCGCGGAGGACTTCAGCGCGGCCACCTCCGGGTCCGTCTCCTCCCTCGCCGTGGCTCCTTCCGCGACGAGGTCCCCCAGGACGCAGGTCTGTACGCCCTCCTCCCCGAGGCTGGGGAGCACGTCGGCGACGTAGGCCAGGTAGGGCCGGTGCGGGCCGACGAACAGGACGCCGCCGCGGCGGTGACCGAGCCGGGGGTCGGAGTAGAGGAGGTAGGCGGAGCGGTGCAGGGCGACGACGGTCTTGCCCGTACCCGGGCCGCCGTCGACCACGAGGGCGCCGGGGGAACCCGCGCGGATGACGGAGTCCTGGTCGGCCTGGATGGTGCCCAGCACGTCGCGCATGCGGGACGAGCGGTTGGCGCCCAGGGTGGCGATGAAGGCGGACTGGTCGTCGAGCGCGGCGTGTCCTTCGAACCCGTCGGCGGCGAACACCTCGTCCCAGTAGTCGTTGATCCGGCCCCGGTTCCAGCGGTACCTGCGGCGGCTCACCAGACCCATCGGGTCGGCATGGGTCGCGGCGAAGAACGGCTCGGCCGCCGGGGAACGCCAGTCGACCAGCAGCCGGCGGCCCGTGTCGTCGGTGAGGCCGACGCGTCCGATGTACACGGGCTCGGGGTCGTCCGCGCCGACGATGCGTCCGAGGCACAGGTCCAGCCCGAAGCGGCGCAGGGCACCGAGGCGACCGGTCAGCCGGTGGATCTCCACGTCCCGGTCCATCGCGCCCCGGCCGGCGCCGCCTGGCGCCCTGCGTTCGGCGTCGAGACGGCCGGACAGTTCGGCGATCGTCTGCGCGAGGTTCTCCGCGATGGCAGCGAAGTGCCGCTCGTCGCCGGCGATCAGCTTCGGGTCCTCCTTGGCCGCGAGGCCCTCGGGAAGCTCGAACGCACTGGTGGTCTGGCTCTGGGTCTGGGTCTGGCCCTGGGTCTGGGTCTGGGTGGTCATCTCGGTCAACTCCGAACGCACACGCACTCCGCGAATCTCTCATTTCCGCCGGTTCCGGCCTCGGCCTGCGATTGTGCGGGACGAAGGGGCCCTTGCCGCAAGCCCCCCTGTGCGCTATAAGTTGAAAGTGGCCAGAGGTGATCATTCCCTCCGCCCGATCGCCCGCTGTGGACGGGCAAGCCCCCCGCGAGTCACCCGGATGCCGACCGCCTGTGACGACGGTCCGCCGCGGGGGCAGAGATGTCATGGGATTGATGCGCTTGATCCGCCCCGTCCACTGCCCGTGAGGAACCCCCATGACCAGCGCTCCGCCCTCACTCCGCACAGACCCCGGACCGTCCACGAACCCCGGCGTGTGGACGCCGATGATCCTGTTGATCGCCTGCGCGGCCCAGTTCATGGTCGTCCTGGACGTCTCGATCGTGAACATCGCCCTGCCCGACATGAAGGCGTCCCTCGGCCTGAGCCCGGCCGGGCAGCAGTGGATCGTCAACGCCTACACCCTCGGCTTCGCCGGACTGCTGCTCCTGGGCGGCCGGGCCGCCGACCTGGTCGGCGCCCGGCGCACGTTCCTCGCGGGCCTCGGCGTCTTCACCGTCGCCTCGCTCGCCTGCGGGCTCGCCACCGACGGCGCGATGCTGATCGCGGCCCGAGCGGTGCAGGGAGTCGGTGGTGCGGTCCTGGCCCCCGCCACGCTCACGCTCATCATGGCCACCTTCACGGAGCCCCCGGCCCGGGCCCGCGCGATGGGGGCCTGGGCCTCGGTCAACGCCGCCGCCGGTGCGGTCGGGGCGATGGCCGGCGGGTTGCTGACCGCGTACGCCGGCTGGCGCTGGGTCTTCTTCGTCAACGTCCCCATCGGCGTCGCCTTCTTCGTCGCCGCGCTCGTCCACGTACCCGTCGGACACGGGCACCACGGCGGTCACGGCGGTCTGCGCCGCCTGGACCTGCCCGGCGCGCTGACCGTCACCGCCGGTCTGACCGCCCTGGTCTACGGAATCATCTCCACCACGTCCACGCCCTGGACCTCCCCCCACGTCTGGGCCGCCCTCCTCGTGGGCCTCCTGCTCCTGGCCGCCTTCACCCTCATCGAGTCGAAGGTCGCCGCGCCACTGGTTCCCCTCGCCGTCCTGCGCCGCCCCACCCTGGCCATCTCCAACCTGGTCATGATCGGCCTGGGTTCGGCGATGTTCGCGCTGTGGTTCCTGCTCTCCCTCTACATGCAGCAAGTCCTCGGCTACAGCGCCCTGGAGACCGGGGTGTGGTTCCTGCCCGGCTGCCTCGGGATCATCGTGGGCACCCGGACCTCCGCGCACCTCATCCAGCGCACCGGCCCGCGCCCCCTCCTGGTCACCGGCATGTCCCTCAGCACCTTCGGCTTCCTGTGGCTCTCGCGCATCGGCGGGAACGGCCCCTTCCTCACCGCGGTGGCCGCGCCCTTCGTGCTGTGCGCCCTCGGCCTGGGAATGTGCATGCTTCCCGTCACCGCGGCGGCCACCACCGGCATCGAGCGTCGCGAAGCGGGCCTGGCCTCCGGGCTGGTCAACACCTCGCGCCAGGTGGGCGGCTCGCTCGGTCTCGCGATCCTCGCGACCATCGCCTCCCACACCGCACGCGATCACATCGGCTCCACCACCCAGGCCCTCACCGCCGGTTACGGCCGGGCCTTCCTCTGCGCAGCCCTCTTCACCGCCTGCGCCGGCCTGGGCTCCCTCTTCCTCCCCGGCCGCCCCACCGCGCCGACCTCCGGGCTCGCGCCGGGCGGGCGCGACTGACCGCCCCGCAGCCCGTGGTCGCCCATCACGGGCAAAGGAGCCCGCGCCCGGATTCGGGCGCGGGCTCCGGTGTTCACGAGGGGCGGGGCTACACCGTGGCCAGCTGCGGGATCAGGCGCAGCGCGTTCTCGCGGTAGACCCCGCTCAGTTGCCCGGCGGTGAAGGCCGGGTCGGCGTCGAGCGCGGGGATCGCCAGGTCCATGACCGTGTCCGCGGGCGCGGCGGGCCAGTCGGTGCCGAACAGGACGTGGTCGGCGGGCACATGGGCCAGGAGCGTGGCGGCCGGCTCCATGGGACCCGCCGTGTCGTAGTAGAAGCGGCCCAAGTGGTCGCGGACGGCGGCCGGTTCGACCGGCGGATCGCAGAACCGGCCCAGCGCCTGCATGCGGTTGGCGATGTACGGCAGGAACCCGCCGGCGTGGGGCAGGATCACGGAGATGTCGGGGAACCGGTCCAGCGTCCTGTTGCTGATCATGTTCACGGCGGCCCGTGTGGTGTCCAGCAGGAAGTCGCACATGAAGTTCGGAACGCCAGGAACCGTCATCGCACCGGGGCGACCGCCCGGCAGATGGTGCGGGTGGGTGTCGACCACGGCGGAGGACTCGTTCAGCTCGGCGAAGATCCGGTCGTAGCCGGGATCCCCGAGGTACACGCCGCCGTAGTTGGCCGTCACGTTCACCCCGACGGCGCCGAGTTGCCCCAGACCCCGGCGGACCGCCCAGGAGGACGCGTCGGCGTCGTCCAGGAAGAGGGGCACGTAGAACGAGAACCGCGACGGGTACGCGCTCACCACCTCCATCATCGACTGCAGCGTGATGTTGACGGCTTCGCGCAGCTGCGCCGACGAACCGTAGCGGGCCGGAAGCATGGGTTTGAGCACGGCCGTGGAGATGCCCGCGCGGTCCATGAACCGGACGGAGGCCTCGGCGTCGAGGTACGCCCAGCGGGGCAGCTGTTCCGGCTGGATCAGCCCGTGCTGCTCGGCCCACGCACGCCACTGGGGTGCGCAGAAGTGATGGTGCATGTCGATCTTCGCCCGGGCTCCGTGGACGCCGTCCGGTTGCGGAGGGGCCTCCTGGAGCTCCGGGCCGGTCGTACTCCCAGAATTGCGCATGCCAAAGAACCGCCCGTCGGTCTCGTCTACTCTGCGGAGGCCACCGGTGCCAGGGCGAAGTCCCCGGCCGGCCGCGGTTCCAGGACGATCAGGAGCCGCTCCAGACCGCGGAAGGCCGCCACGGGGCCCTTGAGCCAGGCGCCCCCGCCCTCCTCCTCGGCCGCCAGCTCCATCTCCGGGAACTCCCGGAGCAGGCAGGAGAGCGCGATTTCCAGTTCGAGCCGTGCCAGCGGGGCTCCCAGGCAGTAGTGCGTTCCGTGGCCGAAGCCCAGGTGCGTTCCCTGGATCCCCTCCCGCGTCACGTCCAGCTCGTCGGCGGCGTCGAACTTCTCGTGGTCCCGGTTCGCCGAGGAGAGCGCGATCTGGACCAGCGCCCCCTTGGGAATCACGGTTCCCCGGATCTCGGCCTCCTCGGCCGCGTACCGGAACGTCGAGGTCTCCACCGAGCCGTCGAACCGTACGAGTTCCTCGATCGCGCCGTGGATCAGCCGGGGATCCCGGCGGAGCTTCGCCAGCTGCTCCGGATGGAGGATCAGGTCGAGGACCGAGTTGCCGATCTGGTAGGCGGTGGTCTTGTGGCCGGCGAAGAACAGGACCCACATCGAGGACACCAGGTCCGCGTCGTCGAGGCCTTCCTCCGCCGTGATCAGGTCGCTGAGGAAGCAGTCCGACGGGTTGGCCCGCGTGTGGGAGACGATCTGGCCCAGCCGCTGCTGGAGCCATCCCTCGGCCGCCTTCAGCTCCGCCTTCAGCGCGGGGTTGAACCTGGACCGCGTCACCACCCCGAACTGCTCCAGGATCTCGGGCCGGTCGGCTTCGGTGATCCCCATCAGCTCGCACAGGACCGCGATGGGGAGCGGGAACGCGAAGGCGGACATCAGGTCGACCGTTTCGCTCTTGCGGCATTCCCGCAGGAGTCCCTCGGCGATCTCCGTGATCCGCGGTCGCATGTCCTCCACCCGGCGCGGGGTGAAGGCGCTGCGCAGGACGCGGCGCAGACGGGTGTGGCGCGGCGGGTCCGAGAAGAGGACGTTGTCGTCCAGCGCGTCGAAGAAGCTGCCGAACACGGCGTGGTACGTGTCGATGGCCCCGCGCATGTTCTTGCTGAAGCGCCGGTCCGACAGGGCGTCGCGGGCGTCGTCGTAGCGGGTGATGAGGTAGGTCTCGACCCCGTGCGGAGGCGTCAGCCGACATACCGGCGCCTGCTCGCGCAGGGCGGCGTAGACGGGGTACGGGCAGGCGCGGTACTCCGGTGTGCCCCTGGACACGGCCGTCACCAGCTCGTTCAGCGGTTCGTCGCCGGTCGGTGCCGCATTCTCCTGCGTCATGCTCCGCGTCCTCCGTGACATCGGTGTTCCGTGCCGACACCGGTTCCCCGTGGAGGCCCGCCGCGAAACGGTCCTTGGTTCGTTCGAGTCAGAGCGCTCCGCCAGATGCGGCGTCGGGGGGTCAGCCGTCCGGACCGGCCGTGTGGCGGGCCCCGTGGCCGGGAGACATGCTGCTAGGGCCTGTCGTCAGGCAACCTTCGCCCGCGACCGAGGAGTCCGCGCATGGCCCGCAGTTCCCCCCTGACCCTCGCGGCGGCCGCCGCCCTCGCCCTGGTGGCCGCCGCCGCTCCCACCACCGCGTCCGCCGCCGGCGCGTCCGCCACCACCGCGCCCTCGAACGGCGCGGACAACGCCAGGGCCCGCATCGAGCGGGCGATCGCGTACCGCGCGACCGCCCCGTTCCAGCAGCACGCCAACGCGGTGAAGGCGGGCTACGTCCCGGACAAGTACTGCATCGTGGACCGGGCGGGATCGGGGTCTCTCGGCTACCCGCACTTCAACCACGCGTACGACAATTCCGTCGACCCGGCGAAGCCCGCGGCCCTGTTCTACGAGGACGACCAGCGGGGCGGCAAACGCCTCGTCGGTGTCCAGTGGGTGGTCTACGACCGCGACCAGGACATGGCCACGGACGACGACCGCCCGTCGATGTTCGGCCGGAAGTTCACGGGCCCGCACCGCGGCCACTTCCGCGGCCAGCCCATCCACTACGCGATGCACCTGTGGCTCTGGAAGGAGAACCCCAAGGGGGCGTTCCAGACCTACAACTCGGCCGTGACCTGCCTCCCGGGCACCACCCGCCCGAAGCCGTCGCCCTGATCGCGGCGGCGGGCCCTACGGCCGGGTACCGCCCGCGCGCCGCGACAGGCGGGTGGACAGCGCCTGACCCAGGACCAGCACGCTCAGGCCGAACATCAGGACGCCCAGCGGGACATGGAACATCGGTATGTGGGCGACGCCCAGTACCACCTGCACCGAGGCGAGCACGAGGAAACCCGACGCGTACAGGATGGGGCGGGGCGAGCCGCCGCCCGGCCGCCAGGCCAGGATCGCGGCGATCAGGTACAGCATTGTCGCCCCGTACATGACGCGTGCGCCGACCCCGTGCAGGGTCTCGCCGTACGAGGTGGACAGCAGCAGTCCGGCGGTGACCGCCTGGAAGAAGATCGCCAGGGTCTGAAGGGCGATCGTGACCTGCACGAACGTGCTGGTGCGCGGTACTGCCATCGTCTGGGTGGCCATGATGTGGTCCCCTCTTCTGCCTCGCGGCGGTGGATCGGTAGTGTCTCGACGGTCCGACGACGCAGCCCCGCGAAATGTGAGGCGAGGCGAAGAACGAGGGAACGGTCGCAACCATGAGCACGCCAGTCGAATCAGTGCGGCGACGGTCGGAGCCGGACCTGAGTGCGGTCGTCGGCGAGCGGCGTCAGCTGATCAACCTCTCCTACCGGATGCTCGGTTCGCTCGCCGAGGCCGAGGACGCCGTACAGGAGACGTACACCCGCTGGTACGCGATGTCGCGGCGGCAGCGGGAGGCCGTCGAGTCGCCCGGCGCCTGGCTGACGACGGTGGCCAGCCGCGTGTGCCTGGACCTGCTCGGCTCGGCGCGGGTGCGGCGCGAGCGGTACGTCGGCGCGTGGATACCCGAGCCGCTGCCCGACCGTACGGAGTGGGGCGGCGGGCCGGCGGCCGGCGGCGCGGCCGGGCCGGGCGACCCCGCCGACCAGGTCACCCTGGACGAGTCGGTGAACATGGCCTTCCTCATCGTGCTGGAGGCGATGACCCCGGCCGAACGCGTGGCGTTCGTCCTGCACGACGTCTTCCGCTACCCCTTCGCCGAGGTCGCCGGGATCCTCGGCCGCTCGCCCGCGGCCTGCCGCCAGCTGGCCACCTCGGCCCGCCGGCGCGTCCGGGCCGCGCAGGCCCCGGCGGCCGCGACGGTTCCTGCGGCCGGACAGGCAGGCCTGGTACGGGAGTTCAAGGAGGCTTGGGAGGCCAAGGACATCAAGGCCCTCGTCGGACTCCTCGCCCCCGACGCCACGATGACCGCCGACGGCGGCGGCCTGGCCGGCGCCGCCCTGCGCCCCGTCGAGGGCGGCGAGCGCATCGCCCAGTACCTGATCCACATCTCCGACAAGGCCCCCGGGCTGACGCTCCTGGAGCGCACGGTCAACGGCCGGCCGGGCCTGGTCGCCCAGCACACCGGCACCACCGTGACCGTGGCGGCCCTCGGTCTCTCCGGCGGCCGCGTCACCCACATCTGGGCGGTCCGCAACCCGGAGAAGCTCCGTCCGTGGACCGGGAACGGCGCCTGAGGCCGTGCGCGCGGCGGAACGGAAGGCCCCGGCGAACCCGCCTCACCGCGCGGCGGCGTTCCCTCGGCTGCGGCCCCGGCGGATGTCGTAGGCGAAGAACCGCCTTACGGCGCCGCCCAGTTCCTCCGGGGTGGAGAACCCCCGGCGGGCCATCTCGGCGTCCGATGTCGTGCCGCGCCGCTGCCAGTGGCGCAGGAAGAGCTTCGCGCACATCGCCGGTGGCGGGACCACGAGCCGCGGGCGGGCCGCTTCTGCGGCCTCGTCGGCCTGCGCCACGAGGGCGCACCACTCCTCCCAGCGTTCGGAGTCCCGCAGCCGGGCCAGGACCGCCGGCCGCCAGTCGACCGACTGCCACACGGGCCACACCCGCACCATGAGCAGCCGGGCCCGCTCCTCGCCGGTGAGGTGCTCGCGTTCGGGCTCCGTGAACCAGCGGGCGAGGGGGTCCGGCAGCGGGGTCCGGCCGTCCAGCCCCAGTCTGGCCGTCGCGTACGCCCCGGCCGTCAGGTCCCGGGCGGCGGCGAGCTCCGCCAGGACACCGGTCAGGACCTCCTCGTGCAGCGCGGGGTAGTCGGCGTCGAACAGCCGTGCCGCGTCGAGGACATCGAGGTCGGACATCCACCGGCCGGGGGCGTACTCCCGCCGGGTCCCGCGGACCAGGGACTGGGTACGGCTGATCCCGGTGAAGGGCACGTGCCCGGCGGCGTCCGGGCCGGGCTCCACTGCTCCGTCGTCGGCCTCGCCCGTCGCGATCGCGCCGAGCGCCGCCAGGGCGTCGAGCCGCTTGAGGTCCCAGACACCGGAGCCGATCATCTCCTCCAGCGTCCACAGCGCCGCGTGGTCCTGTTCCTCCACCTCCCGTTCGATGTCCTTCCAGCCGCGGTGGGTGAACGGCAGGGCCGCGGCCGCCGCCAGGATCCGTCGCCCGGACTCCGCCGGGACCAGGTCCAGCTCCTCCCCCTCCGCGCAGCCGTACCGGAGGTTCACCAGCGCCACGGTCTGCGGCGGATAGCCCATCTCGGCCGGGCCGTGCAGTACGCCCACCTCGTCGTCCCCGTCGATCTCGCCCGAGGCGTACATCTCGTGGACGACGCCGACGCCCCGCATGCCGCAGGGCCCCAGCTCCGCGGCGCGCAGCGCGCCCATGCTCGCGGCCCCCACGACGTCCACGCCCTCGGTGAGCAGTTGGAGGATCTCCTTGTGGCCGACGGACCGCCGCTCGCGGAAGTAGCCGTCGATGACGACGGCCACGTCGCCGGGCCGCCACGGGTCCGCCAGGAGGTCGCCCCGGCCGGCGGGGGGCCGGACCTCCGCGTCCGGGAGCACCGCGCGTACGTCGGCCGCGGAGAGCGTCGGCCCGACGTACACGACCACCCTGGACGTACTCACGCTCGTTCCAGTCACTACAGCACCTCCGGAGAAACACGGCTGCCCGGTGCGACCACCTTGACGACCGGAACACCGATGTCGTCGCGGGTCAGGTCCACCACGAGGGGCGGGTGGGAGAAGGCCTCGGCCGCCTGCCGGACCACGTACCCGAGATCACCGACCAGGCCCTCGTGCCGGGGCGGCTCCCTGACCAGGTCCGGGATGCCGGCCGCCGGGGCTTCGTGCGCCCTGTTCAGGCGGTCGGTGTCCGCAGCGGCGAAGTCCTCCTTCAGGTCGTCCCTGGCCCCCGAGATGTACGCGAGTCTGGCCTGGGCCGCTTCGGACACGGCGCGGGTGAGGGCGATCCCGGTGTTGAGGTGGCAGCCGAAACCGAACATCGGGGCCGGGTAGTCGTGGTCGGCGACCCAGGCCAGGAAGCACGGGAGACCGGTGGGTGACGGTACGAGGCGCACTTCGAGGGTGACGCCGGCCCGCTCGATCAGCGCGCACAGTTCCGCGGCCTCCGCCGACCCCGAGCTGCGCGGATCCACCCGTACGCCCATCTCGCCCCCCGCCGCGACGGCCGCCGTCATCGCGTCCCGCTCGATGACCTCGCAGAGCGCGTGGAGCGTGGCTTCCACCAGTGTGTTGCCGCTGGCCAGGCCGTTCGTCGACTCGAAGAACACCGGCGGGTTCCAGTCGGTGTTCTCCTCCAGGCTCAGCCGGACGAGGTCCACGGGTACGTACGTCCGCGCGCCGTCGACCAGTGAGCGGGCCGCCATCCAGTCCAGGGGGAGGCCGTCGTGCAGCAGGCTCGGCGTGGAGGGCGGCAGGGCGTGGACGTCGTAGCCAAGCTCCTTGCCCAGCTCCGCGCCGATGTCGCGCGGCGCCGCCCTCAGGGCGGGCCGCACCGGTTGTTCCACGTGCCAGGTCTCGACCGATTCCATCACCGCCGACAGCTTGGCCAGCTCGGGCGTCATCCCCTTGCCCTGGGAGACGGCGAGGGTTCTGGACAGCGGCCGGACGGCCTGGAAGGTCGCGATGCCGATGGTGTCGAGCCGGGTGATGTCGGCGACCCGGGTGACGCCCACCTTCGCCGCGGCGCGGCTCGCCATCTCCCAGGTAGCCGCCGGCGGGCGGGCCCTGTTCGTGCCCGGCAGGCGGAGCACGGAGAGGTCCTGCGGGGAGGCGAGCCAGGACAGCGCGGATTCTTCGGTCTGCACGGTGAGCGACTCCCTGCGGGTCAGAGGTTGCGGGTGCGCCGCAGCAGCGCGCGGGCGGCGACGGCGTTGGCTACGAGGGCGACGACGGCCAGGACCGTCAGCGACGGCCACGCCTTGTCCAGGCCGAAGATCGCGGCGTCGCGCATGCCGGTGACCGCGTACGTCACCGGGTTCACCACCGAGATCCACTGGAGCACGGTGGGCAGTTGCTGCGCCGTGGACAGCGAGGGCGCGGCGAAGACCAGGACGGGCACCGAGATGCTGGTGAGCACCATGAAGGTGCGGTAGTCGCTGATGAGGACCGCCGCCGCGAGGTACAGCCCGTTGAAGGCCACCGACGACAGGGCCAGCGCGAGCAGCAGCCAGATCCAGTGGGAGGCCTCGAAGGGGTAGTCGAAGATGACCGCGGCGACGGCCAGGGCCAGCACGCTCTGCGCCAGTACCAGGGAGACTCCGGCCAGCAGCTTGCCGGCCAGGAAGCGCGACCGGCGCAGCGGCCAGCTCCAGAGCTGGGTCGACACCCCGCTCATCTCCTCCTGGAACATCGCCATGCCGGTCGTCCCCGATGCGCTCACCACCGACATCGACAGGACCATGGGGAGGAGGAACACGGAGAACGGAAGCGATTCGCCCCGGTAGACGATGTTCCCGACGACGTTTCCGAGCGAGGTGTTCACGAGCAGCAGGTACACGAGCATGGGCGTCAGGCCGAGGATGAGGTTGACCCTGTTGCGGGCGAGGAGCGCGTATTCACGGTAGAAGACCGCGGCGAAGTCGGCCGGTTTCCCTTTCCCCACCGGCGCGGTGTTCTTGAATCCCAGGTCGGTCACGGCCTCAGCCCTCATTCCCGGTCATACGGAGGAAGACCTTCTCCAGCGAGTCCGTGACGGTGGAGATTCCCGAGATCGCCACTCCGGAGTCGTGGCAGTGCCGGGAGAGCTGCGGCAGCACGTCCCGTACCTGGGCGTTCTCGATGCGCACTTCGGCGTCCAGTGCCGTCGCCGTCAGTCCGGCCGTGCCGGCCCACTCCTTGACGACCTTGGCCCCGACCGCGTCGTCCACCTTCACCAGCAGGTGGGCGCCGCCGAACTCCCGCACCAGCTCGCTCGGTTGGGCGAAGCGGACCACCTTGCCCTTGTTGATGACCAGGACGCGCTCGGCGTTGCGCTCCAGTTCCTCGATGATGTGGCTGGTCCAGATCACGGTCATGCCGTTCTCCTCGCGCAGCCACCGTACGAAGCGCTCGATCTCGTGCCGGCCGGCCACGTCGAGGCCGGCCGACGGCTCGTCGAGGATGAGGAGTTCGGGAATGGTCAGGAGGGCCCGTACCAGCTGCAGCCGCTGGCGCTGTCCCCCCGACAGCTGGAAGACGAGCCGTGACAGCGCGTCCTTGAGACCGAGGTACTCGGCCACCTCCAGCGCCCAGGGCCGGGTCGTGCGCCAGGACAGGCCCTTGAAGCGGGTGGCGATGAGCAGGTTGTCCAGGGCGGAGAGCATCTCGTCGTAGGGGGCGGACTGGTGCATCGCGCCGATCCCGGTCTTGGCCGCGACCGGGTCGCGGGCCGGGTCCGCGCCGAACACCCGGATCCTCCCGGTCGTGGGAGGGGTGACGCCGCAGATCATCTTCATCAGGGTCGTCTTGCCGGCTCCGTTGGGGCCCAGCAGACCGATGGTCTCGCCTTTGGCGATGTCGAACGAAATACCGTCGACGGCCGGCGTCTCTTTCCCGCGATAACGCTTGGTGAGTTCTTCGGCGTTCACCACACCACTGGTCACGATCTCTCCCTTCCACCCTGTGTCCGCTGTTTCTCAGGATTGTCGATCGTGTTGCTGCGGGTGGACGTTACGCCTGTCGGCCCGTGGTGCGACGGGCCCTGCCCAAGCTGCCTTTGAGCTGCCCCTGTTCTGCCGCCCCGCGCACGATGCCGTGGCTAACATCGGCTGCATGAGCCGTTCAGAGGATCCGGAGGACCGTGACGGCAAATCCGTTGTGGTTCTTGTGAATTGCGCGGGCGGCCGCGAATTGGAGGTCGTTCGCGACGCGTTGACGGGGCCGTTGGAAACACCGACCCTGTTGATCCGTCAAGACGAAATCCCGTCGACGCCCATGGCGTTCGACATGGACACCGGTCTGCTGGACGTCGCCGGGCGGCGCGTCCGACCGGCGGTGGTGTGGGTGCGCCACGGATCGGCCTGCGCGCTGCTGGCGCAGGCGCGGCCGGCGGGCTCGGTGACACCGTTGCAGGCGGAATCGTGGTCCGGGTTCCTGCGTCAGGTGGCGTCGGCCGCGACCGTCTCGCTGCCGGGCGGGACGGTCGTCGGGCCGGGTCAGCTGGCGGACGCCCGCAGGCTGGGCGTGCGGACGCCCCGGACGGTCCTCACCAACGACGTGTCCGCGGGTGCGCGTGCGGTGGGAGCGCCGGTCCTCGTCGTCAAGACGCCGGACTTCCGGCTGTTCGAGCCGGAGCCGCGGAACTGGCCGGCGTGCCTGCCCTCGGTCGTCGGCCGCGAGGTGGCGACTCGGGGACCGGCCGATGGAGTCTCGGCCGGTGGAGTCTCGGCCGGCGCGGTCTCGGCCCGCGCGGTCTCGGCCGACGGGCGTCCGGTCGTCGTCCAGGAGTACGTGGCCCACGCCCGCGAGCTGCGGGTCTACCAAGTCGACGGCGGGATCTGCGCCTTCGAGGTCCAGAAGCCCGGCCCGTCGAGTCCGATGACGGACCCCGAGAGCGTCAAGGTGACGCGCGTCGACTGCCCGGAGCCCGCGGCCGAAGCGGTGCGCACCCTGTGCGCCGCGTGGGGCCTGCGCTACGGGGCGTTCGACCTGCTCGTGTCCGACACCGGGGAGCCGGTGTTCCTGGAGGCCAATCCGGACGGGGACTGGCTGTGGTTCGAACGCAAGGCGGGCTGGCACGGCGTCTCCTTCATGGCCGCCGTGATGGTGCGCGAGTTGTTCGTACGGAGTACGTCGTGAGGAGCTCGCGTTGGTGACGTCGATCCGGGGCCCCAAGATGTCCACCCGGGGCCTGGTGCTGGTGGCCATGGTGGCGCGGGGCCACACGACCGACCGCGTGGCGCGCGCGCTGTGCCTGAGCAGACACACCGTGGGAGAGGAGATCAGCGTCCTCCTCGACCGGTTCAACTGCAAGAACAGGGCGGAGCTGGTGGCCTACTGCTACGTCCACCGGATCCTGCCGATCGATGTCTGGCCGCCCCCGTGCGGCCCCGTGAATGGGGTGAGTGACGTGTTCGATCCTCTGACCGCTCTGCGTGAAGCGGGACTCCCGGTCGACCAGTTGAGCGCGGCGCAGCGCGAGGTCCTGGCGCACCTCACCGAGGAGGAGGCCACCGTCATCGTGGCGGTCCAGCACCGGCTGAACCAGGCGGAGTCCGGGGCGGACGCCGAGGTGTGGGCCCACGACCTGAAGCTGCTCTGACCCCGGTGCCGCCCCCGCCGGGCGACGGAACACGCCCCTGGAGGAGGACCGCGCATGAGCCGCAGACTGGTGGTCGTTCTCTTTCTCGACCTCGTCGGATGGACCCGGCTCGCCGAGCGGGTGGATCCGGAGGCGTTGCAGCGGCTCCTCGACGAGTACTACGAGATCTGCTCGGTCGCGGTGGAGGAGCACGGCGGGGTCGTGGAGAAGTTCATCGGCGACGCCGTCATGGCGGTCTTCGGCGCGGACACCTCGCGGGAGGACGACGCCCTACGGGCGCTGCGGGCGGCCACGCGCATCCGCATCGAAGTCCGTGACCTGCGCACACCGGCCGCCGACGCGGCGCCGGTGGAGGTGCACTGCGGGATCGCGGCCGGTGAGGCGCTGGTGACGCGTTCGGCCAGGGCCGGGATCCGGGTCGTCGGAGACGTGGTCAACCTGGCCGCGCGCCTGCAATCGCTGGCGGTGGCCGGGGAGATCATCGTCAACGAGACCGTGGCGCACCTGGCCCGCGCGCACTACGCCATGGCCCCGGTGGCTCCGGTGGCGCTGAAGGGCAAGGCCGAGCCGGTGCCCGTGCTCCTGGTGACCGGCACCGCCTCCGCCGACCGGACCGGCGACGGCTCGCCCATGGTGGACCGCGGCGCCGAACGGAGCCGGCTGCGCCTGATCTACCAGCGGGTGGCCCGCGACCGGCGGCCCGAGCTGGTGACCGTGCTCGGGCCGCCGGGCATCGGCAAGACCCGCTTGGTGAGGGAGGCCCTGGACGATCTCGTCGCGGCCGGGGCGGAGCCCATCGCCGTGTTCGGGAACTGTCCGTCCTACGGCGCGGACGGCACCTACTCGGCGCTCGTCGAGGTGCTGGACGGGCTGACCCGGCAGGCCCCTGCCAGCGCGGAGCTGCTGCGGGCGGACGGCCGGGTCGCCGCGGTGCTGGACGGGCTGCGCGAGGCCTCGCTCCCCCGCGGCGCGGGCGCCGGCGCCGCCGTTCCCGGGCCGGGGATCGAGGAGGTGGCCTGGGCGGCGCGCGAACTGCTCACCGCCGCGGCGTCCCGACCGCTCGTCGTGGTGTGGGACGACCTCGCGTGGGCGGGGCAGTCGCTCCTGACGCTGATCGGCGAACTGGCCGAAGGGCTGCGGGACATCCCGCTCCTGACGGTCTGCGTGTCCAGACCGGAGCCGGTGGCGCGGGACGGCGGTCCCCCGCTCCCGGACGAGCAGGTGATCGACCTCGGGGCGCTGCTGCCGATCGACAGCGCGGAGCTGGCGCTCTCGCTGGCCGTGCGGGGGGACGCCGGCGAGGTGGAACTGCACGCCCTCGACCTGGTCGACCGGGTCCTGGAGTACAGCTCCGGGAATCCGCTGTACATCCGGCTGATGATGGACTGGCTGAGGGGCGGCCGCACCGTCGACCAGGCTCCGCCGACCATCACCGCCATGGTGGGCGCGATGATCGACCAACTCCCGGCGCCAGCACGGCGGTTGCTCGGCGCGGCCTCGGTGATCGGCCCTTCGTTCACCCTGGAACAGCTCGCGCTGCTCGGCGAGGAGCTGCCCGCGCAGGGCCTGGACGCGCTCAAGGGGCGGCGGCTGATCCATGCCACGCCGGAGGAGGGCGGCTACCGCTTCGCGCAGCAGCCGGTGCACGAAGTGGCGTACGGGCGGCTGGAGAAGGAGCAGCGCATCGCGTGGCACCGGCGGCTGGCCGAGCGCGGCTTCGGCCCCGGCTTCCACTTCGAAGCGGCCGCGCGGCTCCTGACGGGGCTGCGCCCGGACGACGCGGAGCTGCCGGGGCTGACCCGGCGGGCCGCCGAGGCGCTGCTGACGGAGGGCACCGTGGCGCTCCGGCAGCGTGATGTGCCGACGGCGATCGGGCTGCTCGAACGAGCTCTCGTACTGGCGCGCAAGGGGTCCGACGCTTGCCTGGCGGTCGCGGCCATCCGGCTCAGCGACGCCCTCATGCTCGCCGGAGACACCCGGCGCGCCCTGGAGGTGGTCGCGGACGGCTCGCCCGGGGGGCCCTGCCTGGTCCAGCGGTACCTGTTGGCGGCGCGGCTCGGCAGGGTCACGGCCGGGGAGGTGGAGGAGCTGCGCGCGGAACTGGGGCCGCCCGATGCGGAACTCGGCTGCGGGCGCGACCGGTTCGCCTGGTGTCGGTTCGAGCAGGTGCGGATGCTGTTCCACCTGGACCACGGCCGGTACGGGGCGGCCGAGGAAGCCGCGGACTCCGCGCTCGGGCACGCCCGGGGCATCAACGATCCGTACGAGGAGGACCGCCTCCTGGTGGCCCTGTGCGAGATCCGGCAGTGGTCGGCGACTCCCATGGCGGAGAAGCTGTCGGGCTGCGCGGAGCTCCTCGACCGGTTCGCCGCGGACCGGTTCCTGGCGCTGCCCGCGCTGGCCGCCCGGGCCCGCTGCCTGGCGCTGACCGGGGACCGCTCCGGTGCCCGCTCGGCGCTGGCCGAGGCCGAATCGGTGGTCGAGCAGCTCCGGCTGGCCCTGGGGGGCGTCCTGGTCGACCAGGTGGCCGGTCTGGCGGCCTCGCTGGAGGGCGAGCACGAGGAGGCCGAGCGGTGCTTCCGCGGCGCGGCGGGCGCCCTCGAACAGGCCGGTTACGTGCCGACGGCGCTGACCATGCGGGTGCAGGCGGCGCGCGAGTTCGCGCGACACGACGGGACGGGCGAAGCCGCGGACCGGATCGCGGAGCTCCTGGCACAGGGCGACCGGATGGACGTACGGGGGCGGATCCTGTGCATGTCCGCCTCCGTGCTGATCGCCGCCGAGGAGGGCCGGTCCGATCCGATGCGCGGCGAAGTGGTCACCTTGTTGGAGGACATCGACGACCCCTGTCTGCGCGGCGAGGTCTGCTTCGACCTCGCCCGTGCCCACCGGCTCCTGGGCGACCCGTCGGGTGCCCGTGCCATGGCCGTGCTGGCCGCCGACAGCTACGCGGCCGTCGGTGCCACGAAACCTCTGGAGGCGGTACGGGCGTGGATGTGAGCGACGCGCCCTGGCGGCGCGAGCGGGTACCGCACGCCTCCGGGATGCCGGCCTGGAGCATGCCGGCCGACGGCGGCCCTGGCGAGCCCGTGCCCACGGTCCTGTTCGAGGGGATCGACGCCGACTGGGCCTGGGGCGGATCGAGCGGCGAGGGCGTACGCGTCTGCGTGCTCGACAGCGGTGTCGACGCGACCCATCCGCTGGTCGGGCCGGTCGAGCGGGCGTGGCAGGTGGTGACGGCCGAGGGCCGGGCGCCGCGCGTGGAGGAGTGCGAGCCGCTCGACAGCGCCGGGCACGGCACCGCTTGCGCGGGGATCATCCGCTCCATCGCGCCGGGGGTGTCGCTCAGTTCGCTGAAGGTGCTCGGCGACGGGAGGTCCGGCAGCGCCTCCGCGCTGATCGCCGGACTCGCCTTCGCGGTCGAGGAGGGGTTCGACGTGATCAGCATGAGCCTGTCGACGAACAGGATCGAGTTCCGCGACCGGCTGGGAGAGCTGTGCGACCGCGCCTACTTCCGCCGGACGACGGTGGTGGCCGCCGCGCACAACCTGCCGATCGAAAGCTTCCCGTGGAACTTCGCCTCGGTCGTCTCGGTCGCCAGTCACGCCGAGCCGGACGGCATGCGCTTCTACTACAACGCGGCGCCCCCGGTCGAGTTCCGCGCGCGCGGGGTGCGCGTGCCGGTGGCGAGCCCCGGCGGCGGCACCGTCCGCAACACCGGCAACAGCTTCGCGGCCCCGCACATGGCCGGGATCGCGGCGCTCGTCCTCGGCAAGCATCCCTGGCTCACGCCGTTCCAGCTCAAGAGCGTCCTGTACCACTGCGCCGCGAACGTGGCACCCAGAGGAGGAGTGAAATGACGCCCTGGTCACCCGAGTTGATGGCCACCGAAAGCCAACTGCTCCAGTCCGTCGTCTCGGTGGCCCGGTACATCTACGGGGCCGCCGCGTCGTCGGTGTTCATGGTGAGTCCCGACACCGGTGAGCTGATCTTCGCGGCGGTCGCGGGCGAGGGCGAACAGGGCCTCGTCGGCAAGCGCTTCGAGCCCGGTACCGGCATCGCCGGCTGGGTGGCGGCCAGCGGCCAGCCCCTGATCACGGACGACGTGGGCGGGACCGACCAGTTCGCCCGCGACGCGGCGGCGTCCACCGGCTACGTTCCCGCGAGCATCATGGCCGCCCCGCTCATCGCCGACGGGGAGTGCATCGGCGTGATCGAGGTGCTGGACCGGCACACCCGCGACGCGGGCGCCCCCGGCCGGGAGCTGGACGACATCGAGCTGCTGGGCCTGCTCGCGACCCAGGCCGCGCTCAGCCTCGCGCTGCTGCGGCGCAGCCAGCAGGCCGCGACCGCGGTGCCGCGCCTGGGCGATCTGGTGGCGCGGCTGTCTCGGCACGCGGTCACGGACGTTTCCGACCCGCTGGCCGTCTCGCTGCTCGGCATCTGTCTGGACCTGCTGGACCGGCGTGCGCATTCCCCTTCGGAGCCGGTCTGACGGCCGACGGAGACGGAACGCAGACGTGTCGGCGACGCGCTGGAGACGCCGGTGGAGACGCCTGCGGAACGGGCCGCTCCTACGCTCCCGCCCATGGTTCACAGGGCCGAGGCCGAGGCACCTTCGTTTCCCGAACTGCTCCGCTTCAAGCGGGTCCAGGCCGGGCTGACCCAGCGGACGCTCGCCGACCTGTCGACGATCAGCCCGCGCACGATCCGCGCCCTGGAGTCGGGCCGGGTGAACGCGCGGATGCAGACGGTCCGGCTGCTCGCGGACGCGCTGAGGCTCGGGGGGCTGCCCCGGGAGCTCTTCATCACCGCCGCCCTGGGCACCCAGCAGCGGGGGCCGGCCGGGGGCGACCCCGGTCTCACCGTGCCCCGGCCCGTCAACGCCCTCATCGGGCGCGACACCGAGGTACGGGCGATGGCGGGCGGGCTGGAGTCGGACCACCGCCGCATGGTCTCCGTGTCCGGGCTGCCCGGGGTGGGGAAGTCGCGGGTGGCCGCGGAGATGGCGGCGCGGCTGAGTGCGCGCCGCGGGTGGCCGGTGCTGTGGATCGGGTCGGGAACGATGGCCCTCGACGGTCACGGCACGGCCTTCGGCTCGGTGATGACCTCGTTGCGGCTGCTGGTCGAATCGGGGGCGGAGGACGTTTCCACCGTCTGCCGGCTCATCGGCCGCCGTGAGGTGCTGCTCGTGCTCGACGGGGTGGCCGACGTGCGGTGCGGGGCCGGGGTGGAGGAGCTGCTGACGCACTGCCCGGGGGTCCGGGTGGTCAGCACCTCGCGTGCGCCGTGGCACGTCGCCGGCGTTCAGGGGACCGTGGTCCCGCCGCTGGCCACGCCGGGTGCCGACTGGGAGGCGACCAGGTCGCTGGAGGCGCTGGCCCCGGTGCCCTCGGTGCGGCTGCTCGTCGACCGGCTCGCGGAGGTCCGGCCGGGGTTCGCGCTCGGCCGGGAGGACGCCGACGCGGTGGTACTGCTGTGCCGCAGGCTCGACGGGCTGCCCGTGGCCCTGGAGGCGGTGGCCGCGAGGTTCCGGGTGCTCGGTCTGGCCCAGCTGGCGGACGCGCCCGCGCCGGACCTGCTCGATCTGCCGGTCCCGGCGTGGTCGGCGGGTGTTCCCGGGACGGTCGGCACCATGATCCGGTCCGGTTTCGAGCACCTGGACGCCGCCCGGCGGGCGGTCCTGGAGGAGCTGGTGCGGTTCGAGCGGCCGCCTACGGTCACCGAGGCGGCCGGGGCGCTGCGCCGGCCGCTGACCCAGGTGGTGGACGAGCTGGGCGCGCTGATGGCCTGCGGGCTCGTCCGGGCCTCGCACGAGGAGGCGGAGACTCGCCTGCACCTGCCGAACCTGCTGCGGGCGGCCTTGACCGCGGGGTGACGGCAACCCGCCCACCGGACGGCGGGGTGCCCCGGCGGGGTCACGCCAAGTGGGCGGCGAGGAACCGCTCGACGGCCGCGTAGTAGGCCTGCCGGTTGGCGGGTCTGGCCAGGCCGTGGCCCTCGTCCGGGAACAGCAGGTACTCGTACGGGAGCCCCTTGGCCTCCAGCGCCGCGACGAGCTGCTCGGACTCCTGCCGGGGCACCCGGATGTCGTTGGCGCCCTGGACCACGAGGACCGGGATGCGGATGTCTTCGGCCCGCGACAGCGGGGACCGCTCCCAGAGCATCTCGCGCTCGGTGTCCGGATCTCCGACCTGGGCGTGCATGAACGCCCGCAGCGGAGTCCGCTGGGGCGCCCCGGCCGCCAGCATCGTCAGCAGGTTCGACGGACCGCACAGGGCGATCGCGCAGCTGAACACGGACGGGGTGAAGGCCGCGCCGACCAGCGCGGCGTAGCCCCCGTAGGAGCAGCCCATGATCGCGACCCGTGCGGGGTCCACGCTCCCTTCGGCGACGAGGTGGCCGAGCGCGTCGAGCAGGTCGGTCTGCATGGCGGCGCCCCACTGCTTGGCGCCCAGGTTGCGGAAGTGCTTGCCGTAGCCCGTCGAGCCCCGGTAGTTGACCTGTACGCACGCGTAGCCGCGGTTGGCCAGGAGCTGGGCCTCCTCGTCGAAGGCGAAGGTGTGGCGGGCCCACGGCCCGCCGTGCACGTTGACCACCGCGGGCAGGGCCTTGCGGTCGGCTCCGGGCGGCCAGGTCACGTAGCCGTGCACGGCGACCCCGTCGCGCGCGGTGAACGCGAAGGGCTCCATCCTGGCCAGCCGGTACCGTTCGAGCTCCGTGTGGTGGCTGAAGAGGTAGCGCAGAGTGCCGTCCGCGCGGTCGTGGACGTAGTAGAGGACCGGGCCGGCTCCGGTGACCACCGAGACCGTCCACAGCCGTCCGGAGCGGTCGGTGCGGTCGATGTAGATCTCGCCGTCGATCTCCTGGAGCGCGAGCGCGGCGCGGATCCGCCCGACGTCCTCGCCGAACTCCTCATCGAGGAAGACCCGTTCGTCGCGGTCCTTGGCGAACAGCACGGCCTGCGGCGTACGGGTCAGCGGGTCCATTTCGACCTGTTTGACGTCGTAGACGGGGTCTTCGGCGAGCAGGGTCCGCCGTCCCGTCGCCACGTCCACCGCGTGGAGGCGGTTCGCGTTGGCCCCGAGGGAGGTCAGGAGGTAGCAGGTGGCGCCGTCGCGTGCGAAGCCGATGACGCGCGTGCCCATGGCGTCCTCGTAGGGCACGTCGAGCCACGGGAGCGTACCTTCGCGGTCGGGCGCGTCCGCGGGGTGCAGGCGGACGGTCATGCCGCCGTCGGGCTTCAGGGCCGTGCCCCCGCGGACCCGCAGGTCGGTGTCGATGATCCAGCTCAGGTACCCGGGGTTCTCGGCGACCTTGGTGAGAGCCCCCGTCGGCAGGTCCAGGCGGTAGACGTCGTGCCGCCCCGGCCGGTCCTTGTCCAGTCCGAGGAGGATGGTGCCGGGGTGCCACCGGTTGTGTGCCAGCACGCGCGCCTGGACGCCGTCGAAGGGTGTGGCGCAGCGTTCCTCGCCGGTGACCAGGTCGACGAGGTACAGCTTCCAGCTCTCGTCTCCGTCGCCGTCGCGCAGGTAGAACAGCGTGCGGTCGTCGTGGCACAGGCCGTACGTCCGGATGCCGCGCCCCCGGTCGTGCGTCACGGCCCTGGCCTCGGTCGGCCGGTCCACCGGCGCCGTCCACACGTTCAGGACGCCCTCCTCCGGTGCCAGGTAGAGCAGGCGGGTCCCGTCCGGCGAGATCTCGGGAACGAGGTACGAGGGGTTCCCGAACAGCACGGAGTGCGGGATCAGCGGTACGCCGTCAGTGGCCACGGCTCTCCTCCAGGGCGGGCTCAGGGAGTGTCCGGCGCCCCGAGAACCACCACTCGGCGAGTACGGGGAACTGCGCGACCGCCTCGTCGGTGTCGCGCGGCGGCCTCGCCGCGGCGGACGGCACGGGGTGCGGGGGCGGGTCCGCCGCGGTCCGTGTCCGCGGGGGAAGCAGCGTCTGCGTGCGGAAGAGGTCGGTCAGCAGCGCCGGGTTGCCGAGCACGGCCCGGGACATGAGGGCCCGTACCCGGTGCCCGGCGGCCGCGGCGGCGCCTTCCCCGCAGGCGGGTCCCCGGTCCTGCTCGATGACCATCCGCCACGAGGTGTCCGCCACCTCCGCCACGGCGGCCTGGAGCGCGGGGAGGGCGCCGGGTCCGGCGCCGCCGCGCGCCAGCTCGCGGTCGATGCGTACGGCGCTGAGCAGGGCGACGGACATTCCGTGGGAGTGGACCGGGTTGACCGCGACCAGCGCGTCCCCGAGGACCAGGAAGCCCTCCGGTCCGGGCCGACGTTCGAAGTACCTCCGGCGGTTCGCCGTGGCCCGGAACGGGCGTACGGCGCCCAGGGGTTCGGCTTCGGCCAGGAGCTCCGCCAGGACCGGTGAGCGCAGCGCGCGGACGCAGTCGGTGAAGCCCTGCCCGTCGGCCGGGGGCGCCGCGGCGCGCGTGCCGGTCAGGGTGACGGTCCACCGGCCGTCCTCCACGGGGAACAGCGTCGCGCCGTGGCCGGGGCGGCCGCTCCGCGGGTGCGGGTCCGGGTGCAGCATGATCGCCGGGATGTGGGAGGCGAGGGCGGCGGGGGCCCGGTAGATCCGGGTGGAGTACGCCAGTCCCGGGTCGACCACCTCCTCCTCCACGGGGGGCGCGCCGAGCGCGGCCAGCCAGCGGGGGGCCCGTGAGCGGCGGCCCGTCGCGTCCACCACGAGGTCGGCGCGGAGGGTCTCGGTGGAGCCGTCCTCGCGCGCGACGCGGACGCCGGTGACGCGCGAGGCGTCCCCGGCCAGCCCCAGGACCCGGGTACGCTCCCGCACCGACACCGCGCCACCGGCCAGCGCCCGCTCGCGGATGACGTGGTCCATGAGCCACCGGCTGCACGAGATCAGGAAGGCGCCGGTCTCGTGGCGGCGGAACCAGCCGCCCGCGCTCAGGATCAGGGCGCCGTCGGAGAGGCCGCGCCGGTGCGCGCCACGGGCGGCCAGCGCCGCCCGCGTGCCGGGGAGCAGCGTCTCCAGGGCCTCGGCGCCGGCGGTCACCAGCACGTGGCTGTGGAACGCCTGGGGCAGTCCCGGCCGGGGGGCCGGGCCCGCCGGGTACCGGCCGCCTTCGACCACGGTGACCTCGTAGGCGTGCCGGGCGAGCACCGTGGCCGCCAGGACGCCCGCGAAGCCCCCGCCGAGGACGACGGCCTTGGTCACGGGCGACCGGCCGGCTGTTCCGAGGTCTCCTCCAGCAGTTCGGCCTCGACCAGGGAGCTGATGAACGCGTCCACCTCCGCGCGGATGTGCTTCGTCATCACGGGGTTGTGACCGGCGAACAGCAGTGCCAGCTTCCCGCTGACCGTCTCGCGGTCCTCTTCGCTCTCCACGAGCACCCAGATCTGTGCGGCGGTCGCGTTCAGGGTCCGGAAGTCGCCGGACTCCGTGTGGTAGAGCGAGACGCCGTCCGGGGTCTCCTGCCAGATGACCGCGTCACTGATGTGCAGGGACATCGCCCAGCCTCCTGTTCACCGGCATGATGGGAATGAGTTCGCCGACCTTGATCGCGGGCTGTGGGGTGCGGACGTAGGTCTTCCACTGCTCGTGGACCTCGTGCACCTCGCCGGTGTCGACCATCCGGGGCACCGTCATGTCGAGGTCACTGGCTGCGAGTTGGGCGCGGGTCACGCCCGTTTCCGTCCACAGTTGCGTCGTGACGCCGTGCCGCAGGATCCGGCACAGGTGCCGGCTGTTGCGGCGCAGGTCCCCGGACTCCGACATGTGCGCGGCCCGGCAGCCGCCGCCGCACGCGGCCTTGATGTAGCACTTCTCGCAGTCGGCGTGGAACTCCCCGCCGAACACCGTGCTCCGCCGCATCGAGGTCAGGACCGGGCTGTCGAAGATCTCGGAGATCGGCTGCTTCCTGATGTTGCCGGCGTGGTCCGCCTTGCTGGTGACCAGCTTGCACGGGTAGACGTCGCCGAGGGAGTTGATGTAGATCTCGTGGCCGCCCATCCCGCAGTTGCCCTTGACCGAGCACGGGGAGACCGGCCTGGGCCCGTCGGGCTTGAACTTGCCCGCGACCGGTGAGGTCCAGACGAGCTGCTGCACCCGTAGGTGGTCCTGCCAGCCGAAGTCGTCGTCGTCGCTCGCGCCCCGGCCGAGGTCGTTGTGGTTCATCAGGCGGACGCTGTGGATCTCGATCCCGTCGAGGAACGAGGCGAAGCCCTCCAGCTCGTCGACGTTGTCCGAGGTGACGATGTGGTTGATGGCCGGCTTCACGCCCGCTTCGTTGAGCAGCTGGATGGCCCGGTGGGTCTTGGCGAACGAGCCCTTGCCGCGGGTGCGGTCGTGGGTCTCGGCCGTTCCTCCGTCCAGGCTCACCGTGACGGCGTTGAAGAGCTCGGCGAACCGTTGCGCCGTCGCCGCGTTCCGGATCATCGTCGCGTTGGTGATGATGTTCGACTTCATGCCGCGGCTCTTGGCGTGCTCCACGATCTGGAACAGGTCCTTGCGCAGCATCGGCTCGCCGCCGGTGAAGATCATGGTCCCGGTGCCGAAGTCGGCGAGCTGCGAGACCAGGTCCAGGGACTCCGCGGTGGAGAGCTCGCCCGGGAGGCACTTCTCGGAGGAGGCGTAGCAGTACGGGCAGCGCAGGTTGCAGCCGTCGGTGATGGCGTAGTAGGCGACGTTCAGGGGCGGTTCGGAGAGCCGCACCGTGGGCCTGTTGCCGTTGAAGTAGACGATCCAGTTCAAGATCAGCTTGGCGAGGGCGCGTTCCGTCCCGCTGTCCGGCTCCAGCACCGGCTGCTCCCCGCGCGCCCGGGCGGCGGCCAGCACCTGGAGGACCAGGAACTCACGCCCCGTCAGGACGCACCGTGCGGCCACCTCCGGATTGACCACGAGGTGGTCCTCGCCGTGCACAAAGTACGTCAGGCCCTGCGGCACATCGAACAACGACAGGTTCCGGACCAGATTCCCGCGCATCCCGCCTCCTCCCTGGGGTGGCACGGGCGCAGCCCGACGCGAACGGCCGCCGGGCCCCGCCCGTGAACTGCTCTCCTACTGCTCCGCTTGACCCGAGCCCGACCAGAGGCCGCAGGCACACAGCATCGCGGCGTCGAAGCCCTCCTTCGTGGCCTCGGGCGAGGACCACTCCTGGGAGTGGGCGGCCACGTCCGGAAGGATCGCCGCGAGGCGGGTCTTCGTGGAGATGAGGACGTTGGTCTCCTCAGGGGTCAGGCTCGCGTAGAACTCTTCGAGCGCGGGCGCCATCGTGCCGCCGACAACGCCGGCGGCACGGAGCGCCTCCAGGGAGTTGAAGGACATGTCTTCCACCTTTCGCAGTGTCCGATCGATCGGGGATGCAACCGAGACTGCGCGCGGCGGATCGGCGAAACAACCCCACAAATGTGGGTTGTGCCGGAACGGCGGCCGGGACATACGCGCGCGGACGGGCCCTGCCCCGGAAGGGAGTCCGGAAGGAATCCGGAAGGAGTCCGGAGGAGTCTGGAAGGGAGTTCAGAGCGGCTTGAACCGGCCACTCGGGGGTGTTGACGATCTCCATGCCGTGCTTCACGCTCATACCACAGCTGTTGTGAAGCTCATGTGAATTGCACGGGGATATCGGCACCGGAGATCAACGACACACCCAGTCGGCGGGCCAACCACCCGTCGGACGACCCGAGAGGTGCGATGAATCCCACAGGCTCCGGCATCGTGCGCATATCGCTGCTGCCAGGCTTTGTCTGCCGCACGGACCAACGGGTCGCCGATCTCAGCGACATCCAGCAACGGCTCGTGGCGGCCCTGGCGATCGGCGACCGCCCGGTGGGGCGCGGGGAGCTCGCCGCCAGGCTCTGGCCGGACGTCCCGCCCGCCCGGTCAGGGGCGCGATTACGCCAAACTTTGTGGCGGCTGAACCAGGCTACGGCCGGAGCCGTGCTGCGGGCCTCCAACACCACGATCACCTTGGCCGATGAGGTCGAGGTCGACTACCGGACGGCCTCCGCTCTGGTGTCCGCCGTGTCACGGGCCGGCGGGGCGGCGAGCGGCGGCGACAGTCCGCCGCACGCGTGGAGCCTGTTGCGCCACCCACTGCTGTACAGCTGGGACCACGACTGGCTCGTGCCGTTCCAGGAGAAGTGGAAGCTGCAGCGGGTCCAGACGCTGGAGCGGCTCGCCGAAACGTTCCTGCTTCACCGGCAGCACTCCGCGGCGCTCGAACTGGCCGACGCTGCCGCCCAGGCCGACCCGCTGCGGGAGGGCCCCCGGCGCATCGCCGTCCAATCGTGCCTCTCGGTCGGCGAGGTCGCCGACGCGCACCGCCGGTACCGCCGCTACCGGGAACTGCTCATATCGGAACTGGGAGTCGCCCCGAGCGGTGCCATCCCGCAGCTCCTGAGACAGGACCGCGACCGCCAGCTCGCCCTGACGGTGGAGTACTGACCTCCGCACCGGCGCGGCCACCGCGGCCACCGCGGCCACCGGCGAGCTCTGCGCCGACCGTGGGCTGAGGACCCCCGTACCTCAGCCCACGTTCTCGCCCATCAGCATCGACACTCAGCAGACTAGACGTGAACCGTCGAGCGACCGAGTGCCACATCATCTAGTGGGCTAGATGGCTGGATGAAGATACGTCGCCGGACACCGGCCTTGTCAAGGGAAGTGCGGGGTATTCGTGCGGCGCCGTGGTGTGGGTCACTTTCACGGACGGCCGCTAGCGGGGTAGACGCAATTCGTTGGACAGTGTGGCGACATCCATCTAGTTCGGTAGACAATGAGGGCTGTGGTCCAGCAGTGGACCACGAGATCCGGCAGTAGACAGGAGCAGTGACGGTGATGGGTGAGGAAACCCCCACCGGCCGCCGAGACACCATGGGCGACCGCCTCGGCTTCTTGATCGAGACGATCCACCCGGCGGGCCGCGGCCCGTACACGTACCAGGAGATCGCCGACGGCACGAGGAAGCTGGCCGGCCCCTCCGTTTCGCACGGCACGGTCCAGACCATCCGCTTGAACAACAACCCGAACCCCGGCATCGACTCGATCCGCGCGATCGCCAACTTCTTCGGTGTCACCGTCGGATACCTCGCCGACGGCGAGAACGCCGAGGCCATCGAGCAGCGGATCGAGGAGCGGATCACGCGGCTCCGCGAGGAGATGGGCAGGGCGGCGGCGGCCGACGAGTTCGCCCAGGTCCTGGAGGACGAGGAGGTCAAGGCCGCGGCCTTCCGCCTCAGCGGGCTGTCCGCCGGGTCCATGCGCTCCGTCACCGGCCTGATCAAGCAGCTCCGGAAGGCCGAAGGGCTTCCGGACGTGAAGCCCCGCCGTCGCCGCCGCAAGGAAACCTGAGACGCGAATCAGTCACACGGCCCGCACAAACAAGGGTCTTTCGGTCGGTCGGTACGTCCACTGTCGGCCACGCGTGTGCTTCCCGTTACTCTCAAAAACGATCGGGAGCGCGAACAGCCGAACGACACGGGCTGTTGAGCCTCGCGCCGGTGCGGGCCAACGGGCGGGAAGGGCGACTATGCGGTGGTGGAAGCGCGCCGACGCGCAGTGCGCCGCCGTCGCGGACCAGCTCGTCATCCCCCAGCCGTTCGACCTCGAAGTCTTCTGCGAGGGCATAGCCGAGCAGCGCGGCCGGCCGCTGATCCTGCTGCCTCTCGACGGTCCGCCCGATCCGGCCCTGCCGTGCGGGATCTGGCTCGGCCTGGAGGTGGCCGACCTCGTCTTCTACGACGCCGTCGCGGCCGAGATCCTCAAGGTGCAGATCGTCCTCCACGAGATCTCCCACATGCTGCTCGGTCATGTCGCCCCCGAGCTCGACATGCCGGAACAGCCGTCGGAGCACGAGATCGCCCGTGCCACCGAGCACTTCCAGCGCCTGCTGACCCGCACCCAGACGGCCGTCTCCGGTCTCGACCGGCCCGAGCTTCCCGTGGCCTCGGTCATCCGCGCCGAGGCGGCCCGGATCAGGAGCGTGGCCCGCAGGACCGAATCGATCGACGAGGAACTCGGCCTCGACATCGAGCGCCTGGCGCACCTCATGGGGCGGAGCAAGTTCGCCAGCCCGCAGGAGCGCCAGGCCGAGACCCTGGCCACGCTCATCCACGAGCGCGCCGGCCGCTACACGACGCAGTCGACCTCCAGCGAGGCCGAGGACCGTCTCGCTCGCCTCCATGACGCCCTCGGGCACCCCGTTCGAAACACGTGGTCGTGAAAGTGAAGCATCTCGAAATCGCCGTCTTGGTCATGCTGTGGACGGTGACGCTCTGGCGCCTCCCCTCAGCCCTGCGAACCGCCAAACAGCGGGCCCTGTGGACGGCGTTCGCCGCCCTGACCCTCTCCATGACGCTCCGCCTCCCCGAGGTGATACGCGGCTTGGACGAGTGGGCGGGAATCAACAACCTCTCCACCCTCGTCAAACACTGGCTGGGCATGATCGCGGCCGGCGCGGTCGTCGAGTTCGTCGTCGCCATCGCCCGCCCGGAGACCGGCCGCCGGCCGCGGACCCGCCACTACGTCGCCCTGACCGCGATGACGGTCATGGCGGTGCTCTTCATCTTCCTCGTCCCGCGCCCTTACGAAGCGGCCGACTTCTTCGAGGAGAACGTCGGCCACGGCTGGGCCACCGTCTACTACCTCGTCTTCGTCGTCTACCTCGGCATCGCCATGGCCACCGCCACCCGGCTCTTCTGGGGCAGCGCGCGGCACGCCAGCGCCCGATGGCTCCGGACCGGCGTGCGCCTCATGGGCATCGGAACCGCCATCGGCGTCCTCTACACCCTGGTACGGGCCGGGTACATGACGAGCCGCCTCGTGGGCCTCACGGACAGCACCAGCGACGTGGCCGTAGACAACGCCACCGATGTCCTGAAGTACATGGCGATCGGCTTCATCCTCGTAGGAAGCAGCATCCCCGCCTTCGGCGTGGCCTGGCGGACCGTCCAGGACGGCCGTCACCACCGGCAGCTCCAGCCGCTCTGGCAGGACCTGACCGCGGTCACCCCGGACATCGTCCTCAAGGCCGGACTCCTGCGCAGCCCGCGCCTGCGGCTGTACCGGCGGGTGATCGAGATCCGCGACGCGGCCCTGGCCCTCGACGCCTACGCCGCCGCCGACATCCGCGAGCGGGCGCGGACCGCCGCGCGTCGGGCGGGATTCGACCCGGAGACGAGCCCGGCGGCCGAAGCCCTCTGGATGCGGGCAGCGCGCGAAACCAAGGGACGCGGCGCCCTGCCCGCCGCGAACACGCGCAAGCCCGGCACCGAGGGGATCGACGACCTCGACTTCACCACCGAGGTGGACCGGCTCATCCAGCTCGCCCGGATCTACCACTCCCCCGTGGCCGACGAGTTCCTCACCGCGACCACGCGGGAGACTACGCGGGAGACCACGGCGTGACGGCCACGATCACCCGGCCCGGTGAATCCCGGACCGCCCGCCTGTTCACCGACGGGCTCGCCCCCAAGACCTGGATCGTCGCCGACACCCTCCTCATCGGCTGGCACACGGGCCGCCTCGCCGGGGTCGGCTGGGGCCTCCTCGGCTGCCTGTTCACCGCGGTCCTTCCGCTGGCGTTCATCAACTACGGCATCCGCCGCGGCCGCTGGACCGACCGGCACGCCGGCCAGCGTCAACAGCGCGTCATCGTCCTGACCTTCGTCGTCTCCTCGGTCACCACCGGCATCCTGCTGCTGTGGGCCTTCGGTGCTCCCCGGACCATGACCGCGCTGATCGCGGCCATGCTGGTCACTCCCGCGGTCCTCCTCGCGGTGACCCCCGTCTGGAAGATCAGCGTGCACGCGGCCGTGGCCGGCGGAAGCGTCGCCATGCTCGCCATGACCTACGGGCCCTGGGCGCTCCTCGCCTGCCCCCTGGTCGCGGCCGTCGGCTGGTCCCGGGTGGAGCTGAAGGACCACACCCCCGCCCAGGCCCTCGTAGGAGCGGCCGTGGGCGCGGCCGTCGCGTCCGGCACCTTCGCGCTGGTCCGCTAGGGGCTCAGCCGTCAGTAGGATCCGGCGGATCAGGTGTTGTGGCACGGGGATTCGCTACGGGGCGGGGAACGACGTGAGACTGGGTCAGGTGCGGGGCTCCGCGCTGGCCGCCGCCGTCGGTGTGGCAGCGGTGCTCGGCTTCCAGGCAGTGGCAGGGGGATCCGGAGGATCCGGACCGGATTCCCACGGAGCCGGGGGATCGGGCGAGGCGAAGGCGTACGGCGCCGGTGCGAGCGTGCGGCGGACCGGTCCCGCAGCGGGCGCGATGCGCACGCTCGCGCTGAAGCCGACCGGCGACGGCGGGGCCGCGCTCGCGCGGCGGCACACCGGTCTCTTCGGTCTCCTGGGCGTGTCCTGGACCGACCCCGCGGCGCAGGTGGAGGACACCATCCAGGCCCGCGCCCGTAGCGCGGAGACCGGCGAGTGGTCCGACTGGATCACGCTGGACCCCTTACCGGCCGGGCTCGACGGCAGGCGCCCCGGTGCGCACGGTGCGACCGAGCCCGTCTGGGTCGGCGCGTCGGACGGTGTCGAGGTGCGCGTGAGCGGCGGCGTCCTCCCCGCCGGCCTCGAAGTGGACCTGGTGGAGCCGGGCACCCCCGGCACCCCCGGCACCCCCGGCTCCGCAGGGAAGAAGGGCGGGGTCAACGCCGGGCCCGCGGCCTTCGCCACCACCACACCTCACCCCGGGCCGGTCTCCACGGCGCCACGGCCCGAGGTGGTCTCGCGGGCGGAATGGAACGCCGACGAGAGCCTGGACAACGAGGCCCCGGCCTACCTGCCGGGCTCCAGGGTCAAGGCCGTCTTCGTCCACCACACCGCCGACGCGGCCCCGTACGACTGCTCGCAGTCCGCGGCCATCGTCCGGGGCATCCACACTTACCACGTGAAGACCAACGGGTGGCGGGACCTCGGCTACAACTTCCTGGTCGACAAGTGCGGCACCATCTTCGAGGGCCGCCGGGGCGGCATCGACCAGCCCGTCTACGGAGCGCACACCTACGGCTGGAACTCCGAGTCGACGGGTATCGCCGTACTCGGCGACTACACGAGCACCGGGGCTTCGGAGGCCGCCCTGGAGTCCGTCGCCCGGATCGCCGCCTACAAACTCGGCCAGTACGGCGGCGACTTGAACGCCACGGTCACTCTGGTGGCGGGCGCGGACCAGAAGAACGGCTTCGGCACCCCCTTCGTGGCGGGCCGGCCGTACCCGTTCAAGGCGGTCTCGGGCCACCGCGACGGCTTCAACACCGCGTGCCCGGGCCACTCCCTGTACGCGCAGCTGGACTTGATCCGGAGCTCCGGCCCCGCCGCCCGGCTGGCGTGACCAGCCGACGCTCAAGGAGCCCTTCAGGGGATCCCCGGCCGTGCGGTGGGCCGACGGGGCGGCCGGGATCGAGCTCCCGGAGGCCAAGGCCGCACGGGGACGCTCGCCGACCGTACGGAGAAGGGCTGCGGGAGCGCATCGCGCTCCTGACCCGGCCGAGGACTTCCCCCGCCGGGCCCGTCGTGACATGCCGCTCCTCGGCGTAATGGGGCTGACGGAGCCTTCGACGGCCGCACGCTGTGCCTGTCGGTCGCGGTAGGCCCGGCCGGCAGCGGAACGACGAAGAGGAAAGAAGCGCGGATGAGCGACAGCGTCGACGCCGTCCGGCCACGACGCGCCGACCGGGCCCGCGAGATCGTGTCCACGGAGGGGCCCGCGGCGGCGCGCATCGTGGTCACCGTCGCCGTCGCCTGGCAGGTCGCACTGTGGCTGGGCGCCGACCAGCCGCCGGTCTACGCGGCGATCGTTCCCCTGGTCGCCCTGCGCAGCGATCCCATGACCGCCGTGGGGACCTCGTTGCAGCGGGTGCTGGGCGTGGTGGCCGGCGTGCTGCTCGGGATGGCGGTCCTGGGCGCACTGCACCTCTCGACGGCCACACTGGCGCTGGTGGTGGCCCTCGGTCTGGGCCTCGGCATGGTCCTGCGGGCCGGCGGGGGGCTCAACATCCAGGTGGCGGCCTCCTCCCTGCTGGTCTTCGCCAGCGAATCGCCCGGCTCCTACGCCTTCCACCGGGTCTGGGAGACCGGGGCGGGGGCGGTGGTCACGGTCCTGCTGGCCCCGCTGCTGTGGCCCGCCGACCCGGTCCGCGTGCTGTCCCGCATCGCCGGCGACTGCCGCACCCACCTGGTGCAGGCCCTCAGGGGCACGATGGCGGTCCTGGGTACCGATCCCGCCGCCGCGCGGGACAACCTGGCGCTCGTGGGATCCCACACCGAGGCGGTACGGGCCGCGGCCACCCGGGCCCGGCAGGCCGAGCAGGCCATGCGGTTCAATCCTCTGCACCGGCGCGACCGCGATGCCGTACGGCTGCTGGCCCGGGCGGTCGCCACCGCCGACACCCTCACCATCCACGTGTCGACCCTGGCCAGGGAGGTCGCCGCGTTCACCGGCAGGGACGACCTCGTCCCCGTCCTGGCCCGGTCCGGGCACCGGCTGCCCGCCGTGGTGTCCGCCACCGTGCGTGCCATCGAGCGCACGCTGAGTGCGGAAGACCCCCGGGCCGCCGTGAGCACGGCCCGCGGCGCATTGGCCGCCTACGCCCACGAGGATCCCCGGCCCGCGGCCGTGGCTCTGCGGCGCCCCTTCCAGCTGATCCTGGACGACCTGGAGCCGCCGCCCCGTCCGGGCGGCTGACGCACCTGTATCATGGCGCCCCCGTCGGGACAGGACGCCCAGAAATGGACGAATCGGATAAGATGTATCTACGACGGGATTCTCCGGCCCGGGCACGAAGCCCGCGGAGCACCCCGTACGGTCAACCTCGCCCAGCAGCAGTCGACTTGACCACCGCACCCCGCGCGGACGGGGTCCCTCGGCCGGCGCGGATCTCGTGATCGAACCGAGGTCATCGGGCCATGGAACGACGTCTTTCGGACGTCTCTACAAGAGTGGCCGACCGGTCGGCCAACTCCTTTATGGGTTTGGTGACTTTTCCCGGCGGCGCGGGGCCGATGTACTTGCGCTATTGCACATTGACAGCATGTGAACAAGCGCCGAAGGGCCGGCAGAGGATTCCTGATGACCATTCAAGACTTCTTCAGTCCGCACCCGAGCTGAAGCCGACCCACACCCCGGCCTCACGAAAGCGCATTGACGGCGCCCGCCGCGCCAACCTCCCCATTCGGTGGGTCCCCACCGTCCGCGACCAAGGAGTCAAATTGACTGCGCACACGCAGGAAAAGTCCGTCCAGGAGATCGAGCGCACCTGGATGGACGAGGCCATCGGCCTTGCCACGAACAGCGTGAAGAACGGCGGCGGTCCGTTCGGCGCACTGATCGCCAAAGACGGCGAAATAGTCGCGATCGGAAACAACAACGTCACCTCGCACCTGGACCCGACGGCCCACGGCGAGGTAACCGCGATCCGCGCCGCCTGCCAGAAGCTGGGCACCTTCTCGCTCGAAGGCTGTGTCCTGGTCACCTCGTGCGAACCGTGTCCGATGTGTCTTTCCTCCGCGCTGTGGGCGCGAGTGGACCGGATCATCTTCGCCGCCGACCGTGATGACGCCGCGGTGGCCGGATTCGACGACCGCAAGTTCTACGACCTGTTCGAGAAGCAGCCCGCGGAGCTGTGGCCGATGTCGATCGAGCGCGTGGACATGCCGAACCGCAACGCGCCGTTCGACGCGTGGGTCGCCAAGACCGACCGCATCGACTACTGATCGCATAAACTTCTGCAAACCTGAAAAGGTGCCCCGCACTCGTGCGGGGCACCTTTTGTTTGTCAGGTCTGCCGGTCAGTCGCCCTCGGCTTCGAAGGTGCACAGCAGATCGGCGGCGACGCTCACGGCGATCGTCGCCGGCTCCTTGCCGGTGATGTCGGCCAGCCCGATCGGGGTCTTGATCCGGTCGATGGTGGCCTCGTCGTGCCCGCCCTCGGTGGAGAGGCGCTTACGGAACCGCACCCACTTGGCCGCCGACCCGATCAGCCCGATGGAGCCGAGGTGGTCGGTGCGCAGGGCGGCGTCGCACAGAGCGGCGTCCTCGGCGTGATCATGGGTCATGATCAGGACGTGGGTGCCGCGCGGCAGGTCCTCCAGCACCTCCTCGGGCAGCAGCGGCGTGTGGTGCACGTGCACCTGCGCCACCGCGTCCGAGAGGACATCGAGCCGCTCCTTGGTGAGCATGTCGGAGCGGGTGTCGATCAGATGGAGGTCGAGGTCCTGACGTGCGAGGATGCGCGCCAGTTCCAGCCCTACGTGCCCTACGCCGAACACCGCCACCGCCCGAACCACCGGCAGGGGTTCGAGCAGCACCGAGACGGTGCCTCCGCAGCACTGCACGCCGTGCTGGTTGGTCACTTTGTCGTTCAGGGCGAAATCGATCAGCTCCGGCTCGGGCTTGGACGTTTCGATCATCTCCCGAGCCCGGTCGATCGAGACGGCCTCCACATTGCCGCCTCCGATGGAGCCCCACGTCTCGCCGTGCCCCACCACCAGCTTCGCACCGGCGTCGCGCGGGGCATGGCCGCGCACGGTCGCGACGGTCACCAGCACGCCGGACTCCCGACGTGCCCGCAACCGCGCGACCGCGGCGACCCACGTCATGTCAGGCACCGCTCAACGCTGACGCGTCGGTACGGACCCTGCCGTGGGAGGCATGGCCGTTCCCGGCGTGGCCAACCGCGGCCTGACCGTTCCCGGCGTGCTCACCCGCGGAGAATTCGTCACTGGCGTGACCGTGCTGGGCGGCGGCGCCCTGACGGACCTCCTCGATCGCCCAGTACACCGCTTCCGGCGTAGCCGGCGAGGCCAGCTCGACGATGGTTCCGGGCGTGCCGAACGCGCCGGCCGCCTCGCGCAGCGCCTCGCGGACCGAGAACGCCAGCATCAGCGGAGGCTCACCGACCGCCTTGGAACCGTAGACCGCACCCTCTTCGGTGGCGTTCTCCAGCAGCCTGACGTTGAACTCCTCGGGCATCTCCGAGAAGCTCGGCAGCTTGTACGTGCTCGCCGCCTGGGTCAGCAGCCGGCCGCGGTTCGGGCCGTCGCTGGCATCCCAGCGCATGTCCTCGAGCGTGAGCCAGCCCGCACCCTGGACGAAGCCGCCCTCGACCTGACCGATGTCGATCATCGGGGAGAGGCTGTCGCCGACGTCGTGGACGATGTCCACGCGCCGGATGCGGTACTTGCCGGTGAAGCCGTCCACCTCGACCTCGGCCGCCGCGGCGCCGTAGGAGAAGTACTTGAACGGCGAGCCCCGGAAAGCCTGCGCGTCCCAGTGCAGACCCTCGGTGCGGTAGTAGCCGGCGGCCGAGAGCTGGACGCGCTGGAAGTACGCGGTGCGCACCAGGTCGTCCCAGGCCAGTTCCTTGTCGCTGCCGAGGACCCGTGCGACGCCCTCGACGATGCGCACGTCCGAACCGTTCGCACCCAGCTGGGAGGCGGCCACCTGCAGCAGTCGCTCGCGCAGCTGCTCACAGGCGTTCTTGATCGCCCCGCCGTTGAGGTCCGCGCCGGAGCTGGCCGCGGTGGCGGAGGTGTTGGGCACCTTGTCCGTACGCGTCGGGGCGAGGCGCACCTTGTGCAGCGGGATGCCCAGCGTGGTCGCGGCCACCTGCATCATCTTGGTGTGCAGGCCCTGGCCCATCTCGGTGCCGCCGTGGTTGATCAGGACGGAGCCGTCCTTGTAGATCAGTACCAGCGCGCCGCCCTGGTTGAAGGCGGTGAGGTTGAACGAGATGCCGAACTTGATGCCGGTGATCGCGAGCGCCCGCTTGGTGTGCGGGTGCGCGGCGTTGAAGGCCGCGATCTCGCGCTTGCGCTCGGCGACGCCGGCGTCCTGCTGGAGCTGGTCCCAGATGATGGAGATCCGCTCGGGCTGCGGAACGAGCTGCCCGTACGGCGTCTCCTGGCCCTGTCCCGGCTGGTAGAAGTTGCGCGAGCGCAGCTCCATGGGGTCCAGGCCGAGCTGCGGCGCGCACCGGCCGAGGATGTCCTCGATCACCAGCATGCCCTGCGGGCCGCCGAAACCGCGGAAGGCGGTGTTGGAGACCTTGTTGGTCTTGGCGATGCGACCGGCGACACGCGCGTTGGGAATCCAGTACGTGTTGTCGATGTGACACAGCGCACGAGCCGTCACCGGCTCGGACAGGTCCAGGCTCCAGCCTCCGTCGGAGGTCAGCGTGGCGTCGAGGGCCTGGATGCGGCCGTCGGCGTCGAAGCCGATCTTCCACGTGGCGTGGAAGCCGTGGCGCTTGCCGGACATGGTCAGGTCCTGGGTGCGGTTGAGCCGCACTCGGACGGGCCGGCCGGTCAGCTTGGCACCGAGGGCGGCGATCGCCGCGAACCCGTGCGGCTGCATCTCCTTGCCGCCGAAGCCGCCACCCATCCGCAGGCACTGCACGGTCACCTCGTGACTGTGCAGGCCGAGGACGTGCGCGACGATCTCCTGCGTCTCCGAGGGGTGCTGGGTGCTGCTCTGGATGAACAGCTGCCCGCTCTCGTCGATCTGGGCGAGGGCCGCGTGCGTCTCCAGGTAGAAGTGCTCCTGGTCGGAGAACTGGAACTCACCCGTGAAGACGTGCGCGGAGTCGGCGAAGCCGGCGTCCACGTCTCCGGCCACCATCAGCGGCCGGGCGCCGTGGAAGGCCTCGGCGTCGATGGCCTCGCGCAGCGTGATCACGGAGGGCAGCTCGTCGAGCTCCACCTCGACGGCCTCCGCACCGAGCCGGGCCGCCTCCAGGGTCTCACCGAGCACCCAGGCGACCGCGTGGCCGTGGTACATGACCGTGTCGGGGAACAGCGGCTCGTCGTGCTTCATGCCGGCGTCGTTGACACCGGGCACGTCGGCGACGGTCAGCACGCGGACCACACCGGGCACGGCGAGCGCGGGCTCCGTGCGCAGCGCCGTGATCTTGCCGTGGGTCTTCATGACCTGGACCGGGTAGGCGTGCAGCACGTCCTTGCTGCGGTAGATCAGGTCGTCCGTGTAGAGCGCGGTGCCCGTGACGTGCTGCGTGGCGCTCTCGTGCTGCATCGATATGCCGACGACAGGCTTCTCGGGAATCTCGGACAAATGGCTCATGACGACACCGCCTCGGTGGTTTCGGCGTACAGCTTGCGCAGGCTCGTGCCGAGCATCGCGGAGCGATAGAGGGCACTGGCGCGGTGGTCGCTCATCGGGGTGCCTTCGCCCCGCAGTTCGCGGGCCGCGGCCTCGACGGTCTCCGCCGACCACGGCTTGCCCTCAAGGGCGGCCTCGGTGGCGAGGGCGCGGATCGGAGTGGCGGCCACGCCGCCCAGGCCGATGCGCGCCTTGCGGACGATCCCGTCCTCGATTTCGAGCGCGAAGGCGACGGCCACGCTGGAAATGTCGTCGAAGCGCCGCTTGGCGATCTTGTGGAAGGCCGCTACGGGCGCCAGCGGCAGCGGGATCCGCACCGCGCGGATCAGCTCGCCGGGACGGCGCACGCTCTGGCGGTAGCCGGTGAAGTAGTCCACGAGCGGGACCACGCGCTCACCGTCGGCGTGCGCGAGCACCAGCGACGCCTCCAGCGCGAGCAGCACCGGCGGGCTGTCACCGATGGGGGAACCGGTACCGAGGTTGCCGCCGAAGGTGGCGCTGTTGCGGATGAGCCGCGAAGCGAACTGCGGGAACAGCTCCGCCAGCAGCGGCACGCTGCCGTCGAGGCGCCGCTCGATCTCCGTGAGCGTCAGCGCCGCACCGATCTCGATGTGGTCGGCTTCGACCCGCAGCTCCCGGAGTTCGGCGAGCCGGTCGATCGCGACCACGAGCTTGGCCCGGCGGGAACGGATGTTCACCTCCACGCCCCAGTCGGTGCTGCCGGAGACCACCTGGGCGTCGGGGCGCTCGTTCAGCAGCCGCAGTGCGTCGGCCAGGGTGGCCGGGCGCAGGAAGGAGCTGTCGTCCTGGGTGTACTCGGTGGCGACCGCCTCCGGCGGGGCCTGCTCGCGACGCTGCGCCAGCGCATCGTCCTCGGCGGGCATGCCGACGGCGTACGCGGCATCGCGGATCGGGCGGTAGCCCGTACAGCGGCACAGGTTGCCGCTCAGCGAGTGCAGGTCGAAGCCGTTCGGACCGTGCTCGGGGTCGGCGTGCTCACCCTCCGCGACCTCGTGGGCACACCGGTCGGACCGGTAGTACTCGGAGGCCATGCTGCAGATGAAGCCCGGCGTGCAGTAACCGCACTGGGAGCCGCCGCGGACGGCCATCTCCTCCTGCACGGGGTGCAGCTCGGTCGGCGTACCGGACGCGTCGACGGTGGCCAGACCCTCGGAGGTGATGACCTCCTGGCCGTCGAGTCCCGCGACCGGGAGCAGGCAGGCGTTGACCGCCACCCAGTCCGTGGGCTTGTCCACGCCGGGACGGGCCACCATGACGGAACAGGCGCCGCATTCACCCTCGGCGCAGCCCTCCTTGGTGCCGGTGAGTCCGCGCTCGCGCAGGAAATCCAGCACCGTGGTCTGGGGTGTGGCCGGAGCGATCGGCGTTTCTTTCCCATTGACCGTAATACGCGCCGCTACCATGGCACGTCCTCATTTCGGCGCACGGTGGATCGGACTATCTCAGTAGCCATTTCAGGAGCTTTCTATTTCGGTGGCGCAGCTCATGAACCCGGAGCGCGGCAAAACGGCGCGCAACGACGTGTCTAAGCGGTGGCGGAGACGCAAAGATGCCCGGGGCCACAAAAAAGGGCACACCGGGAGGGGGGCTGTTCAGCAGCCGTGTGCGACACGACCCGGAGCCCAGGCGATCTGGTGAGCGAGGCGAGACAGCGCGGAGATGGTGGACATCCGACTTCGCCTCCTTCAAGTAGCTCACGAGTCGTTGCGGTCGAATTTACGTCGCCGTAGTGCTTCGGTCAAGCCAATGTTGGGTCGATCCCCCGAAGGGCGGCCATGTCGTGCGGCGGCTCTTCGTACGCGAAACCAGTCGCGCACACACCTGCCCCTTGGTTCACTCCCTTCCGCCCGGAAGCCGCCCCTCCGGGACCGTGACCGGGGTCACAGGGAACGTTCGGGCGGGCGGGTTCCTCTCTTGGGTGACAGCGCCGGTACTTCGGACGGCCCCGACGCGGCCCAGGAGGCCCTGACCGTGATCTTCAAGAACATCGGGCACCTGCACGAGCCCGCCGCACTGTTCGGCTGGGCCCGTGCCATCACGGTGCGGGAGGCGGTACGGATGGCCCACCGCGGCCCCCGCGCCGTGGCGGCCGAGCTCCACGAGGTACCCGCTCCGGGCGATCCGCAGCTGGCCGCCGACATCCGCGACGTACTCGACCGGCTGACCCCGGAGCACCGGGCGGTGCTCACCCTCCGTGACCTCGAAGGGCTCGACGAGCAGGCCGTCGGCGAACTGCTCGCCCTGCCCGTCGGCACCGTCAAATCAGCCGACCTGGAGAACGAGCTGCCCCGGCTGCTGCCCGACGTACGGTCCCTCGCGGTCACCTCGGCCGACGGAGAACGGCTCGAAGCGTACGCCCGCGGCTACGGCGGGGTACGGGCCCGGTTCGACATCGTGCTGCGGCCCGGCTGGTGCCTCATGCAGAGCAGGTTCCTGCTCGGCGGCATGGCAGCCGTCCCGGACGGGGATGCCACCCGGTTCGCGTTCCTCGGCGGCTTCCGCTTCCCGGGCACCCGACTGCTCCGGCCGGCGTTGCGGCCGCTCGGCGAGCACTACGGCCCGGCGGTACTGCGCCGGCTGCGCGGCCGCCTCGACATCGGCTGACGACCTCCTGCGGCCGGCCCGTCGCCCGTCGCCTTCCCTTCCCCGCGATCCCTCGTATGGAGAACCCTGTGAAGCGCTATGCCTTCGCAGCCCTGTGGGCTGCCCTTCTCGTCCAGCTGGTCTGGTGCCTCGCGCACCGTCCGGACACCTTCGCCATCGCGGTGATGGCCGTACTGGGCGCGTTCGCCGCACTGCACGGCCGGTGGCGGTGGCTCGCCGTGTCCGTCCGGTTCCTGATGGCCGCCGACTTCCTCCTGTCGGTCGGCGACCGCTTCGGCGCCTTCGGCCCGCCCGGAACCCCCGGATCGCCCTGGGGGGACTTCGCGCACTTCGTCTCGTACACCCGGGACGTGAGCTCGTTCCTCCCGGCCGGCCTCGCGCCCCTCCTGGCGGTGCTGGCCACCATCGGCGAGACCGTCCTCGGACTCGCGCTCCTGCTCGGAGTGCGCCTCCGGTACACCGCGCTCGGCTCGGCGGGCCTGCTGTTCGCCTTCGGGGTCTCGATGACCCTCTCGCTGCCGGCTGCCGAGCAGTTCCGGTACAGCGTCTTCCTGCTGTGCGCGGGCATGCTCGCGCTGTCCACCGCGGACCGGCACGCCTGGAGCGTCGACGGCCTCGTAGCCCGGCGCAGGGCTCTACGCGGCCGGCCGGCGAGCGCCGAATATTCCCGTGCCCCGGGGAAACCCGCTCACTAGACTCGCCGTGCGCGCTGCCGACAGGGCACCGCGTGCCTGATGCCGAACGAAGAGAAGGGGAGCCGCGCCGTGTACTCGTACAACACCGCCGTGTACCGCACCGCCGCCTGGGCTCCCCCGTCCCGGTACGACGTGATCCCGGTGTCTCGGGGCGCGCGGTGCCGGCTGCGCGGCCGTCACCGTATGCCCGTGACCCACCTTTAGGTTCCGTCCTACAGGTCCTTCAGGTCCTTCAGGTTCCGTCCCCTTCCGCCGCACCCGTACGCCTCCCTGCCCGGATCTCTTCCGTGCGGGGCGGCGGCGCCGCCGCGGCTGCCCGGGGGCGGACGTACGGGTCCGGGAATCGCGCCGCCCCTTTCTTCTCTTCACTCGAAAGGCCTCGGGCCATGCGCGCCAACGGGCGACCCCTCACCACCACCTCCCCCACCGCCGTCCGCAATCTGGGCATCCTCGCCCACGTAGACGCCGGCAAGACCACGATCACCGAGCGCATCCTGTTCGCGACCGGTGCCATCCACAAGCGGGGCGAGGTGCACGACGGCACGACCGTCACCGACTTCGACGCCCAGGAACGCGACCGCGGCATCACCATCTTCGCCGCGGCCGTGAGCTGCACCTGGGGCGGACACCGCGTCAACCTGATCGACACCCCGGGTCACGTGGACTTCTCCGACGAGGTCGAGCGTTCCCTGCGGGTCCTGGACGGGGCGGTCGCGGTGTTCGACGCCGTCGCCGGGGTCGAACCGCAGAGCGAGACAGTGTGGCGGCAGGCCGACCGGCACGGTGTGCCGCGGATCGCGTTCGTCAACAAGCTGGACCGGGCGGGCGCCGACCTCGACACGGCCGTCGCCTCGATCCGCGAGCGCCTCGGCGCCGTTCCCCTGGTGGTACAGCTGCCCGTCGGAGCGGAGGACTCGTTCTCCGGCGTCGTCGACCTGCTGCGGATGCGCTCGCTGCACTGGCGCGCCGGCGCGGACACGTACGAGGAGGGGCCCGTCCCCGAGCCGCTGCGAGAGGAGGCGCGGCAGCGGCGCCGGCTCCTGGAGGAGACGGTGGCGGAGCTGCACGCCGACGCTCTGGAGGAGTTCTGTGCCACCACGGCGCTGACGGAGCGGACCCTGGTGCGCGCCCTGCGGGAGCTGACCCTGTGCGGGGACGGGCTGGTGGTGCTGTGCGGCTCGGCGTACCGCAACCGCGGGATCGAGCCGTTGCTGGACGCGGTCCTGGCGTACCTGCCGTCGCCCGCCGACATGCCCCCCGTGCGGGGGATGTCCGACGGCACGGAGCAGGAGCGCTCCCCCGATCCGGCGGAGCCGTTCGCGGCCCTCGCCTTCAAGGTGACGGCGACGGCGACCGGGCGGCTCACCTACCTACGGGTCTACGCGGGCACCCTGCGCAAGGGCGCGACGGTACTGGACGCGGCCACGGGCCGCACGGAGCGGGTCGGCCGGATCCTGCGGGTCCAGGCCGACCGGCACGAGGAACGGGAGGAGGCGGTGGCCGGTGACATCGTCGCCGTGATCGGGCTGAAGGCGGCCCGGGCGGGCACGACCCTGTGCGCGCCGGGAGCTCCGCTGGTCCTCGAACCGCCGTCGGTGGCCGAACCGGTGGTGTCGGTGGCGGTCGAGGCACGTCGCAACGGCGACACCGGCCGGCTCTCGTCGGCCCTGGCGCGACTGGCCGAGGAGGACCCCTCGCTGGTGGTGCGGTCGGACGCGGAAACCGGCCAGACCGTGCTGTCGGGGATGGGCGAGCTGCACCTGGAGGTCGCGGTGGAGAAGCTCCGCAGCGGCCACGGGGTGGAGGTCGTCGTCGGCCGGCCGCAGGTCTCGTACCGGGAGACCGTCGTGCGCGGGGTGAGCGGCCTGGTCCACCGGCACGTCAAACAGGACGGTGGCGCGGGCCAGTTCGCGCACGTCGTCCTCGACGTCGAGCCGCTGGACGAGCCGTGCTTCGAGTTCCGGTCGACGGTGGTCGGCGGCCGCGTGCCGCAGGAGTACGCGCGGGCCGTGGAGGCCGGCTGCCGGGACGCCCTCGCGGAGGGCCCGGTCGGCGGGTTCCCGGTGACGGGGCTGAGGGTCACGCTGACCGACGGGGCGACCCACTCCAAGGACTCCTCGGAGATGGCGTTCCGCGCGGCGGGCCGGTTCGGGCTGCGCGAGGCCCTGCGCCTGAGCTCGATGGAGCTCCTGGAACCGCTCGTCGAGGTCACGGTGACGGTTCCGGAGGACGGCGTCGGCGGCGTCCTGGGTGATCTCGCGGCCCGCCGCGGCCGGGTCTCCGGGTCCACGGCCGAGGCCGGGACCGCGGTGATCACGGCGACCGTGCCGCTGGCCGAGCTCTTCGGCTACGCGTCCCGGCTGCGCGGCCGGACCCAGGGCCGGGGCACGTTCACCACCCGGCCGGCGGGTCTCGCACCGGTCCCGGCCTCGGTCGCGGGGGCCCTGCCCGTCCGGTGACCACCGGCGCGCCGCGCCACCCGCCGTCTGTCCCGCCTCCGCCCCTGGAGGCGGGGCAGACGGCCGGACGACCCTCAGAACGCCGAGTTGGCGAACCAGTGGGCGAGCAGGTCCGGGTCGCCCTCTTGCTGGAAGGCCTCGCTCCGGTGGTCCAGGCGGCCGTAGAGGAGCATCAGGAGGTCGGCGGCCGTTCCCCGGACCGTGGCGGCGGCCGCGGCGCGGGAGTCCGTGGGGCCGGTCAGCAGGGCGAAGCCGTCGGGGCGCAGGCCGACCAGCCAGTCACCGTAGCCATCGCGGCCGCCGTCGCCGTCCGTGCAGCTGAAGCGGACGGTCCGGTCGGGGGCGCGCAGTTGCGCCGTCAGCGGCGCGAACGGCGAGGCGAACGGCAGGTTGGTGAGGAACTCGTCGATGCCGTCGACCGCGAGCGCCCGGTCGACGTGCGGTACGAGCCCGAGTGCGAGCTCGGCGTCGACCCGGTGGACGAGGGTCTCGAAGAGCATGCGCCGAACCCAGAACCGGGCGTGCTGGTCGACTCCCCAGGCCCACATCGGTGCGTCCAGGTCGGTGGCGGCGAACATCTCGGCCGCCTCGCCCGCGCTCATGGCCAGCCAGTCCGGAAGGCCGTCGGGCTGCTCGGGCAGGCGCAGGTCCACGTCACGGCTGGTCGGCGGCTGCTGGACGCGCTGGCGGAGCAGCTCGGTGAACCAGCGGTGCACGCTGCCGACGTGCCGGGTCAGGTCCCCGAGGGTCCAGTCGGGGCAGGTCGGCACCGGGGTGGAGAGGTCGGCCGCCTTGACCGTGGCGACGAAGCCGGCGGCCTCCGCCGCGACGGCCGCTGCGTGCTCGGCGGGGTTCATGTCCGTGCCTTCCGCTGGTGGTGCCGCTCCGGGCGGCAGGGGTACTTAAGAGGCTAGATAGTTCATACCTTCAAGTAATACGAAGTTAATTCGCACGCGCCGAGGATGTCAATTCCCGCCGGACCACCGGTGCGGAGTGCGGGAAGCGACCCTCGTTTCGCCGGATCCCGGGCCCCCACCCCCGTGGGGGGCTCCGCTCCAGCCGGGACTTCCCGTACTCCGTCCGCACTCCGCGGCGTGTTGGTACCGCCTGTACCTTCCGGGAACGATCACCACTCTATGGCCGAAAAGATCACCCGGCCCCGGGCAGCACACGCCAGCAAGGGGACCGAACGCGCCACGGGGGGACACTCCGCGCCACGAGGGGGACATCAGGCGCACGCCGGGGGCCGCCGGCGCGGGGCGGACCGTTCAGCCGTGGAGCAGCCGGGTCCAGTCCTGCGGTACGCGGCCGGGCGGGCCCGGTGCCGGCTGGTCGGCCGGGTGGTCCGAGGGCGGGGCCAGCTCGGGGCCGGACTCGTACAGCTCGTTGCCGGCGTAGTCCCAGAACCAGTCCTCCCCCGGTTCGTAGCTCTGCACGAGCGGATGGCCGGTGGAGTTCCAGTGGGCGGTGGCGTGCTGGGCGGGCGAGGAGTCGCAGCAGCCGATGTGGCCGCACTGGGCGCAGCGCCGCAGGTGGAACCACCAGCCGCCCACCGCGTCGCATTCGACGCAGCCGGTGCCGGTGGGCGGGACGCTCGGGTCGACTCCGTCGATGGCGGTCATACGGGCTCCTCGGGGGGCGCGGTTCCCGGCTCGGTGTCTTGCACGCCGTCCGGCTCGGTGCCGGATTCCGGGGCGGTCAGCGGCAGCAGGACCTGGAAACGGGTGTCGCCGGGTACGGACTCGACCTGGAGGCTGCCGTGGTGCTTGCTGACGACGATCCGCCAGGAGATGTCCAGGCCGAGACCGGTCCCCTCGCCGACCGGTTTGGTGGTGAAGAAGGGATCGAAGATGCGGCTGCGGATGTCCGCCGGGACACCGGGCCCGGTGTCCCGGAACTCCACCAGCAGCCGGTCCCCCTCCCGCGCCGTGCGGACGGTGAGCGTGCCCTCGCCGCCCGTGCTCCCGATGGCGAAGACGGCGTTGTCGATGAGGTTGGTCCACACCTGGTTGAGCTCCGCCGGGTACGCGGGCACGTCCGGCACGGAGCGGTCGTACTCCTTGACCACCCGGATCCCGCGGCCGATCTTGCCCGACAGCATCAGCAGGGTGCTGTCGAGGAGTTCGTGGACGTCGACGACCCGGTGCGGGGCGCGGTCGAGTTGCGAATACTGCTTGGCGGCGTCCACGAGGTGGGAGATGCGGGTGGTGGAGTCATCGATCTCGTCCATCAACAGCTCGGTCTCCACCGTGTAGTTGAGCCAGCCGATGGCCCCCGGCAGGATGTCTTCGGCCACCGTCGCCGCCACGTGGTCCAGCCAGTCCGTGTCCAGTCCGGCCTGGACGAAGGTCGGTGCGATGCGCCAGCCCTCCGCGATGCCGTGGTCGTCGAGCCAGTCGGCGAGTTCGTCCTCCCGGTCGGAGGCCTCCAAGGGGCTCAGCACCGGCGCCTTCGCCACGCGTTCAACGGTGCGCTCCTGGATCTCGATGAGGTCGGCGATCGCCTCGCGGGGGTAGTTGCCCTGGGAGATGTGCGCCAGCTTGTGCCGCATCTTGCCGACGCGTTCGCGCAGTGTGGCGGTGGCCCTGACGGCCGCCGCGGCCGGGTTGTTGAGCTCGTGGGTGAGCCCGGCGGACAACGACCCCAGGGCGAGGAGCCGTTCGCGCTGTCCGATGGCCTGCTGGGTGCTCCGCGAGCCGAAGAAGAGCCCCTCCAGCAGGTGCGCGGCCATCGGGAACCATTCCCGCATGACGTCCGCGAACGACTGTGCGGGCAGCACGAAGAACCGCGTCGGTTCCGTCACCCGCATGGAGTTGTTGTACGTCTGCGGCACCCGGTCGCCCAGGTAGGCCTGCATGGCCCCCGCGTACACCCCGCGCTGCGAGGTCCGGGCCACTTCCACGTCGTCGGCGCCGACCCGGCGGGACATGACGACGGTGCCCTCGATCATCACGTAGAAGCAGGTCGCCGGGTCACCCTCGGCGTACACGGGACCGGCGTCGAACCGCTCCACGCGTCCCTCGGCGCACAGCCGCCCGAGCTGCTCCGGGGAGAGCTTCTCGAAGAGGAACAGCGAGGCGATCTCCTGCGGGGAGCAGGGCATGGCCCGCCCGCTCACGACTGCTCCAGGTACCGGTGGACGAGCATGACCGCCATGGCTCCCTCTCCGACGGCGGAGGCGACGCGCTTGGCCGACCGGGCGCGCGCGTCGCCCGCCACGAACACGCCGGGCACGTTGGTCTCCAGGTGGTAGGGCGGCCGGTCCAGCGCCCACTCGGCCGGGGGCCGGCCGTCCGGGGTGAGGTCCGGGCCGGCCAGGATGAAGCCGTGCTCGTCGCGCAGCACCGTACCGTCCAGCCAGTCGGTCAGCGGGGCCGCGCCGATGAAGACGAACATCCACTGGGCGTCGACGAGTTCGCTGGCGCCGGTGTCCACGTCCCGCAGCGTGAGCTGCTCAAGGTGTCCGTCGCCGTGGGCCTCCTCGACGACGGTACGGGTCCGCACGGTGATGTTCGGCGCCTCCTCGATCTGCTGGATCAGGTAGTACGACATCGATGCGGCCAGGGACTCCCCACGGACCAGCAGCGTCACCGACTTCGCGCCGCGCGCCAGGTACATCGCCGCCTGTCCGGCGGAGTTGGCGCCGCCCACGATGTACACGTCCTGCTCCAGGCAGGAGGCGGCCTCGGTGAGCGAGGAGCCGTAGTACACCCCGCGGCCGGTCAGGTCTTCGCAGCCCGGCGCTTGGAGCTGCCGGTAGGACACGCCGGTGGCCAGGATGACGCTGTGCGCGGCGATCGCCGAGCCGTCGGAGAAGCGGACCACGCGCGCCGCGCCGTTGACCTCCAGCCCCGTGACCTCGCGGGCGGTGAGGATCTCGGCGCCGAACCGGCCGGCCTGGCGGCGGGCGCGGTCCGTGAGCTGTGCGCCCGATACGCCGTCCGGGAATCCGAGGTAGTTCTCGATGCGGGAGCTCTGCCCGGCCTGCCCGCCGGTCGCCGACCGCTCGACCAGGACCGTACGCAGCCCTTCGGAGGCCCCGTACAGGGCCGAGCCGAGCCCGGCCGGGCCGCCGCCGATCACGATGAGGTCGTAGAACTCGGCGGTGGGGGTGGTGGCGAGCCCCACGTGCGCGGCCAGCTCGGGGTCGTCCGGCTCGATCAGTACGCCGCCTCCCGGAGCGATCACCACGGGCAGTCGCTGCCCGTCGGCCCCGGCCGCCCGCAGCAGCCGCTGCCCCTCCGGCTCCTCGCAGGAGTACCAGCGGTACGGGACCTGGTTGCGGGCCAGGAAGTCCCGCACGGCCGAGGAGCGGGCCGACCAGCGGTGTCCGATCACCTTGGTGGCGGGCACGGGCCGGTGGTCGCTGGAGCGCCAGGCGGCGAGGAGGTCGTCCAGGACCGGGTAGAGCTTCTCCTCGGGCGGGTCCCACGGCTTGAGGAGGTAGTGGTCGAGGTCGACGACGTTGATCGCGTCGATCGCCGCGTTGGTGTCGGCGTAGGCGGTCAGCAGCACGCGCCGGGCGCCCGGGTACACGGTCAGGGCCTGTTCGAGGAACTCGATGCCGTTCATCTGCGGCATGCGGTAGTCGGCGAGGATCACGGCGACCAGGTCGCCCCGCAGTTTCAGCTCGCGCAGGGCCTCCAGTGCGGATTCCCCGGACTCCGCGCGCACGATCCGGTAACCGGATCCGTAGCGTCGCCGCAGGTCACGGGCGATGGCGCGGGAGACTCCCGGATCATCGTCCACGGTCAGGATCACGGTCCGCGCTGTGTCGGCGCCCTCTGTCATACCTCTCCCGCCCCGAGCGGCCCGGAGTGGCGGCGCGGCGAGCCGCCCGCGCCCGGTTCCCGACCATCGTATGTTCGATCGTCCCGGTTCGCTCGGAGCTTCAAGCTGATGGGCGGGGTCGTCAACGGCTCCGGCAGGCGCAGGCCCGCCGCGCCGGGGGTGAGCGAGCCGAGGACGCTCGCGCGCCGGGCGCCGGTGCAGGAGGGGACGGTTCCCGGCAGGCCGTGCGCGGTGAGCCAGCCCAGGACGGCGAAGGCGTACGCCTCCTTCGCGGCCGACGGCAGTCCGAGCTCGTCCGAGGTCCGCAGCGGTACGCCCGCGCCTGCGCCCCTGCCCGCGCCCGCGCCGCTCAGCTCCTCGCGCAGCCAGCGCATCAGTACCGGGTTGCGGGTGCCCCCGCCCGACGCGATCACCTCCGTGGCCCCGAGGGGCCGTACGGCGTCGGCGACGGTCCGGGCGGTGAGCCGGGTCAGGGTGGCGACGACGTCCTCGGCGGACAGCGGGCCGAAGGCGGCCAGCGCCGCACGCAGATAGGGCAGGTGGAACAGTTCCTTGCCCGTGGTCTTCGGCGCGGGCCGGGCGTAGTACGGCTCCTCCAGCAGTGCGCGCAGAAGCGGCGGGCACACGGTTCCCCGGGCGGCGAGGGCGCCGTCCACGTCCATGCGGCGCTCCCCGCCCGAGGCCTCCCGCCCCGCGAGTTCCCGTACCGCCGCGTCGATCAGCGCGTTGGCGGGCCCGGTGTCGAAGGCCAGCGGTTCACCGCCCGCGCCGTGCGCACCGCCCGCGCCGTCCGGGACCACGGTCACGTTCCCGATGCCGCCCAGGTTGAGTGCCACGGGCACGCCCGGCCGTCCCCGCAGCCACATGACGTCGACGACGCTGACCAGGGGCGCGCCCTGGCCGCCGGCGGCCACGTCGCGGGTGCGGAAGCCGGAGACCACGGGGCGGCCGGTCGCCTCGGCGATCCAGGCCGGTTCGCCGAGCTGGAGCGTGCCGTGGACCCGGCCGTCCTCGGTCCAGTGGTAGACGGTCTGGCCGTGGGAGGCGATCAAGTCGGCCCGCCCGTCGCACAGTTCGAGGTCGGCCCGGACCGCCGCCGCGGCGAAGGCCCGCCCGATGCGCGTGTCGAGCCGGCACACCGCGGCCAGATCCGTCCGGGCGGGCGGCAGCGCCCCGGCCAGCGCCGCCCGGAGGTCTTCCCCGTACGCCGTGCTGATCATGCCCAGCGGTGTGAGCACCAGCGCGTCCCCGTCCAGGGCGAGGTCGGCGGCGGCCGCGTCGATGGCGTCGTAGGAGGTGCCGGACATCAGCCCGACCACCCGCAGGGCGCTCACCTCAGCGCCCGCTCGTGGTCGTCGCCGCGCAGCGTCAGCAGCGCGACGGCGCTCACCGCGCAGGCGGTGGCGGCGTAGTAGGCGGGAACGTCGATGTTCCCGGTCCACTGGACGAGCCTGGTGATGATCAGCCCGGCGCTGCCCGAGAACACGGCGTTGGACAACGCGTACGCCAGCCCGAGCCCGGTGTAGCGCACGGTGGTCGGGAACATCTCGGCCAGCATCGCGGGCCCGGGCCCGGCCATCAGCCCGACGACCGCCCCTGCTCCGAAGAGCGCCGCCCCCTTCGCGTACACCGGCGCGCCGGCGTCCTGCACCAGGTTCAGCAGCGGCAGCGCGAGTACGGCGACCAGCAGTGCTCCGGCCAGCATCACCGCCCGGCGCCCGATCCGGTCGCTCAGCAGGCCGGCGGGCAGGATCGACGCCGCGAAGCCCAGGTTCGCCAGGACGGTGGCGGCCAGCGCTTGCTGGAAGGACGCGTTCAGCGTGCTCTGGAGGTAGGAGGGCAGGACCACCAGGAAGGTGTAGCCGGCCGCCGACCACCCCATCAGCCGCCCGGCGCCCAGCGCGACGGCCCTGACCGTTTCTCCGGCGGGCGGCCGCCGCAGGGGTGCGCTCCCGCCGTCGGCGGCCGCCGTGAAGGCGGGCGTCTCGTCCAGGCGCAGGCGCAGGCCCAGTGCGAGGAGCCCGAGCGGCAGCGTCAGCAGGAAGGGCAGCCGCCAGCCCCATCCGTCGAGCTGCGACGGGGTCAGTACGGCCGCCAGGAGCGCGGCCGCGGCCGCGCCCGCGAGCAGGCCGAGCGCCACGGTGAACGACTGCCACGCCCCGTACAGACCCCGGCGGCCCGGCGGTGCGAACTCCGTCATGACCGAGACCGCTCCCCCGAACTCCCCGCCCGCCGAAAGCCCCTGGACGATCCGCAGCAGGGTCAGCAGGCAGGGGGCGGCCACGCCGATGGACGCGTAGGCCGGCAGGGCGCCGATGAGGGTCGTGGCGGCGGTCATCAGGCAGATGACCAGGACGAGCGTCGGGCGCCGGCCGATCCGGTCGCCGAGCCGCCCGAACAGGGCCGCCCCGACGGGCCGGAAGAAGAACGCGAGGGCGAACGACGCGTACGTCTTGACGAGCGCCGCCACGGGGCTGCCGCCCTCGGGGGTGAAGAACTGCGCCGCGATGACGGTGGCGAAGTATCCGTAGACGCCGAACTCGTACCACTCGATGAAATTGCCGACCGACCCCGCCACCAGCACCCGGCGGGAGCCGGCCGGCCGGACCGGCACGGGAGAGCGGACCGGACCGGGGACGGGTGAGGGCATGGACCCAAGCGTGCTGACGGGAAGGCCGCGCCACAAATCGCTTCCGCCATCTGCCGTACGTGCGCGCGGGCCGGGCAGGATCCGAAGGAGACGGCCCGGGCCTCAGCGCATCTTGAGCGCGTGTCCGGGGGCGAGGGCCGCGGAGATGCGTTCGGCGATGGTCTGGGCCGAGTTGCCCGCGGGGCTCTTGGGACCCTTCGTCACGGTGACGGAGATCGCGAGCTTCTTCGCGGGCAAGTAGGCCTGGATGGCCGCGTACCCGGAGAACGACGGGTTCGTCAGGATCCAGCCGTCGATGACGATCACGCCCAGGCCGAAGTGGTGGGCCGCCGTGTTGGTCAGCAGGCAGACGCTCGCCGGGCAGGTGGCCGTCGCGTGGCCGAGGCCTATGGTGCCCGGATCGAGCTGGGTCTTGAAGGACTGCGGGGTCAGCAGTTCCCCGGTCCCGACGGCGCGCGCGGACCGGTCCAGATCGCAGATGTCCTGGACGAGGACAGCGCCGGGGGCGGTGGTCCACGAGGGGTTCCAGAAGGTGGATTCCTCGTAGGTGCCGCGCTCGGAGGTGAAGGCGTGCAGGACCGGTTCGGGGATCTGTGGCGTGTACTGGTTGCTGGTCTGGCTCAGCCCGAGCGGTTCGTACACGTGTTGCCTGAGCAGTTGGTCCAGCGGGAGGCCGCTGATCTTTTCGAGCGCGGCGCCGAGGATCGCGAAGTTGGCGTGGGAGTAGCTCCAGTTGGTCCCCGGCTCGTACAGGAGCGGCTTGGCCGTGGCGATGCCGATGACCTCGGCCGGTGTCCACTTGCGGAACGGTGCGGCCTCCAGCTCGGCCAGGAAGACGGGGTCCGTGACGTAGTCGTGCAGGCCGGACGTGGAGCTGCCGAGCATCCGCAGGGTGATTTCCGAGCCGTGCGGCACGTCCGGCAGCCAGCGGGACACCGGATCGTCGAGTGAGGCCTTGCCCTGCTCGACGAGTTGGAGCAGGACGGCGCCCATGTAGACGATGGCCACGGACCCCGTACGGAAGTGCATGGACGGATCGGCCGGGACCCCGGTCATCGATTCGCCGAGCGCCGTGGTGAGGACTTCCCGGCCGTCGGAGGAGACCCGCAGGACGACCGAGTTCAGACCGAACTCCCGCTGTGCCTGCCGGGCGATGCCGAGGATCTCGCGGGCGTCGCCCTCGGCGGGGCCGGGCGAGCTGACACAGGCCCGCGGGGCTGCCGCGGCCGGTTCCGCACCCACGGCCGCCCCGGCCGGAAGGGCGGTGCCCATCAGGCCGGCGATGCACAGCAAGACCGTACGCGTACGCCTCACCCCGCCAGTATCGCCGCGTGAGGCGCGCGGCGCATTCGGTACGGAGCGCGGCCCGGCCTGACACCGACTCAGATGCCGAGAAAATCCATCGGGGTCTTCCTGGGCCATGTGATGTGTGCCATGTTACATTGCACAGCTCGTTTCCGTGTACACGACAGAGTTGAAGTCCCCACCAACTCCCGTTGTCGCGCGGCCCGTTCCTCACCTTCGCCGTGTTGCCAGCACGGCCGCAGACCGGCTCGGAGGCCCACCCCCCATGCGAAGTTCCCCCACCACGAAGGGCCGCGTCCGGCCCCTCATAGCCGCACTGGCCTGCTGTCTGGGCCTGACCATGCTCGCCCCCGCCGGCCAGGCCTTCGCGCGCGAGACGAAGCCCGCCGCCCCGGCGCCGGCCTGGAAGCCGGGCGCCGCCCCGCAGCCCTCCACGGATGCGGCCGCGGCCGCCTCACTGAGGGCGGAGCACGCGGCTCGGCCGAGCACGGACCTGTCCGGGCGCGCTCCGCTCCGGGCCGCCACCGACCCGGCGCGGAGCGAACAGCACAGAGCCAAAGCCACGTTGGTGTCCGGCACCGGCGCGGGCGTCGGCGCGGGCGCGGGCGCGGGCGTCGGCGCCCTCGCCGCGGCCTGCAACATCGCCGACTTCACCTCGAAGACCGGCAGTGCGCTGGTCCAGCAGATCAAGGCCTCCGACCTCGACTGCGTGAACACCCTGTTCCAGCTCAAGGGCGCCGACGCGAAGGCCGCCTTCCGCGAGGCACAGATGGTCTCGGTGGCCGACGCGCTGCGCTCCGCCTCCACCGCGTACCCCGGTGACAACAGCACCTCGGCCGGACAGCTCGTGCTCTTCCTGCGCGCCGGGTACTTCGTGCAGTGGTACAACGCGTCCACCGTCGGCACCTACGGCCCGGCCCTGAAGAGCTCGATCCAGGGGGCCCTGGACGGGTTCTTCGGCGCGCCGCGCTCCCAGGACGTGACCGAGGCCAACGGGCAGACCCTGTCCGAGGCGGTCGTGCTGATCGACAGCGCCCAGGAAAACGCGCGCTACCTCGGCGTGGTCAAGCGGCTGCTGACCGGTTACAACTCCTCCTACGACAGCTCCTGGTCGATGGTCGCCGCGGTCAACAACGCCTACACCGTCCTGTTCCGCGGCCACCAGACCGCCGAGTTCCTGCCCGCCGTACAGGCGGACCCGGGCATCCTCACCGTGCTGCGCGACTTCGCCGTCACCCACGACGCCCTGCTGGGCACGGACAAGGCCTACCTGACGGCCAACGCCGGCCGTGAACTCGGCCGCTTCCTCCAGCACCCGGAGCTCCTGGGAGCCGTACGGCCGCTCGTCAAGCAGCTCCTCGACCGCGGCTCCATCACCGGCCGGACCGCCTCCCTCTGGGTGCCGCTGGCCGAGATGACCTCCTCGTACGACGCGGCCAACTGCGCGTACTACAGCACCTGCGACCTGCCGAACCGGGTGCGCGCCGCCATCCTGACGGTCAATCACACCTGTAGCCCGAGCCTGCGGATCGTCGCGCAGCAGATGACGGACGCGGAGCTGTCCGCCACTTGCACCAGCCTGGCCAACCAGGACGCCTTCTTCCACAACGTGGTCAAGGACAACGGCCCGGTCGCGAACGACAACAACACCACCATCGAAGTGGTGGTGTTCGACTCCAGCTCCGACTACCAGACCTACGCCGGAGTCATCTTCGGCATCAGCACCGACAACGGCGGCATGTACCTGGAGGGCGACCCTGCCGCCGCCGGGAACCAGCCGCGCTTCGTCGCCTACGAGGCGGAGTGGGTGCGGCCCGCGTTCCAGATCTGGAACCTCAACCACGAGTACACGCACTACCTCGACGGCCGCTTCGACATGTACGGGGACTTCGACCTGGGCATGACGACCCCGACCGTGATGTGGGTCGAGGGGTTCGCGGAGTACATCTCGTACTCCTACCGCAACGTCACCTACGACCGGGCGGTCACCGAGGCGGGCAAGAACACGTACAAGCTCAGCACGCTGTTCGACAACACCTACGACAACTCCGACCAGACCCGCGTCTACCAGTGGGGCTACTTGGCGGTGCGCTACCTGCTCCAGTCGCACCCGCAGGACGTGGCCACGCTGCTCGGCCACTACCGCACCGGCGACTGGGCCGCCGCCCGCACCCTGCTGACCTCCACGATCGGCACCCGCTACGACGCCGACTTCGCGGCCTGGCTGGCCAAGTGCGCGGCCGGCGACTGCGGGGGAACCACCACCCCGCCGGCCAACCAGGCCCCGGTGGCCGGGTTCACCTCCGCGGTGAACGGTCTTGCCGTCAACTTCACCGACGCCTCCACGGACGCGGACGGCACCATCGCCTCCCGGTCCTGGAACTTCGGTGACGGCGGCGCCGGCTCCACCGCCGCCAACCCGGCCAAGACGTACGCCGCGGCCGGCACCTACACCGTGACGCTCACCGTCACGGACGACAAGGGCGCGACCGCCAGCACAAGCAAGGCGGTCACCGTGGGAGCCGCCGGCCCCGCCGAGTGCACGGCCGCCGACACCCGGGCGCTCGGCGACAACTGCCTGCGCTCCAACGTCTCGGCCACGACCGGGAACTACGGCTACTTCTACCTGAACGTCCCCGCAGGCACGACCTCCCTCAAGATCTCCGTCTCGGGCGGCACGGGCAACGCCGACCTCTACTACAGCCCCACCAACTGGGCCACCACCAGCAACTACACGGCCCGCTCCAGGCACAGCGGCAACACCGAGACCCTCACGATCAGCAACCCCCCGTCCGGCTACGTCTACATCAGCCTCTACGCCGTCCAGGACTTCGCCAACACCACCGTCTCCGCCCGCTTCTGAGCCCGGCCCGGATCCCCGTTGGCCCCCACCCCTCCCCGGAGGGGTGGGGGCCGACGGCCGGTTCGGGGGTGTCCGCCGTCACACGGGCGCGGCGTCACATTCGGCGTCCCCACGCGGTCCTCGCTACAGAAGCAAGCGAACCGAGGGAAGGGACCGTCACCATGAAGGCCGTCATCGTCTGCGCCTCCGTGTCACACGGCAATACGCGTCGTGTAGCCGACACCATGGCCCGCGTACTGGGCGCGAAGGTCGTCACCCCCGAGCAGGCCGACCCGGCGGAGCTCGCCGGGGCCGACCTCGTGGGATTCGGCTCGGGCGTCTTCTACGGCAGGCTCCACTCCAGCCTGACCGCTACCGTCGAGGCGCTGCCCGCCGGGCGGCGGAGCCGGGCGTTCGTGTTCGCCACCAGCGGGCTCCCCGAGGTGCCCCTCGCACCCGTCACCCGCCCGCTGGTCCGGCTCCTCGAAGCCAAGGGTTTCGGGGTGGACGGGAGCTTCTCGTGCCGGGCGTTCGACACGTGGGCGCCCTTCAAGCTCGTCGGCGGCATCAACAAGCAGCGACCGAACCCCGGCGACCTGGCCGCGGCGCAGGCCTTCGCCGAACGCCTGCGGGACGGGGCCGGGTCACGGCCCTGACCCGGCCGCGGGCCGGTCCCGACAGCGGACTCGGGCCGCCCGCGCAAGTCTTTGGGGTCTGTTCACCCCCACGTGACCTGCACCTTCCCGACGGGGAGGGGTGGGGACGCTCGAATGGACCCCTGAGAGGTCTGGACCACATGAGACGCGCCAAACCCGTGGCTCATTCGGCCTGTTGGCCGTCCCGTAACAAATGGTCTAGACCTGTGACGCTATGATGGCCACCTGAAACCGGCGCATAAACAGCCGTGGGGGGCTTTATGACGTTTCATCATCTTCCGCATCTTCCGCAACCTCCTACCGACGAAGAGCTCTACTGGTACTTCGGCCCGCAACGACGCTGGGTCCTCATCAGCACCTCGCTCGCCTTCTCCTTCACCGCGGCGACCATGTTCACCTTCGCGCTGCGCACCCCGGCCCTGTGGGCCTTCCTCGCCGTCCTCGGGCTCAACGTCGTCGCCCTCGGCCTCTCCTCGGTGAACAGCCTGCGCCAGCGCCGGCTGACCCGACCCTCGCACGAGGTGCTCGTGCGCGCCTGGCAGCCCACGCAACTGCCGAGCGTGGACCTGTACTTGCCGACCTGTGGCGAACCGCTCCCCGTCCTGGCCAACGCCTACCGCGCCGTGGCGGCCGTCGACTGGCCCGGCGCACTGACCACTTGGGTACTGGACGACGCGGACCGGCCCGAAGTCGCCGCGCTGGCGGCCTCGTACGGGTACGAGTACGTCGTGCGCCCGGACCGGGGGCACCTGAAGAAGGCCGGCAACCTCAACCACGCGCTGACGCTGAGCGACGCCGAGTTCATCGCCATCCTCGACGCCGATTTCGCACCCCGGGCCGACTTCCTGCGCCATCTCGTCCCCTACCTCGCCGACCCGGCCGTCGGCATCGTGCAGAGCCCGCAGTGCTTCGACACCGACGAGACCATGGGCTGGATCCAGCGGGCCGCCGGCTCCGCGCAGGAGTGGTTCTTCCGCTGGATCCAGCCGTCCCGGGACGCGAGCGACGCCGCCATCTGCTGCGGCAGCAACGCCGTCTACCGGCGCAGCGCCATCGACCTGGCGGGCGGCTTCGCCCGGCTCGACCACAGCGAGGACCTGTACACCGGCCTCGCCCTCCACGAACAGGGCTTCCGCACCCTGTACGTACCGGTGCTGGTCGCCAAGGGGACCTCCCCCGACACCGTCACCTCCTTCGTCAACCAGCAGTACCGGTGGGCGATGGGCAACCTCCACCTGCTCGGCACCCCCGTACTGCGGCGGATGGGCGCGCCCTGGCGGATGAGGCTGTGCTTCTACGAGGGCGTCGTCGGCTACCTGGCCGCCGCCGTGAACACCTTCGCGGCGCCGCTGCCGCCCCTGGTGATGATGTTCTGGTATCCGGACCACATCCGGCCCTGGCACGTCCTGCCGCTGCTCGCCCCGCTGTGGCTCTGGCACGTGCTGCTGCCCCGGATCAGCCGGACCCGCTGGCGGGTGGAGGTCATCCGGGCGAACGTCCTGACGAGCGTCGCCGCCGCCACCGCCTTCCTGCACACCCTGCGCGGCCGCAGCGCCGACTGGGTGCCCACCGGCGCCCGGAGCACCGGCTCCTCCGGCGGGATGGCCCGCCGGGTGGTGGGCGTCTCGCTGCTCTGGCTCGTCCTCTCCAACGGCGCCGCCGCCGCGGGTCTCGCGCTGGCCGTGGCCCGCAACGGCTGGGAGCCCAACTGGGGCCTGTTCCTCTACTTCCTCGTGCAGTGCCAGATCAACGGCCCGCTGATCCGCGACCTGATCGCCGAGCTGCGCCCGGCGGCGGCCGCCGCCCCGGCCCCGGCCACTGCCCGCCCGCGCAGCCTCGTACGGAGCTTCCCGCTCGCCCGCTCCGGCGTGCTGCCCCGCCGCTGGCCCGAAACCCTCGCCGCCTCGGCGGTCCTCCTGCTCACCGGCCTGGTGGCATCCGGGTGGGTCAACCCGATGCTTCCCTGGCTGAGTTGAAAGGCTTCACGACCATGCTGTTCCCCCTGGCACCCGGCGCGCACCGCGACCGCCGGCGCGCCGCCGCGCCACCGACCGGACCCCCGGCCTCCCCGTCGGGCTCCGGCGAGTCCGGGCCCAGCCCGCACCGGTCCGCCTTCCGGCCCGACATCGAGGGACTGCGCGCCCTCGCCGTTCTCGCGGTCCTCGCCTTCCACGCCGGTATTCCGGGGCTCGCGGGCGGCTTCGTGGGCGTGGACGTCTTCTTCGTCGTCTCCGGCTACCTCATCACCGGCCTCCTGGTCCGGGAGGCCGTCACCACCGGCCGGATCCGGCTCCTGGACTTCTTCTCCCGGCGGGCGCGAAGGCTGCTGCCCTCCGCCGCCGTCGTGCTCGCCGCGGTGGCCCTGGCCGGGGCCTGGCTGACCGTCCCGCTGCGCCGCGCCGACCTGGAGCACGACGTGGTCGCGGCGGCGCTCTCCGCCGCCAACTGGCGGTTCGTCGCCCAGCAGACCGACTACCTCGCCGCCGGACGGGACCAGAGCCCGCTGCTGCACTTCTGGTCCCTCGCCGTCGAGGAACAGTTCTACCTCCTCTGGGCCCCGCTGCTCGCCCTGATCGTGCTCGGCGTGACCCGGTCGGTGCGCCGTGGCCGCGCCGTGCGCTCCGCCGTGTGCCTCGCCGCCGTACCGCTGGTCCTCGGGTCGTTCGCGCTGTCCCTGCGGTGGACGGGGCATTCCGCCTCGCTCGCCTACCTGGCGACGCCCTCGCGCGTCTGGCAGTTCGGCGTCGGCGCGCTGCTGGCCCTGCTGCCCTGGCACCTCATGCGGGGCCCCCGGCCGCTGCGGCTGCTGTGCGGCTGGTCCGGGGGCGCGGCGATCCTCTGGTGCGTGGTCTCGTACGACACCTCCACCCCCTATCCCGGGTACGCGGCCCTCGTGCCGACCCTGGCCACCGGCGCCGTCATCCTCGCCGCGATACCCGGCCGGGGCGAGCACACCGCGATGGGCGCCTACGGGGTCGGCCGGCCGCTGGCGGGCCGGGCGCCCCGGGCGGTGGGGCGGCTCTCCTACAACCTGTACCTGTGGCACTGGCCGGTGCTCGTCCTCGCCGGGGCCCGGTTCGGCGCTCTGGGCTGGCCGGTGAAGGCCGCGCTCACGCTGGCCGCCGTACTGCCCGCCTACGCCACCATGCGCTGGGTCGAGCGGCCGCTGCGCCGTAGCCGCACCGTCTCCGAACTCCCGCGCCGCGGGCTGTCGGTGGGCGTCACGGCCGTCGTACTGCCCGTCGTCCTCGCGCTCGTGGTGGGCACCACGACGCTGAACCTGCTGGGTCCGGCCGCGCCGGTCGAGCTGAACGGCCTGCCCCCGGGCGCCGCCTTTGGCCCGCACCTGCTGGCCCGGACCGCCGGGGCGCCGCTCCAGGACGGCCCCGTGGTACCCGGACCCGCCCAGGCGCGCAAGGACTTCCCGCCGGACGGGGCCTGCGAGGTCGCCCCGGCGGTGACCCGCAGCCCGGATTGCCTGTTCGGCGCGGTGGACAGCCCCGACCGGATCGTGCTGCTCGGCGACTCGCACGCGGGCCAGTGGTTCTCCGCGATGCTCGCCATGGCCTCACAACGCGGCTGGGCACTACAGGAGTTCGTGAAACAGGGCTGCCCGCTGCCCCGACTGGCCGTGGACAGCCCGCAGCTCGGCCGCGCCTACCGGGAGTGCGACACCTGGCGGGCCGACACCCTGGACCGGCTGCGGCAGCAGCCGAAGCCCCGTCTCATCGTGATCTCCTCCCTCAACCGCTACACCGCCGACCCCGAACTCCTGGCGGCGGGCTGGGAGAAGACCCTCGAACCGCTGCGGGCGCTCGGCGTGCCGATCGTCTACATCGAGGACACCCCCGTGCCCGGCACGGACGTCCCCGCGTGCGTCTCCGGCAGCCCGGAGGCCCCCGACGCCTGCGCGTTCGGCCGTACGAACGCCCTGCGGCCCGATCCCCTGGCGCGGCGGATCGCCTCCGGCGCGCTGCCCGGCATACTCGGCGTCAGCGTGAACCCGGTCCTGTGCCCGGGGGACGGCCCGAGCTGCCCGGCCGTACTGGACCGCATCCTGCTCTACCGGGACGACGCCCACCTGACCAATGTCGCGACCGTGGTCCTGACCCCCCGGCTGGAACGGCTGCTCACGGAGTCCGGGGCCCTGCCCGCCGTGGCCGCCTCCGCGGCACCAAAGGCGTCCGGTTGGACCGAGCTGCTCCGGGACGACTTCGACGGCCCCGCGGGCAGCGCCCCGTCCGCCGCCAACTGGCTGCACGACATCGGTACGTGCTACCCGGGGTGCCCCGCACCCCAGTGGGGCACCGGCGAGATCGAGACCATGACCGACTCCACCGACAACGTCCGGCTCGACGGGAAGGGGGTGCTGGAGATCGTCCCCACCCGCAAGGACGGCCGGTGGAGTTCGGGACGCATCGAGACCAGGCGCTCCGACTTCGCACCGCCCCCCGGCGGCACCCTGCGCATCGAGGCCTCGATCGCCCTGCCCGAGGTGGCCGGCCCGAAGGCGGCGGGCTACTGGCCGGCGTTCTGGACCCTCGGCGCGCCGTTGCGCGACGGGTACACGGGGTGGCCGGGCATCGGGGAGCTCGACGTGATGGAGTCCGTCAACGGGCGGGACAGCGTCTACGCGACCCTGCACTGCGGGATCCTCGAAGGTGGCCCGTGCCGCGAGCCGGCGGGGCTGAGCTCGGGGCCGCGGCCGTGCGACGGCTGCCGCTCGGGGTTCCACTCGTACGCCGTCGAGGTGGACCTCTCCCCCGGCGGCGAGGAGGTGCGCTGGTACCTGGACGGCCGTGTGCACCACCGGGTGGCCGCCTCCGCCATGGACCCGGACACCTGGAAGCGGGCGGTGGACCACGGGCTGTTCCTGATCCTCGACGTGGCCGTCGGCGGCGGCCTCCCCCTCGCCGACGGCGCGGTCCCCGGCCCGGAGACCGAACCGGGCCACCCGATGCGCGTCGACCGCGTCACGGTCTCCAGCCGGGCACGGTCCTCGTGAGCCGGGGCGGCCCGGTCCGGGCCGAACCGGACCGGGCCGGGGCGGTCCCGGCCGCCCCCCCCCCCCGGAAAGCGCCGCCCAAGGCGCCGGGACCGGCCCGCGGCCGCCGCGGCCGGGCGC